>JAEZEZ010000007.1 GCA_023432855.1 Pseudomonadota bacterium | reverse complement strand
GAAAGAGCTTTACAACCCTAAGGCCTTCATCACTCACGCGGCATGGCTGGATCAGGCTTGCGCCCATTGTCCAATATTCCCCACTGCTGCCTCCCGTAGGAGTCTGGGCCGTGTCTCAGTCCCAGTGATGCTGATCATCCTCTCAGACCAGCTACTGATCGTCGCCTTGGTGAGCCATTACCTCACCAACTAGCTAATCAGACGCGGGCCGATCTTTCAGCGATAAATCTTTCCCCTTACGGGCGTATCCGGTATTAGCCAAAGTTTCCCTTGGTTGTTCCGAACTGAAAGGTACGTTCCCACGTGTTACTATCCCGTCTGCCGCTCCCATTGCTGGGCGCTCGACTTGCATGTGTTAGGCCTGCCGCCAGCGTTCGCTCTGAGCCAGGATCAAACTCTCAGGTTGAGTTGACATTGACTCCAGATCATCGAGATCCCGAAGGACCTCACTGCGTTCTGGTTTGCATAGTTTCTTGACGAGTTCCCACTTCAGCCGACGCCCAGGTCGAAACCTTGGAGCCGGCATTCATGGTGTCTTCTTCAAGAGACCGCATTCGTCGACGTCTAATGGTGAGACTTGCTCTCACCGCAAGAACGCCGCCGCCTGCGTTTCTCTTTCCAGATCAACAATGTCAAAGACCGTGGCCCACCTGGGTGAACCCCGCCGGAACCGCCGGCGGCGCGGGGAGGCGGCTATCTAGAGAGAGCCGAACTCCGTGTCAATCGCCTCTTTCGACCTTTTTCGCTCGACCGGCGAACCGGAGTTCAGAGCGCAAAAGTCGTCCGGGGCCGCGAGGTGCGACCCTACAGGGCCCGAACGATTCGATTGAGGCCGGGGATGATACCGAGACCCTGTCGACTTATCAAGAGACATAATCGCCTCCGATCCGTCGTCCGGGTCCCGCCCCGAGCAGGGGCGCTATCTAGGGACAGCGACCCCGCTAGTCAACCGGCTCTTTCAAGCTTTTTTCCAACCTCGCCAGTGACCCGGCGCCGCAGGAAAAAGGCCGTCAGGCGTTTCAGGAGCGGCTGCTCCGCGAAACCCCGGACGACCCGGTTGCTCGATCGGATATGGGAACCTCTCGTCGCGATTTCAAGTGCTTTTTCAAGCTCTTGTGTCGCACCGGGATGTTCCCGCCCCCGACCGAGGCGCCGATATAGGGGGACGATCCGGGGGTGGCAAGCGCCGTTTTCGGAATCCGCCGAATTTGTTTCGAACGCCGCTCGCTCGGTCAGCCGGAAACGATGTAGGCCTTGAGGGTTTCCGCTTCCTGCTCGGTCTCGGCGATCTTGCACTTCACCACGTCACCGATGGAGACGATCCCCGACAGGCGCTCTTCGTTCAGGACCGGCAGGTGCCGGATTCGCCGGTCCGTCATGCGCCCCATGAGGGCGTCGACCGCTTCCGAGGGCTTCGCGAAGACGACGTCGGCCGTCATGTAGGTCGAGACCGGGCGGTCCAGGGCGGCGTGCCCGTCCCGGGCCACGCCGCTGACGATGTCGCGCTCGGACAGGATCCCGACGACCCGGTCGCCTTCGCACACCACCATGGCGCCTACCCGTCGCTCGTGCAGCGCGCGCGCCGCCTCCGCCACCGTGTCAGCCGGCGCACAGGTGAAGACCTGGTCGCCCTTGTCCTTGAGAATCTGCGCAACGAGCATCGTCGCCTCCGTGAGGCCAACCCCTTCAGGATGAACAGGTTCGCCGAAACGACGACAGGAATCAAATGCGCCCGCTCAGGTCGCCCGGTCCGGATCCGATGGCGGCGACGGGTCCCGAGGCGACTCGCCTGCCGGACCGCTACCCCAGGGCCCGCCGCGTCTGTCCGAAGGAGCCGGGGCGTCCAGAGGTTCACGGGCCACTTCGGCGATCGAGCGACGGCCGAACAGGGCCGCCCACGGCCCGATCACCAGCAGGCCGATGAAGAAGCCGAACAGGTGCACGTCCCAGGCGACCGGCGCGCCGCCGGCCCCCGGCGCCGTGCCCAGGAAGGCGATCAGCAGGTTGATGCCCACCATGGCGGCGCCGAACGCGAAAACCGTCCGGCTCAGGACCGGCCCGAGGATGCCCTTTGTATAGAGCAGCCGCGCGGCCGCGCCCATCAGGGCCGACACTGCGCCCGAAGCGCCGATCAGCACGGCCTCCGAACCCGGGTGGACGAGGACATAGAGGCCGCCCGCGGCGACCCCGCACACGATATAGAAGAGGAAGAACGCCACGGCGTGACGCCAGTGCTCTCCCATCAGGCGGGCGACCGGCACGCCGAACGCCAGGGCGGCGGCGGCATTGACCAGTGCGTGCGTCCAGCTCCCGTGCAGGAACATGGATGTCAGGAGGGAGGCGAACTCCCCCTGCTCCACGAGATAGGGGATCAGGCCGTGCCGGATGACGAGGGCGTCCGAGTCGAACTGCATCTGCAGCGCGAAGGCGACGAGGATCGCCGCGGCGAGCACGACCGCCGGCCACGGCGCGTTCAACACCGGCTCCCTGTCTGACGTTCGCGCCAATTCCGCCCTCCGCCCAGCCGGGCACGTTAACCCTAAGCGCACCATTCGGCGTTCAGGTTCGCCTGAAATGCGAGCGATCCGCCGAATCTCAAGTGGTTCTTAAGAACCCTGTTCGACTTTGGCACGTCCATTGCTTGCAAAGCAGGGTGAAGATTCACCCTGAGGGGGAGCGCAAATGACCATGCCGAAGCTGGCCGTAGCCCTGGCGATCGCATCCGCCGTCGCGTCGGCCGACGCCGCGCAGGCGCAGTCGATGTCAGCGACCTCGTCCTCCTACAACGCCGGCTACGGGCGCAATCCGGGCGACGAGAGCCGCCCGGTGGATCCGAACACCCGCGATGCGAATGGCAACCGCCTCGTCGTCGATGGCGTGATTCAGACCGGAGCAGCCAGCAGCGCCTATGCCCGCTCCTCCGCCTTCGGTGCGGCCTTCAGCGGCGCCGGAGCAGGCTTCGGCCAGGTCGGCGGCTCCACCGCCATCGGCAACAACCTCGTCGTCATCACCCAGGGCAACTGGAACACGGTGATCGTCGACTCCACCCAGATCAACACAGGTGACGTGACCGCGGTCACGGATCTCAACGGACAGGTCGATCTCGATGACGACGGGAACCCCTAAGGCCCGCGCACGCAGCGTGCGCCGCCTAGCCCTGGCCACGGCCGCCGTGGCGATGACCCTCGGTGGGTGCGTGACGCCCGTCGCGGCGCCGAATGGGCGCTATGCCGATCCGATCGGCAACGCGCCGGTGACTGCGAACCCGACGCCCTATTCCGCGGCGCTCGTGTGCATGGGCGACTGGGCGCGGCGGGGCAACCTGCCCTCCCCGCGCATCGCGGTTGGGCGCATCTCGGACTACACCGGCAAGGAAGAGGCCGAAGGCGGCCGCAAGATCACCCAGGGCGCCTCACTCATGGCGATCTCGGCGCTGGCCAAGTCCGGCGCGCGGCTCGTCGAGCGCTATGACACCTCGGTGTCCGAGCTGGAGCTGAAGTACGCCAACAACAAGCTGGTCTCGGACGGCCCGGCCGCGGCCGACGGCGAACCCGCACCCTATCGCCGCATCGTCGCGGGGCAGGTGCCGGGTTCGGACTTCTACCTCGTCGGCGGCATCACCGAGCTGAACTACAACATCCGTTCCATCGGCGGCGACGCAGCCGGGGGTGACCCCAGCACGACCGGCGGCAAGGGCATCCTGCGCGGACGCCTGTTCGTCATGAACATCGGGCTGGACCTTCGCCTGGTCGAAACCCGCAGCCTCGAGGTGGTCGACGTCGTCTCCTACCAGAAGCAGATCATCGGCCGGGAAATCTCCGCGGGGGTCTTCGACTTCTGGAACGGCAACGTCTTCGACATCTCTGTGGGCGAAGGTGGGCTCGAGCCCATCCAGCTCGCCGTGCGTGCAGTGGTCGAGCGCGGCGTGCTGGAAATGATGGCCAACCTCTACGGCGCGCCGGGTCCGCAGATCTGTCTGGACGCGGCGTCCGATCCGCTGAGCACGGCGGGCGCCACCGGCGCCTTCGTGCCGGCCTACGACACGGTGGGAGATAACAATGGCCGTACGCGCGAAGAGCCTTCTCGCTGGCACGATCGCCGCGACCGCGACGTTCGTCGCAGCCGCTACTAGCCACGCCCAGGAAACGATCGTCCTCAACGATCAGGTCCAGCTGGGCGACGTCTTCGCCAGCCAGACCCTGGACGTCGTCGAGGTCGAGGAACAGACGACGGCGGTGACCACGGCCACGGGCAACAGCCTGTCGGGCGCGGTGGAGGGCTCTCTCAGCCTCACGTCCAGCCAGTCCATGCAGGGCGACGCCACGGCCGTGACCACCCTGACGGCCGACGGCTCCGCCGGGGCGCCGGTCACCCTGCTCACCGAAGCGGTCGGCAACACGGGCGACGCCGGCGCCTACGGCGCCGACATGACCGCCGACGTCACGCAAACCGTGGGCGCGGTCGAGATCACCGCCCGCACTGATGTTTCTGCCCCGCTGGGAAGCATGCCCGCCGGGGGAGCCATCAGCGCGACGGCCATCGCCAACTCCCAGGCCTTCGGCCTCTCGGATGGCGGCACGGCGGCGATGTCGGTGACCCAGTCCAGCGCCGCGCTCACCCAGGCCGACGTCGAGGCCGTCGTGCAGTACATTCCCGACGGCGCGGTGTTCTCGGCCGCGGCCACGACCAACAACGTCTCATCCGCCGGCTTCTCCGGAACGACCCAGGCGGTGACGGTCGACCAGACCATGAGCGGGCCCCGGACCCAGGCATCGACCTATGTCGCGGCCGGCAACGCCTGGGAAATCCAGGGCTCGACGGCCGCGGTGGCGAACAACGTCGCCCTGACCAACGAGGACGGGGCGCTGGAGGTCGAGACGACCCAGTCGAACACCGGCCTGGTCTATTCCGACGCCGTGGTCGAGGCATACGACTTCGGCCTCGCGTCGTCCCAGGCCTACGGCGTCGGCAACTCGGTCCTGGCGGGCAACGCTGGCCAGTACGTCGAGGTCGACAACAGCCAGTTCAATTCCGGCGGCGTGGAGGCCGTGTCCGTATTCAACGGCAACGCCGGCTACGATGCCTATTCGAGCTCGGTCGCCATGGGCAACGCCGTGACCGGCTACGCCTGTTCCGAATGCCAGGGAAGGCTCATCGCCAACTCCACACAGGTGAACACCGGGGGCGTCTCCTCAACCTCGGCCGTGACGGTTACCGGTTCAGCGCGGTCGATCGTCGGAACCTCGACCGCCGTCGGCAACAGCGCCAGCTTCTGGGTCACATCCCCGGGCGGCTGACGCCAGCTGCGATCCTCGCCTTGTCTTCGTCGGGTTAGGCGGTCACCCTCGCGCCCTTGAGCCGAGGATTTCCGCCCATGCCCGATCTGAAGCGCGCCCTCGCCGGGGTGCTGGCCGTCGCTGCGCTCGCCGCCTGCGCCACCGTCGACAAGGTGGCCGAGGCGCCCAGGCGCGCAGCCGGCGCACTCGGCTCGCTTCTGCCGGGACGTGAGACGACGACGCCGCCGGCGGCGGCGCCGGCGACTCCGGCGGTCCAGGCCGCGGCCTCGCCGGTTGCGGCCACGGACCTGCCGCCGGACCCCTCCGTGCGCTTCGGCGTCCTGCCCAACGGGATGCGCTATGCCCTCATGCGCAATGCGACGCCGCCGGGTCAGACCTCCCTGCGACTGCGGATCGACGCGGGATCGCTGATGGAAACCGACGCCCAGCGGGGCCTCGCCCATTTCATCGAGCACATGGCCTTCAATGGTTCGACGAATGTGCCCGAAGGCGAAATGGTGCGGATCCTCGAGCGCGCCGGACTGGCCTTCGGGCCGGACACCAATGCGTCCACTGGCTTCGACCAGACGGTCTACAAGCTGGACCTGCCGAAGTCCGACGAGGCCACCCTCGACACGGGCGTCATGCTGCTGCGCGAGGCGGTTGGCTCCATGCTGCTCGATCCTGAAGCGATCGAGCGGGAGCGCGGCGTGGTGCTCAGCGAGGAGCGCACCCGCAATTCGCCCGGCTACCGCATCCTGCAGGAACGCTATCGCTTCTTCCTGAAGGGGCAGCTTCCTCCGGAGCGCTTCCCCATCGGCTCCACCGAAGTGCTGCGCACGGCGCCCCAGTCGGAGTTCCTCGCCTACTATCGCGCCTGGTACCGCCCCGAGCGCACGATCCTTGTCGCTGTCGGAGACTTTGACCTCGAGGACATGGAAGCCCGAATCCGCGGACGATTCGGGGACTGGAGAGCCGCCGGAACGACTGCGCCCGAGCCCGTGGTCGGGCCGATCGCCGAGCGCGCGTCCGAAGCGCGCGTCGTCGTCGAGCCGGGCGGCGCCGCCTCGGTGCAGATCGCCTGGGTGAACCCGCCCGATCTGGCCCCCGACACGCAGGCTCGGCGCAAACGCCAGATCGTACGCCAGCTTGGCTTCGCCGTGCTCAACAGGCGCCTCGAAAGCCTGGCGCGCTCCGCCAACCCGCCGTTCATCGGGGCGGGAGCCTATCGTTATACCGACGTGGACGCGGCGGACCTGACCGTACTCTCGGTCAACGGCGAACCCGGCCAGTGGCGCCAGAACCTCGCGGCGGCCGAGCAGGAAAAGCGGCGGATCACCCAGTGGGGCGTTCAGCAGCCTGAGCTGGACCGGGAGATCGCCGAGTACCGGGCCGCAATGGAGGCTGCGGTCGCGGGCGCATCGACCCGCCGCACCCCCGCGCTGGCCGAAGGCATCGCCAATGCGATGGGCGACGACGAGGTGTTCACCGCCGAGGCCTTCGATCTCGCCCTGTTCGAGGAGGCGGTCGAGGGGCTGTCTGCGGCCACAGTATCTGCCGAGCTCAAGGCCCAGTTCACCGGCGAGGGTCCCCTCGTGTTCGTTACGAGCCCCGTCGCGGTCGAAGGCGGCGAACAGGCGGTGCTCGCCGCCCTCGAGCAGAGCCGGCAGGCGGCGGTGAGCGCGCCTCCCGCCATCGTGGTGAAGCCGTGGCCCTATGACGACTTCGGAACCCCGGGCAAGGTCGCCGAGACCCGTGAGGTGCTGGACCTCGACACGGTGTTCGTCCGTTACGAAAACGGCGTCCGCCTGACCGTTAAGCCCACCAAGTTCCGCGAGGATCAGATCCTGGTGGCGGTGCGCGTGGGCGATGGCTACCTGGACCTTCCGGCGGACCGACCGACGCTGATGTGGGCCGCCGGACTTCAGTATATCGAAGGCGGTCTCGGCAAGCTGACCGCCGAGGAGGTCGAACAGGTCCTCGCGTCCACCGTCTACGGCGCGTCGCTCGGCGTGGACGAGGACGCGTTCGTTCTGTCCGGTCGAACGCGACCCCAGGACTTCGAGCGCCAACTGCAGGTCCTGGCCGCCTATCTCACCGACCCAGGCTGGCGCCCCGAACCCTTCGAACGCATGCGCGCCTTCGGCACGACGCTGCTGGCGCAGCTTGAATCGACGCCGTCCGGCGTTTTCTCGCGCGACGCCGAGGCGCTGCTGAGGTCCGGCGATCCGCGCTGGCGGTTCCCCACCAGGGAGCAGTTCCAGACAGCCCGGCTGGAGGCGCTCAAGACCCTGCTGCAGGAGCCAATGTCGCGTGATCCGGTCGAGGTCATCGTCGTTGGCGACATTTCGGTCGACGAGGCCGTCGAACAGGTGGCGGCGACTTTCGGCGCCCTGCCCGCTCGTCGTCCGACCGCCACACCGGCGCCCGGCGGAAACGTGCTCCGGTTTCCGGCCGGCGGTGGTGAACCTGTCCGCCTGTCGCACAATGGCCGGGAGGATCAGGCCATGGCCTTCATCGCCTGGCCGGGGATCGACTTCGCGGGCAATCCTCAGGAAGCGCGGCGACTGCGGCTGCTCGAGCAGGTGCTGCGGCTGAGACTCGTGGACGAACTTCGGGAAAAGCAGGGCGTGACCTACTCACCGAACACGCGGCTGGAAGCAGGCTGGGCCTTCCCCGGCTACGGCTATGTCGCCGCCTCGGTGCAGGCGCCGCCCGACAAGCTCGCCGGGTTCTTCGCGACCGCGTCGGAAATCGCCCGCGACCTGCGCGGCCGACCGATCACGGACGACGAGCTCGAACGGGCGCGCCGGCCGCGGGTCGAAACGATCACCCGGTCCCAGGCGACGAACGAGTACTGGCTGAACGCCCTGTCGGAGGGACAGACGGATCCTCGCCGCCTCGACGCGATCCGCGCGTCGGTCCCGGGGCTGGAGCGCATCACCGCGGCAGAGGTCCAGGAGGCCGCACGCCGGTACCTGAAAGACGAGACCGCCTGGAAGCTGGTGATCACGCCCGCTGCGGGAAAGTAAGAAAAAGCCCCGGCGCGGGAGGCGCCGGGGCAGGTCTTGCACTCAGGACAATGTCGACGGAGTCGACGGTCCAAATTTAGCTCGCGCGCCTGAACGTGCGCTGAAGCGGTCGTTCAGTGAATGATGCCGCCGACGCCCCCGTCGAGCACGATGCTCATCGACGACGCACGGGTTTCCGTCACCTCTTCCTCGCGCCAATCGGTGTACGTTTCCTCGCGCATCATTGTGAGGACCTTCACCCCGGCCCCGTAACGGCGCAGCAGGCTCCGTTCGTTGCAGTCGCGCTCGCGCTTCTGGGGCCGGCATTGCAGCATGCCGCCGCGGCCGTGCCACAGGGCCTCGCCCTTGGCGCATTCCATCAACTCGCCGCCCTCGAAGGCGATACGGTCGAGGTATTCGGCGATGGTGATCTGCAGGCGCGAGCCCGCGACGCACCGGTAGAGTTCGCCCTCATAGTCATCGCCCACGTCGCGGTCGGGACGCACCTGCGCCGCCGGGTGAGGCAGGCCGCGATCGTCGATGCAGACGGCCTGGATCACGACCCGCTTCATGACCTTGCGGGTCGCCGTGAAGGAGACGCGGCGCATGAGGGCTTCGCCGGTTTCGACCTGCAGGCCCTGGATCAGGGTGGGCGTTTCCTGCTCGACGTACCAGGACGAGCCGCCGCCGAAGAAGACGGTCGCGCCCGCCGAGGCGCTGGACCCAGCGACTGCGCCTGCGCCAGCGACTGCGATCACCGGTTGCTGGACGACGACATTGACGCCCGGCACCCGCACGGTGTGCCCCCCGCCCGTGCAGCACGGATTGGGGGTGGGCGGCGGCGGCGGGGGCGGCGGTTGGCAACAGGGTGGCGGGGGCGCACAGCACTGCGCCGCGGCCGGTCCGGCATAGGCGCCGAACAGGACCAGGGCGGCGAAGGCTGCAAACCAGATGTTCCACCGTGCGAGCATGGGACGGCTCCTCGGAATGAGGCTCCATTACAAGCAAGAATCGTTCCGAAAACGTTTCGCTGGCGGCGGTTTTCGAGGGCGAATCGATGCCGCGCCGACACAAGGCCGGCTTCTTGCCTCTCCGGGGCCAGAGGGTGGAAGAATGTTTCATTCCAACACAGAGCGGCTGATCGGCTACTGGACGTCCCTGAAGGTGGACGACCGCGCCCCGCTGCGCCGCGCCTTCGACCCTGCCATGGTCGCTGAACTGCTGCCGCAGGTCTTCATGCTCGAGTTCGCGTCCGGCGCGCTGCCGGTGCGCCTGGCCGGTGAGTTCCTGATCGATCTGCATGGCCGGCCCCTGAAAGGCGTCGACTTCCAGGACCTCTTCTCCGATGGGGGCCGGCGGGTCGTCACCCAGGCTTCCCTGGTCGTTCTGAACAGCCCGGAACCGGTAGTCCTGGAGGCAGAGGGCTTCAGTGAAGACGATCGCGTGGTGCAGATGGAGATTCTTCTCGCGCCCCTGGCCGGAGAGGACGGGCGACCGGAGAGACTCCTGGGCCTCTATCAGCCGACCAGCCTCGTCGCACGGCTCGCCGGCAAGCCCGTCGTGGAGCTCCAGGCCCGCCTGCCGATGACCAGCGAGGGTCGGGTGTCACATCTCAAGCTGGCTGCGGTCGACGGTCTGCGGATCGCCTAGGCGTCCGCCGGCCGCATGTCGCAGACGTAGCGTTTCCAGTTCTGGACGTAGTGCTCGGCGGAGGCGGTCAGAAACGCGACCTGGTCGTCGGTGAGCTGACGCACGACCTTGCCCGGCGCGCCGACGACCAGGCTGTTGTCGGGAATCTCCTTCCCCTCGGGAATCAGGGTGCGGGCGCCGATGAGGCAGTTCCTGCCGATGCGCGCCCGGCTGAGGATCACCGCCCCGATGCCGATCAGGCTGTTGTCACCGATCTCGCAGCTGTGGAGCATGGCCATGTGGCCCACGGTGACGTCGCGGCCGATGATGAGGGGCGCGCCAGGGTCCGAGTGCAGGACGCTTCCGTCCTGTATGTTGGTGTTCTCCCCGATGACGATGGGATCGTTGTCGCCGCGCAGGACTGCGGCAAACCAGACACTGGCGTTCCTTTTCAGAATCACGTCCCCTATGACGGTGGCTCCGGGCGCGATCCAGTATTCGCCCGCTGATGGCGTCTGCGGTGTCTTGTCACCCAAAGTGTAGATCATCGTCACAATACCTTCAAAACTTGGGAACTCCGACGTTTAACGGATCGGAAACCACGTTACGATCATTCTAGTGAAGCGATTCGAAAGCGCGAAATCGCCTTCGGATCGGACCCGGGACGTCCTGTTCCGGCTGCAGCGGGGTGCGGAGTGGCGCGAACAGCGTCTTCGTCGAACCAGGCATTACCGGCCGCGGAGCCGCCGGGCTCACTCGCATCCATCGATAACCGTCCCAACCCTTGTCGAGGGCGTGACCTGACCGGTCTCGCCCTTTTTTCATGCCCCAGTGGAGGCTGTTCATGACCAAGCGTGCGCTCAAGCGTCAGGCTCGTGAAAATTTCAACGCCGGCGAGTACGCCGAGGACAGCAAGGTCCGCAGGCTGCCGGTAGAGCGTGGCTGGAGCCCGCTGGGGCGGCAGGAGGAGGAACGCACCCAGTCCTACCTGAAGACCATCAAACCGAAATCCGAGATGCAGGGACGCCTGCTGGAAGCGATCGACGCCTACAGCCTGGTCATGGCGCTCGGCCCGGCGGGCACCGGGAAGACCTACCTGGCCATCGCCAAGGCCGTGGAAGCGCTGGAGGCCGGCAAGGTCGGGCGGATCGTCCTTTCCCGGCCCGCCGTCGAGGCCGGCGAGTCGATCGGCTATTTGCCGGGCGACATGGAAGACAAGCTGGCGCCCTACCTGCGGCCGCTCTACGACGCCCTGTCCGACCGGCTGTCGATGAAGCGGGTCAAGGCGCTGATGAGCGAGGGGCTGATCGAGATCGCCCCGGTTGGCTACATGCGAGGGCGGACGCTCAACAACGCCTTCGTCGTCATCGACGAGGCCCAGAACTGCACCTACGTGCAGCTCAAGATGCTGCTGACGCGCCTGGGCTGGCACTCGACGATGGTCGTGACCGGCGACCCCCACCAGTCCGACCTGCTGCCGGGCGTCTCCGGGCTGGCGGACATCGCTACGAAGCTGGAGGCGGTCGGGGACATCTCGGTGGTGCGGCTGGGCGACGCGGACATCGTGCGCCATCCGCTCGTGGCCAGCATGCTGGGGGTGATCTGAAACCACCCTGTTCACAAACTGAAACGCCGCGACCGGAGGGCCGCGGCGTTTTTCGTTGGCGTGTCCCGAAGCCTACTCGAGATCTTCGGCCAGGATCGCCATCTCGAACATGAAGGAACCGTCCTCGTCCTCGTCCTGGAAGACGACGCCGATGAATTCCTCGCCGACGTAGACCTCGGCGGAGTCCTTCTGTTTCGGGCGCGGCTTCAGCACGAGATTGGGCGAGCCGAAGGTGCGCTTCAGGTGCGCCTCGATCTTGCGGATATCGGTTTCGTTCACGTCTGACCTCGCGTCTGCGGACCGGGTCTAGGCCGGATGCGGTCCGACTATCAAGCCTGACGGGCGCGCAGCCGCGTCAGATCACGTAATCCAGGATGTCCGGCACGGTATGGTCCATGGTCCGCGCCGGCTCCTCCGACGGCTTGCAGTTGACCAGACGGGCAGGCACGCCGGCGGCGGTGCAGTGAGCGGGCACCGGCTTCAGCACCACCGATCCCGAAGCCACCTTGGCGTAGTCGCCGATCGCGATGTTCCCCAACACCTTCGCGCCCGCGCCGAGAAGCACGCCGCGGCCGATCTTGGGATGACGGTCGCCCCGTTCGGCCCCCGTCCCGCCCAGGGTGACCCCATGCAGCATGGACACGTCATCGCCCACCACGGCGGTCTCGCCGATCACCACGCCGGTCGCGTGATCGACAAAGATCCCGGCGCCGATACGCGCGGCTGGATGGATGTCGACCTGGAAGAGTTCCGAGCAGCGGCTCTGCAGGTGGAGCGCCATCATCTCGCGGCCGCGCGACCAGAGCCAGTGCGCCACGCGATAGACCTGAAGCGCGAGAAACCCCTTGTAGAACAGGAAGGGCTGCAGGTGACCGCGGGCTGCGGGGTCGCGCTCCATCACCGCCGCCAGATCGGCTTCGGCGGAGGCGACGATGGATGGATCGGCGGCATAGGCTTCGGCGCAGAATTCCCGCGCCGTCAGGGCGCTGACACCCTCTTCGCCGATCTTGCGGGCCAACTGGAACGACAGGGCGGACGCCAGCCCGTCATGCCTCAGGATCACGGCATTCAGCATCGACGCAAGGGCCGGCTCCTGCCGGGCGACCGCTTCGGCCTCCTGCACCAGCGCGCCCCAGACCCCGGTCTGCGGCGAGACCACTTCGAGTTTCCGGCTCATGCTTCCTCCGCCTTTCATCAGCCTAGCATGGCGTTGGCCAGTTCGGCCGGAAGTTCGCCTTCGCGAGCCATATGGTAGGCGCACAAGGTCGTCGCTACGGTCATGGCGTCCTCAATCTGCCTCGACCGGACTGCGGACAGAAGGTCGCGGAACGGCACGCGCAGCACGTCAACCGATTCCGTTTCGTCGAGTTCGGTTTCACCTTCGGTCAGGTCCCACGCCACGAAACAGTGGCCAACCTCGTCGGTGACGGCATTGCTGAGCTGGAGCTTAAGGACCTCGCGCCACTGCCCCGCCGCCAGTCCCGTTTCCTCGCGCAACTCCCGCCTCGCACCCTCGATGGCGTCGTCCCCCCGCAGCACGCCACCCTCGGGTATCTCCCAGGTCCACTCGTCGAGAGGAAACCGGTGTTGGCAGACGAGGCTCACGGTCCCATCTTCGTGCAGCGGCAGCACGCCGACCGCGAAACGCTTGAAGCGAAGCACGGTGTACTGCGTTTGTAGTCCGGTGGGGGCGGTGGCCTCGTGTTCGATCACCGTCACCCAGCGGTTTTCGAATCGGACGTTTCCGTCGTCGCAGGTCCAGGCCGGCGGCCGGGACCGGCTCCGGGACCAGGAAGGTTCGCTCATGCGTCTTGCTCTCCGTTCAGGTCTGAAGCGGCTGTCTAAGCCGGCGCGCAAGGGCTGGAAATCGGCCGTGCTCGCGACCGCGCTGCTGATTGCGGGCGTTGCGGGTGACGCGGCGGCCGCCGAACGGCGGGTGTCGGGCCTCGAGCTGCGCGAGATCGCACGCAAGGAGATGCTCTGGTGCGAGACCTATCACCCCGAAACCGACGACTGCGACGTGATCACCCTAGTGCGGCTGTTGCCGGACGGCCGACTGTCTGAAACCAGCACCCTGCTGATCCAGGAAGAACCCCGCCTGCAGGTCTATATCGGCGACTACAACGCCATCCAGGGCGATCGCCTGTGCAGCAAGATCGAGACGTCGAAGACGTCTTTCGCCTTCATGCTGGAAGGGCGCCCGATCGAACCCACGGCCGCAGCCGGCCTGCAGATGCTCTTCATGGCCCAGCTGGCCGAGTTCGACGGCAAGACCATGTGCCAGACCTTCTTCAAGGACGACGCGCAGCCCGACGTGGTGCGCGAAGAGATCACCGTCGACGGCGAGCGGCGAGAAGACCTTGAAAGCACCTACATACTGCGCGAAGGCGACAGCGGCCTGAATCTCAGGCCCCAGGTCACCGACGAAGAAGACGCCAGGGTCCAGATTTGAGTCTTCCATTCCCTGAATTCGGCGAGCCGCTGCCTGCCGGCGATGACCCGCGCCTGCTCGAGCTGCTGGCCCGGCGCCGATCGAGCTCTCCCCAGCTGCTCGTGGGGCCCGGCCCCACCGCGGCGCAGCTGGATGATCTCCTGAACCTGGCCGCGCGTGTGCCGGACCACGGCAAACTCGCGCCGTGGCGCTTCGTCGTCATCAGCGGGGAGTCCAAGCCTCCGCTGCTCGAGCAGTTGCGCGTGGCGGCCGCCCGCCAGCCCGACCCCGATTCGGCCGGGGCCAAGCTCGCCAAGCTGGGGGCGGCGCCTCTCACCATTCTGGTGATCTCGCGCCCGACGCCGGGACACAAGGTGCCGGAGTGGGAGCAGGTTCTGTCGGCCGGGGCCGTCTGCATGACCCTGCTCGTTGCAGCCGACGCCATGGGATTCGGCGGCTCATGGATCACCGACTGGTACGCCTACGATCCGGAGGCCCTGGACCTCCTTGGCGTGCGCGCGGGGGAACGGGTCGCCGGCTTCATCCACATCGGCCATGCGCCGGAACCGCCGCTGGAGCGGCCGCGGCCGGACCTGTCGGCCCTGGTTTCCCACTGGCCGGGCTAGCGCCGTCCTATCCCCTGCCCCGATAAGGGGGGACGCCGGGATCCGGAACCCAAAGGCCTTCCGGCGCAGGGCCCGTCTGCCAGAAGACGTCGATCGGAATGCCGCCCCGCGGATACCAGTAGCCGGCGATGCGCAGCCATTTCGGCTGGATCGCCGCGACGACGCGCTTGCCGATCTGCACGGTGCAGTCTTCATGGAACGCGCCGTGGTTGCGGAATGACTGCAGGAAGAGCTTGAGGCTCTTGGATTCCACGATCCACTCGCCAGGCGCGTAGTCCATGACCAGATGGGCGAAGTCGGGCTGTCCCGTGACCGGGCAGAGCGAGGTGAATTCAGGCGCGGTGAAGCGCGCCAGGTAAAGGGTGTCCGAATGCGGATTGGGAGCCCGCTCGAGCACGGCCTTGTCGGGATCATCGTACCCGCGCACCTGGCCGCCGAGCTGGGTCAGTCCGGAAGTGTCCGTCGTCATGGCTTGGGCAATACACGAGCTTGCGGCATGGTCGCCAGCGGCGCGTGGAGGAGTGTCATGCGGACGTCGGTGATTGCCGGGCTGGCGACCCTGTTAACGGCGGGCGTCGCAGCCGGCCAGGAGTACGACCATCATAGCTGGCGCATGGTGGAGACCGGGTATGGCCGCCTGTGGGTCGACGCCGGAGACGTCGACCGACTGTCGCGGCCCGGCGCGTCTATGGCGTCGGTCACTGTCCTCGACCCCTTCCCGCGCGATCATGTGCCCCACGTCGGGGAAGGCGTGGCCTACACGGTATCGGAGTTCACCTTCTCCTGTCGCAGCGGCGGGATGATCGAACTGCCCCGCCACTACGCGGAGGACGGCCATCTGGTGGCCGATCTCGACCTGCCCGAGGAGGAGGTTGATCCGGAGTCCGCGCTCGGAATGCTGTTCCAGGCCGCCTGCGAGGGAGCACCGCTTCGGGACGTGATGGACCTGGGTTCGATCCGCGAGGTGATCGCCTACGAGCGGTCAGGCGCGCCCGACCCGGACAGCATTACCCGTTCGGGCTATGGCGATGACAGCCTGCATGATCTGCCTGAGCTCGAAACGCCGGCCGAGGACGAGCCCTGGACCGGTCCGGAGTTCGCGCCGGACGCTTGACCTAGCGGCGCCTTGTTCGGTCGCTCTCCGCCACGCTAAGCGTAGCGAAACGCAACGTTCAGGACGCCCCCATGGCCATCCCCGCCGCCCTTCAGAAAGGCCTGAAACTGCCGGTCATAGCCGCGCCCATGTTCCTGGTTTCGGGGCCGGAACTGGTCATCGCCGCGTGCAAGTCGGGCGTCATCGGGACGTTTCCGGCCCTGAACCAGCGGACCACCGAGGGCTATTCCCAGTGGCTCGACGAGATCAAGGCGGCCCTGGGGCCGGAGGATGCCGAGTACGGCGTCAACATCATCGTGCATCCGACCAACCCCCGCGTCATGGCCGACATGGAGGTGACGGTTCAGCATAAGGTGCCCCTGGTGATCACATCGCTGGGGGCCGTGCGCGACGTCGTCGACGCGGTCCACGGCTACGGCGGTCTGGTCTTCCATGACATCACCACGGTCCGGCACGCCAGGAAGGCCGCCGAAGCGGGCGTCGACGGGCTGATCCTGGTCTGCGCGGGCGCAGGCGGGCACGCCGGGACCTGGAGCCCCTTCGCGCTGCTGAACGAAGTGCGTCAGTTCTATGAGGGCACGATCATCCTTTCCGGCGCCATGTCCTCCGGCCGCGACATCGCGACGGCGATGATGCTGGGCGCGGACTTCGCCTACCTCGGCACCCGCTTCATCAACACGCGCGAGAGCCGCGCGCCCGACGCCTACAAGCAGATGATCGACGATTCACACGCCGCGGACATCGTCTACACGCCCGCCATTTCGGGAATCCCGGCCAATTTCCTGGCCGCCTCGCTGATCGCCAACGGGCTCGACCCCAAGAGCCTGCCCGAGAAGACCAAGGTCGATCTCGGCAAGGAACTGGATCACGAGGTCAAGGCCTGGAAGGAAGTGTGGTCCGCCGGCCAGGGTGTCGGGTCGATCGATGATGTGCCGCCAACGGCCGAACTCGTGGCGCGCCTGAAGCGCGAGTTCGACGAGGCCGGCGCCGCCTACGCCCAGAAATGGGTTGCAGGCTGAGGCCGGAGCGGCGACTTAGCCTCCCATGAAACGCGCGTTTCTCGTTCCGGCCGCGGCCGTGCTGCTGGCGGGCCCCGCCGCTGCACAGGAAGCGGACAACTGGAACTTCGCCTTCGGCGCGGCCACCGACTATCGGTCCAAGGGTCTCAGCAAGACCCAGGGCGATCCCTACGCCTACGCCGCCATCGAGTGGCAGTCCGATAGCCAGGTCTTCTACGCCGGCCTCGATACGGCGCGTGTGAAGCAGTCCTTCGGCTCGGATCAGGAGATCGGGGCGCGGGCCGGTTACCGCCCGGAGGCCTGGGGTTACAGCTTCGATTTCAGCACGCTCTACCGCTACCACCCGGGCGCCGTCAGCGGCGCGGACAACGAACACTGGGAGTTCGGGGCCGATGCGTCCCGTTCGATCGGACCCGTGAGCGGGCGGCTGCGCGTCCAGTATTCACCCGACAACTCCGGCAGTTCCGGCGCCTTCACCTATGTCGAGGGTCGCGTCGGTTACCGAATCGAGCCCAAGCTGCGGGTGACAGCGGCGCTCGGTCACCGCTACACTGAGGACAGCATCGACTACACGGCCTGGAACGCGGGGCTGAACTACCGCGTCACCGACAACGCGGACGTTGATTTCCGCTGGTACGACACCGATAAGCGCAGCCGTGGCGCACAGTTCGAGGAAGCCGCCGTCCTGGCGGTGAACTTCAGTTTCTAGGACTTTCGGCCGCTGACCTCACCGCGGCTGGAAGTGGGTCGGATGCGCTTGCCATTCCGGAGCCACCCCTCGGCTCCCGCACGGCGAGCGCATCCGCACCTGCCCTGACACGGGCGTGTGACGCTTACGCGAACGCCTGGTCCAGGTCGGCGATGAGGTCCTCGACATCCTCCACGCCCACCGAGAAGCGGATCAGGTTGTCCAGGACGCCGCCGGCCTCGCGCACCTCCTTTGGGATGGAGGCATGGGTCATGATGCCGGGGTGGTTCACCAGGCTTTCGACCCCGCCCAGCGACTCCGCCAGGGTGAAGACACGGAAGCGCTCCATGATGCGTTTCGTGCGTTCCAGGTCGCCGTCGACATAGACGGAGATCATGCCGCCGAAACCGCCGGTCATCTGCCGTTTCGCCAGTTCGTGTTGCGTATGGCTTTCGAGGCCGGGGTAGAAAACGCGGGCGACGCCCGGATGCGCTTCCAGCCACGTTGCGATGCGCGCGGCGTTCGCGCAGTGCGCCTTCATGCGGATGCCGAGGGTCTTGACGCCGCGGTTGGCGAGGAAGGCGTCGAACGGCCCCATCACGGCGCCGACCGAGTTCTGCAGGAACTTCATCTCCCTGGCGAGTTCCTCGGTGCGCGCCACGACCATGCCGCCGATCATGTCGGAGTGGCCGTTCAGGTACTTGGTGACCGAGTGCACGACGAGGTCGAAGCCAAGCTCCAGCGGCCGCTGGATATACGGCGTGGCGAAGGTGTTGTCGGCGACGGCGATCAGGCCGTGCTTTTTCGCGATCCGCGCCAGCGCTTCCAGATCCGCCAGCTTCATCAGGGGGTTGGTGGGGGTCTCGACCCACAGCATCTTCGTGCGCGGCGTGATCGCCGCCTCGACAGCGTTCAGATTGGCGAAATCGACGTACTGGAAATCGAGCCCGGCGGACCTGCGGCGCACCCGCTCGAAGAGCCGGTAGGTGCCCCCGTACAGGTCGTCGCCAGTGAGCACCTTGGCCCCGGCGTCGAGCAGTTCGAGCACCGTCGAGGTCGCGCCCATGCCCGAGGCGAAGCCGAAACCCTGAACGCCGCTCTCGAGGTCGGCGACGACGCGTTCGAACGCCTCGCGCGTGGGGTTCTTGCCGCGCGCGTACTCGTAGCCCTTGTTCACGCCCGGGCTTTCCTGGGCGAAGGTCGAAGTGGCGTAGATCGGCGTCATCACCGCCCCGGTGGTCGGGTCGGGATGCTGGCCGGCGTGGATCGCGCGGGTTGAGAAGCCCTGACGGTTGGGAAGATCGGCCATGGCTCAGGCCGCCCGGGGGTGGCGGCGCAGCCAGTTGATCAGGTCCACCCGGGTGATCAGACCGACGAACTCATCGCCATCCAGCACCAGGGCCACCTCGTCGCGGTCGAACACGGGCATCAGGGCGTCCAGCGGCTCGCTGGCCTGCAGCGTCTTGAGGTTGGAGGTCATGGCCGTGCGTACGGGCTGTTTCAGCGCGCCATCCTGGTCCTTGCTCTCCATGGCGCGCAGCACGTCGCTCTCGTCCAGGATGCCCACCAGGCGCTCGTCCTGCATGACCGGCAGCTGCGACACGTCGGACTGGCGCATGCGGTTGTAGGCCGTCTGCAGCGTGTCGTCCGGCGAGATGGTGACCGCCTCGCCCAGCGACACCTTACGGGCCACGAGGTCGCGCAGGTCGCCGTGCATGTCGCGGTCGGCCAGGCCCTGATCAGCCAGCCAGCTCTCGTTGAATACCTTGGACAGGTATTTCGCCCCGGTGTCGCACACGAAGGTCACGACGCGCTTGGGCTCGGTCTGTTCGCGGCAGTAGCGCAGGGCCGCAGCCAGCAGGGTGCCCGAGGAGGACCCTGCCAGAATTCCTTCCTTGCGGAGGAGTTCGTTGGCCGCCTCCATGCTTTCCTTGTCGGAGATCGAGAAGGCGCGCTTGACGTAGTCCATGTCGCAGACCGGCGGGATGAAGTCCTCGCCGATGCCTTCGACGGTCCAGGACCCGGCTTCGATCAGCTCTCCGGTCTCGTGATAGTGGCGCAGGATCGAGCCCACCGGATCGGCCAGCACCATCTGGGTCCTGGGCGAGTGCTCGGCGAAGAACCGGCCGAGCCCCGACAGCGTGCCGCCGGATCCGACGCCGACGACCACCGCGTCCACGTCGTGGCCCATCTGCTCCCAGACCTCGGGACCGGTGCTCTGGTAGTGGCTGAGCGGGTTGTTGGGGTTGGCGAACTGGTTGACGTAGAAGCCGCCCGGGATGGACTGGGCGAGACGCTCGGCGACGTCCTGATAGTATTCCGGATGGCCCTTGCCGACGTCCGAGCGGGTGACGCGGACCTCGGCGCCCAGCGCGCGCAGGTGCTGGACCTTTTCGCGCGCCATCTTGTCGGGCACGACCAGCAAGGTCTTGTAACCCTTGAGAATCCCGACCTGCGCCAGGGCCAGGCCGGTATTGCCCGCGGTGGCTTCGATGATGGTCCCGCCGGGCTTCAGATAGCCCTCGCGCTCGGCCGCCTCGACCATGGTCAGGGCGATGCGGTCCTTGATGGAGCCGCCCGGATTCTGGTTCTCCAGCTTGAGGAAGAGGCGGCAGGGGCCGGTGTCGAGATGTCTGATCTCGAGCATCGGCGTGCGGCCGATCATGTCCAGCGTGGAGCCGGCGGGCGGGGCCAGGGGGGCTGTGTTCGTCATGGCGCGCACTTTCCCCAACGGCGACGTAGAGGCAAGCCCGCACGCGCCGGCGACGTCTTTTTGAGCGAGTTCGAGCCCTGTTATGGGTCGCGAAAAGGTCGCCCCAGGCTCGATCCTGCGGGAAGCCCGGAAAATCCTATGCGGTCGCCCGCATCCAGCGTCGGGCGAGGTCGGAAAGCTCGGCCGATCGGGCCTCCGTTTCGCCCGGGGCCAAGGTGACCAGGGCCCGGTTCGAGGCAGGCCATTTCATCAGGCCGTAGGGGTCGTCGAAGGCGAAGCCGGCGGCGTCCTTCACCTTCGCGCCACAGTGGAAGACGAGCATCAGGGCGCCGCGTCCGCGCAGGTTGGCCGTGATGCGGTCCTCGCCGTTCCAGCAGAAGCTGGGCGCCTTCCACTTGATGTGCTCGGTGACGCCCGGTCCGGCCGCCAGGATGATCCGGCGCGCCAGCTCGAGGTCGGCCTTGAGGGGGTGGTCGAGCGCCTCCATGAAGGCGTCGACCGCCGCCGTTCCGTCCATCAGTCGGCGACCTTCAGCACCAGCTTGCCGGTGTTCTCGCCGCGGAAGAGGCGCAGAAGGGTCTCGGGGAAGTCGTCGACGGAGCCCTCGACGATGTCCTCGCGGTTCTTCAGCTTGCCCGCCTTCAGCCACCCGGCCATGTCGCGGATGGCTTCGCCGTAGCGGGGGGCGAAGTCGAAGACGATGAAGCCTTCCATGCGCGCGCGGTTGACGAGCAGGCTGAGATAGTTGGCCGGGCCCTTGGGCGGGGTGGTGGCGTTGTACTGGCTGATGGCGCCGCAGATCGGCACCCGTCCCTTGAACGCCAGATGCGCCAGGGCGGCGTCGAGGATGTCGCCGCCGACGTTGTCGAAATAGACGTCGATGCGGTCGGGGCAGAGTTCCTTCAGGCGCTTGCCGACGTCCTCGGACTTGTAGTCGATGCAGGCGTCGAAACCGAATTCGTCGACGACCAGGCGGCACTTGTCGGCGCCGCCGGCGATGCCGACCACGCGGCATCCCTTGATCTTGGCGATCTGGCCGACGACCGAGCCCACGGCCCCGGCCGCGCCGGAGACCACCACGGTCTCGCCGTCCTTCAGGGCGCCGACTTCCAGCAGCCCGAAGTAGGCGGTCAGGCCGGTCATGCCGAGCACGCCCAGATAGACCGGCAGGTCGGCGAAGCTGGTGTCCACCTTCTGCAGCCGCTCGCCCTTCACCACCGCGTACGTCTGCACGCCGGTGATGCCGGTGACGGTGTCGCCCTCGCGATAGGCCTCGTGGCGGCTGTCGACGACGACGCCGGCGCCGCCCGCGCGCATCACCTCGCCCAACTCCACGGGCGGGATGTAGGAGCGCCCAGCGTTCATCCATCCCCGCATGGCCGGGTCGAGCGACAGGTGAGTGACCTTCACCAGCACCTCGCCGTCGTTCAGCTCGGGAACTTGTGCTGTCTCAAAGCTGAAATCGTCGCGTTTGGGCATGCCCACGGGACGGGCGGCGAGCTTGACCTGACGATTGTTCAGTTGGGACATGGCGGACCTCGCTTTCGGACGGTATGCGTCCTTTTAACGAACCCAGCGGCTTTGGAAACGGAGATCGGCGTGAAGGTTGAAGGCAAGGTCGTGGCGGTCACCGGCGCCGCCAACGGAATCGGCAAGGCGCTGGCCGAACGGTTCGCAAGCGAGGGCGCGGCTCACGTAGCGGTGGCGGACCTCGACGAGGCCGGCGCAAAGGCGGTCGCCGAGGCCATCGGGCCGCGCGCCTCGGCTCACCGGTGCGACGTCTCGAAGGAAACCGACATCGAAGCCCTGGTCGCCGCCACAGAACAGGCGGCAGGCCGGCCGATCGACGTCTTCGTCTCCAACGCCGGCATCGCCGACGTCGACCCGGACCTCGACAACGCCGCCTCCTCGCCCGATCCCGTCTGGGACCGCGCCTGGAAGGTGAACGTCATGAGCCACGTCTATGCCGCCCGGGCCCTGATCCCCGCGTTCAAGGCCCGCGGCGAGGGCTGGTTCGTCAACACCGTCTCGGCCGCCGGGCTGCTGACCCAGGTGGGAAGCGCCGTCTATTCGACCACCAAGCACGCGGCGCTGGGCTTCGCGGAAAGCCTGGCCATCAGCCATCGTGACGACGGCATCCGGGTGTCCGTCATCTGCCCGCAAGCCGTGGACACCCGCATGGCGCGGGCCGGCAATTTCGCCGGCGCCGACGTGGACGGCGTCCTGACGCCGGAGGACATCGCCGACGCCGCCATCCGGGGCCTGGAGGAGGAGCGCTTCCTCATCCTGCCGCACGAGAGCGTGCACCAGTACGTGAACAACAAGGCCCAGAGCCACGACCGCTGGATCGGCGGCATGGCCAAGTTCCGCCGCAACATCCGCGACGCCCTGTCCCAGGCGCGTTCGCTCGCCCGCTGATCCGAGGAGAATCCCGTGGACTTCGACCTTTCCGAACGCCAGCGCCACTGGCGCGACCGGGTCCGCGCCTTCATTGACGCGCACGTCCGACCCAACGAGCAGACCTACAAGGACCAGCTGGCCGGCTTCGGCGCCGATCGCTGGCAGGTCATTCCGATCATCGAGGAACTGAAGCCGAAGGCGCGCGCCGAAGGCCTGTGGAACCTGTTCCTGCCGCCGTCGAAGGAGCACGACGAGGGCGACTTCCACGGCGCCGGACTGACGAACCTGGAATACGCCCTGTGCGCCGAGGAGATGGGCCGCGTGCCCTGGGCCTCGGAGGTGTTCAACTGCTCCGCCCCCGACACCGGCAACATGGAGGTGTTCCACCGCTACGGCACGCCGGCGCAGAAGGAGCGCTGGATGCGCCCGCTGCTGAACGGCGAAATCCGCTCGGCCTTCCTGATGACCGAGCCCCAGGTCGCTTCGTCCGATGCGACCAACATCGAGACCCGCATCGAGCGGGACGGCGACGACTACGTCATCAACGGCCGCAAGTGGTGGTCCTCGGGCGTCGGCGACCCCCGCTGCAAGGTGGCCATCGTCATGGGCAAGACCGACCCCGACGCCGAACGCCACAAGCAACAGTCGCAGATCCTCGTGCCCCTGGACGCGCCAGGCGTGGAGGTCGTCCGCATGCTGCCGGTATTCGGCTATGACGATGCGCCGCACGGCCACGCCGAGGTGGTGCTGAAGGACGTCCGCGTGCCCGCCTCCAACCTGCTTCTGGGCGAGGGCCGTGGATTCGAGATCGCCCAGGGCCGTCTCGGGCCGGGCCGCATCCACCACTGCATGCGCACCATCGGCGCGGCGGAGGCGGCGCTGGAAGCGATGGTGCGCCGGCTGCAGTCGCGCGTGGCGTTCGGCAAGCGGCTGGCCGAGCATTCGGTTTGGGAACAGCGCGTGGCCGACGCGCGCACCGACATCGAGATGACTCGCCTGCTGTGCCTGAAGGCCGCCGACATGATGGACAAGGTGGGCAACAAGGCCGCCCAGCTGGAAATCGCCATGATCAAGGTGGCGGCGCCGCGCATGGCGCTGAAGGTGATCGACGACGCCATCCAGGCCCACGGCGGCGGCGGCGTGTCGGACGATTTCGGACTGGCCTCGGCCTATGCCGGCATCCGCACCCTGCGCCTGGCCGACGGGCCCGACGAGGTCCACAACCGCGCCATCTCGCGTCTCGAGTACAGGCGCTACTCCAACGAACGGCCGGCGCGGTGACCGCGGGCGAGCCCGGGCGCTTCGAGGGCGTAAAGCCCGTCGAGGAGCGGCACCGCATCGACGAGGGACGGCTCGCCGACTGGATGGCCGCCAACGTCGAAGGCTTCGAAGGCCCGCTGAGCGTCAGCCAGTTCAAGGGCGGGCAGTCGAACCCGACGTACCGGCTGGATACGCCGTCCCGATCCTACGTCCTTCGGCGCAAGCCGTTCGGGAATCTCCTGCCTTCCGCCCATGCCGTGGACCGTGAGTTCCGCGTGATCTCGGCCCTGCACGCCCAGGGCTTCCCGGTCGCGCGACCCTGGGGCCTGTGCGAGGACACGGGCGTGATCGGGGCCATGTTCTACGTCATGGGCATGGTGGAGGGGCCGGTCTACTGGAACGGCTCCTTGCCGGAGAAGACGCCGGACGAGCGCCGCGCCATCTACCAGGCCATGGTCCGCACCCTGGCCCAGCTGCACAACTACGAGCCCGAGGCGATCGGCCTTGGCGACTACGGCAAGCCCGGCAACTACTTCGAGCGCCAGATCCAGCGCTGGACCAAGCAGTACCGAGCCTCGGAGACCGAGCACATCGAGGAGATGGAGCGGCTGATCACCTGGCTGCCGCAGACCACGCCCGAGCAGGAGCGCGTCTCGGTGGTGCATGGCGACTACCGCATCGACAACATGATCTTCCGCGCCGACCGGGCCGAGGTGGGGGCGGTGCTAGACTGGGAGCTGTCGACGCTGGGCGACCCGCTGGCCGACTTCACCTACTTCCTGATGAACTGGAACATGCCGTCGGCGGACGGCCGGGCGGGCCTGGCCGGGCTGGACCTGGAAGCGCTGGGCATTCCCTCCATCGAAGAGACCGCCGCGCTCTATTGCGAGCTGACGGGGCGCGAGGGTCTGGAGAACCTCGACTGGTACTTCAGCTACAACCTGTTTCGCATGGCCGGCATCATCCAGGGCATCGCCGGGCGCGTGCGCGACGGCACGGCGGCGAGCGCCCACGCGGTGGCCATGGCGAAGCTGAACCGCCCGCTGGCGGAGGCCGGCTGGCGCTTCGCGGTGAAGGCGGGGGCGTAGGTAGCGGGCCCGCCTCGTCCTTCGACAGGCTCAGGATGAGGCTAGTTTGAAGGCGCGCCCATCTATTCGACCTCATCCTGAGCTTGTCGAAGGACGAGGTCGTGGCGCCACGCCCTACCCGTAAACCACCCCGATCCACTCGCTGATCAGCGCCGGGCGTTCCTCACCGTCGATCTCCACGACGCTTTCGCGCTTGATCGAGACGCCGCCGGACTTCTCTTCGACCTCGAGCACCTTCTGCCGCAGGCGGATGCTCTGGCCGGGGCGCACCACGTTGGTGAAGCGCAGCTTGTCGAAGCCGTAGTTGATGGCGCGGGTGACGCCTTCGATCTCCAGCAGGCCGTAGGCCATGACGGGCATCAGGCTGACGGTCAGGAAGCCATGGGCGATGGTGCCGCCCATCTCGCGCTTCGCCCGCTCGATGTCGACGTGGATCCACTGGTGGTCGCGGGTCACGTCGGCGAAGCGGTCGATCATGTCCTGGGTGACCTCGATCCACTCGGACGGGCCAAGTTCCCAGCCGACGATGGACTTCAGGTCCTCGAACCGGACGGTCTTCATCAGCCTTGCTCCTGCGCATGGGCGTTGGCGGCCTTGGTCATCTCGTTGAGGCCCTGGGCCCCGCCGCTGTCCGGCACGATCTCGTCCCGTCGGTCGGAAATCTCCTCCCAGCGGGCAGCGACCTGTTCGGCGGCGTCCTCGCGGTCGCCGATGTAGATGCCCTGGGTGTAGGCGATGTAGGTGCGCTCGAAGCCGCCAGCGCCGGCGTTGAGGATGGCGCGCGTCGGGGCGTCCTCGCTGACCAGATACAGCACGCCAGGCGTCACGAGCTCGGGCTTGAGGGTATCGAGGTCGAGGCGCGCGCCCAGGTCCTCGGTCATGCGAGTGGCCGCCGTGGGCGCCAGGCAGTTCACCCGGATGTCGTTCTTGGCGCCTTCCAGCGACAGGGTCTGCATCAGGCCGACCACGGCCATCTTGGCCGCCCCGTAGTTGGACTGGCCGAAGTTGCCGAACAGGCCCGACGACGAGGTCGTCATCAGGACGCGGCCGTAGTTCTGCTCGCGCATGGTCTCCCACACCGCCTTGGTGCAGTTCACCGAACCCATCAGGTGGACTTCCATGACAAAGCGGAAGTCGTCGAGATCCATCTTGGCGAAGGTCTTGTCGCGCAGCACGCCGGCGTTGTTGACCAGGATGTCGACCCGGCCCCACTTCGCCCTGGCCTCTTCGACCATGGCCTGGACGGCGGCGAAGTCGGTCACCGAGGCGCCGTTGGCCATGGCCTCGCCGCCGGCGGCGCGGATCTCCTCGACCACGGTTTCGGCGGCGGAGAGCGAGGCGCCCGTCCCGTCCCGGGCGCCGCCCAGGTCGTTGACCACCACCTTGGCCCCGCGCGCCGCCAGCGCCAGGGCGTGCTCGCGCCCCAGCCCGTTGCCGGCGCCCGTCACAATGGCCACCCGTCCGTCGAACCTGATCGTCACGCCGTCCCTCCGTCAGTGGGTTTCAATTCGCTATCGCGATGGTCTAGCGTCGCCGCGTCGCCGCCGGAAGCGGTTTTCGCCACGAGGAGAACAAGGATGAAGGCGCTTCTGAGCAAGGCGGTCGGGGGACCCGAGACCCTGGTGATTGAGGACATTCCCGAACCCGTGGCGGGCCGCAACGAGGTGGTGGTGGCCGTGAAGGCGGTGGGGGTGAACTTCCCCGACGTGCTGATCGTGCAGGACCTCTACCAGTTCAAGCCCGAGCGTCCGTTCGCGCCGGGGGGCGAGATCGCCGGCGTGGTCGACAGCGTCGGCGAAGGCGTGACCAACGTGAAGCCCGGCGACCGGGTGCTGGCGATGACCGGCTGGGGCGGCATGGCCGAGAAGGTGCGGGTCCCCGCCGGCCACTGCATCCCGGTCCCGGACAACATGGCGTTCGAGACGGCCGCCGCCTTCGTCATGACCTACGGCACGTCGATCCACGCCCTGAAGGACCGCGCGAAGCTCCAGGCCGGCGAGACCCTGCTGGTGCTGGGCGCGGCCGGCGGCGTGGGCCTGGCGGCGGTGGAGCTGGGCAAGGCCATGGGCGCCCGCGTGGTCGCCGCGGTGTCCTCGGAGGAGAAGGCCGAGATGGCCCGGGCCCACGGCGCCGACGAGACGGTGATCTATCCCCGCGGCCCCTTCGACAAGGAAGGCTCGAAGGCGCTCTCGGGACTGTTCAAGCAGGCCTGCGGCCCGGACGGGGCCAACGTGGTCTATGACCCCGTGGGCGGCGCCTATGCCGAGGCCGCCCTGCGCGCCGTCGCCTGGGAAGGGCGCTACCTGGTGGTCGGCTTCCCGGCCGGCATTCCGTCCATTCCGCTCAACCTCACCCTGCTCAAGTCCTGCCAGATCGTCGGCGTGTTCTGGGGCGCCTTCGCCGCCCGCGAGCCCGCCAGGAACGAGGCCAATCTCGTGGAGCTGCTGGGCCTGTGGGCGAAGGGCAAGATCCGGCCCGAGATCAGCGAGGTCTTCCCCCTGCATCAGGGCGGGGAAGCCATCGCCCGCCTCGCCGCCCGCGAAGCGATGGGCAAGGTCGTGGTGACGGTGGGGTGATGGCTGCCCTGGCCGGTCAACTAGCCCTGATTGCGACCGCCGTGTTCGTGGGGGCCGCTCTGTACGCTCACGCAGTAGAGCGTCCCGGCGCACTTAGGGCTGAGCAGGGTCAGTGCCTGGAGCAGTGGCTGGGGACGTTCAGGCGCAGTCTGGCCTTCCAGAGAGGTCTTGCCTTCGCGGCTGCAGTTCTTGGCCTGCTGGGGTGGGGTCTGGCCCAGGACTGGTCATGGAACCTGCGCCGCGACTATCCCTGGTTTCTCGCGATGGCGGCCTTGCTGCTCTGCTTCGTCAGCACCCTTCGGATCACGCCAGGTGTCCGCCGCCTCATGCTCTTGAAGGCCGGACCTGACGCTCGCCGCGTTCTGAAAGACTACGCGATGCAGCAGTTGATGCGCGTCCTCCAGGGCGGCCTCGCGCTGGCCGGGTACGCCTTGGCGATCATTCGAGGGTGAGCAACGCAGTGACGGTGGGCGCTGAAGCCTGCGGGCTTTCCAAACTGCCGTCATCCCGGAATTCGCGTGAGCGAATATCCGGGACCCAGCAAGCGCGCCCTCAATGAAGGCGAATTGCAGCGTCAACGTTGGAGCTGCTGGGTCCCGGCTCTCCGGCGCTGTCGCGCCTGCGGCCGGGATGACGGCCCGTAAGAATGGTGGAGAGCGTGCCCCCGCCCACCGATCGGGACGAGCCTCCTTCCCCTGCGGCAACTGGACAGGCTTCTGAACACCGATAAGAAATCTGACGAGGCAACCCCCGGAGTTCGACCATGGCCGATCTCGATACCTTCCGCGCGGAGACGCGCGCCTGGCTGGAGGCGAACTGCCCGGCGGAGATGCGCGAGCCGCTGGCGGACATGGAGGATCGCTGCTGGGGCGGGCGAAACTGGACGTTCAAGAATGACGCGCAGCGGGTCTGGCTGGAACGCATGGCCGAACGCGGCTGGACCGTGCCGGAGTGGCCGAAGGACTACGGCGGCGGCGGTCTGAGCCGCGACGAGGCCAAGGTGCTGCGTGAGGAGATGCGGCGCATAAACGCCCGCTCGCCGCTCGACAGCTTCGGCATCTGGATGCTGGGCCCGGCGCTGCTGAAGTACGGGACCGAGGCGCAGAAGAAGCGCTTCCTGCCCGAGATCGCGCGCGGCGAGATCCGCTGGTGCCAAGGCTATTCCGAGCCCGGCGCGGGCTCCGACCTGGCCAGCCTGCAGACCCGGGCCGAGGACCGCGGCGACCACTGGATCGTCAACGGCCAGAAGGTGTGGACCTCCTACGCCGACAAGTCGGACTGGATCTTCTGTCTGGTGCGCACCGACCCGGATGCGCCCAAGCACCTGGGCATCTCCTTCGTCCTGTTCGACATGGCGACGCCCGGGGTGACCACCAAGCCCATCGTGCTGATCAGCGGCAAGTCGCCCTTCTGCGAGACCTTCTTCGACGACGTGCGGGTCGAGAAGGAGAACCTGGTCGGCGAGCTGAACCGCGGCTGGGACGTGGCCAAGTACCTGCTGCAGCACGAGCGGACCATGATCGGGGCCATGGGCGAGGTGGGCGGCTATCGCCCGCTGGGCCAGATCGCCGCCAATTCGGTCGGGCATGAAGGCGACATGCTGGCCGACCCGATGCTGCGCGCCGACATCGCCCGCTTCGACATCGACGCCATGGCCTTCCGCCTGACCATGGAGCGGGCCGGCGACATGATGAAGCGCGGCCAGGGCAACCCGGCGGCGGCGTCCATGCTGAAGTACTACGGCACCGAGCTGAACAAGCGCCGCTATGAGCTGATCATGGCGGCGGGCGGCGCCGATGCGCTGGAGTGGGAAAGCGAGCGGTCGCGCAATGGCGACGACGCGCGGTCCTGGCTGCGCACCAAGGCCAATTCCATCGAGGGCGGCACCAGCGAGGTGCAGCTCAACATCATCGCCAAGCGCATCCTTGAACTGCCGGGAGCCTGACCGTGGCCCTCATCCTCACCGACGAACAGGCGATGCTGCAGGAGTCCGCGCGCGGCTTCCTGGCGGAATACGGCGTCAAGGAACTGCGCCGGGTGCGCGACACACGTGACGAGAAGGGGTTCTCGCGCGACCTGTGGAAGGCCTTCGCCGAGATGGGTTTCACCGGCGTTCTGGCGCCGGAGGCGTTCGGCGGCCTGGGGCTGGGCCACGTCGAGGCGGGCGTGGTGATGGAGGAGATCGGGCGGACCCTGCTTCCCTCGCCCTTCCTGTCGACGGCGGTGCTGGGCGTCAGCGCGCTGAAGGCAGCGAGCGAGGATCGCCAGGAGGAGCTCATCCCACGCATCGTGGCGGGCGAGCTGATCACGGCGCTGGCGGTCGACGAGGGCGCCAAGCACGCGCCGCACAGGACGGCGATGACGGCTGAGCGCTCTGGCAACGGCTTCCGGCTCGACGGCGCCAAGGGCTTCGTGGTCGACGGCCACGTGGCTGACCGGCTGATCGTGGCGGCGCGGACCGCCGGGGCGCCTGGCGAGCGCGACGGCCTGACCCTGTTCGTGGTCGATCCGACGGCCCGGGGGATCGCCATCGAGCGCACGGTGATGGTCGACGCGCACAACGCCGCGCGCATCACGTTCGAGGGCGTCGAGGTCGACGCCGACGCGGTGCTGGGCGAGGTGGACGGCGGCTGGGGCCTGCTGGAGGGGGTGCTGAACACCGGCCGCGCCGCGGTGGCGGCGGAGTTGACCGGCGTCGGCGGCGAGGCCTTCGAGCGCACCGTCTCCTACCTCAAGGAGCGCAGGCAGTTCGGCAAGCTGATCGGCGAGTTTCAGGCCCTGCAGCACCGGGCCGCGCACCTCTACTCCGAACTGGAGATCACCCGCTCCGCCGTGCTCAAGGCGCTGCAGATGCTGGATGAAAGTCCGGCCGCCGCGGCGCCTTACGTTTCGGTCGCCAAGGCTCGCGCCGGCGCGACCGCGACGCTGGCGGTGCAGGAAGCGGTCCAGATGCACGGCGGCATCGGCATGACCGACGAGGTCGACATCGGCCTGTTCATGAAACGCGCGCGGGTCGGACAGGAACTGTTCGGCGACGCCAACTTCCACGCCGACCGCATCGCCCGCCTGGGAGCGTACTGAGCATGAGTCTTCCTCCCGGCTGGCCGGCCATGAGCCTGGCCCAGGCCCACGCCCTGCTGGGCCAGCCCGGCTCGATGCTCGAGGTCGCCGACGGCGTCGTGAACGGCGTCCCGATGAAGGTGTGGAAGAACGCACCGCCGACCCTGCGTGAGGTTTTCCTGTTCGCCCGCATGAGCTGGGGCGGGCGCGACTTCCTGGTTCATGGCGACGAACGCGCCACCTACGAGGGGTTCGCGCGGGCTACCCTGGCCCTGGCGGCGGAGCTGGCGGAGCGCGGCGTGAGCAAGGGCGATCGCGTGGCCATCGCCATGCGTAACCTGCCCGAATGGCCGGTCGCCTATTTCGCCACGACCCTGATCGGCGCCATCGCCGTGCCGCTGAACGCCTGGTGGACTGGGGGGGAGCTCGAATTCGGCCTGACCGATTCCGGAGCCAAGGTGCTGGTCTGCGACCCCGAGCGGTTGCAGCGCCTGGTCCCGCACCTGGACGCCTGCCCCGCGCTGGAGCGGGTCTATGCGGCGCGGCTCGACAGCGCCGCTGCGGATCCGCGGGTCGCGCGCCTCGAGGATGTGGTGGGCCCGGTTTCCGCCTGGGGCGGGCTTCCGGACCGACCCATGCCCGAGGTGGAGCTTCATCCGGACGACGACGCCTCGATCTTCTACACCTCGGGGACCACGGGCCAGCCCAAGGGCGGCCTGGGCACGCACCGGGCCAACTGCTCGAACATCCTGGCCCTGGCCTGGTCGGCGGCCCGCGCCTTCCTGCGCCGCGGCGAGGCGCCCCCGCCTCCGGCGGGCCCGGACGATCCCCAGAAGGTGGGGCTGGTCTCGATCCCCTTCTTCCACACCACCGGATGCCACGCCCTGATGATCCCCTCGATGATCCAGGGTGCGAAGCTGGTGCTGATGCGCCGCTTCGACGTGGGCGAGGCGCTGGGGCTGATCGAGCGGGAGCGGGTCACCAACGCCGGCGGCGTGCCGGCCATCGCCTGGATGATCCTGGAGCATCCGGACTTCGCGAAGTACGACCTCTCCTCGCTCGAGGGCATTTCCTACGGCGGCGCGCCCGCCTCGCCAGAACTGGTTCGACGGCTCAAGGAAGCCTTTCCGAAGTCCATTCCCGGAACCGGCTGGGGCATGACCGAGACCGGCGGCACCCACACCCACCACCAGGCCGAAGACTACGAGAACCGGCCCGACAGCTGCGGCGCGCCGGTGGGACCCTACCGCATCAAGGTCACCGACCCGGACGGTCGCGAACTGCCCCCCGGCGAGGTGGGCGAGCTGTGGGCGTCGGGGCCGAACCTGCTGAAGGGATACTGGAAACGGCCCGAGGCCACGGCGGAGACCTTCGTCGACGGCTGGGTGCGCACGGGCGACCTCGCCCGCATCGACGAGGAGGGCTTCTGCTTCATCGTCGACAGGGCCAAGGACATGCTGATCCGCGGCGGCGAGAACATCTACTGCGTGGAGGTCGAGAACGTTCTCTACGAACATCCCGCCGTCATGGACGCGGCCCTGGTCGGCCGCCCGCACCCGACGCTGGGCGAGGAACCGTGCGCCGTCGTGACGGTGAAGCCCGGCGCCGGCGCGACCGAGGACGAACTGCGCGCATGGGTGGCGGCCAGGCTGGCAAGCTTCAAGGTGCCGGTGTGCGTTCTGGTGCGCGACGAGCCCCTGCCCCGCAACGCCAACGGCAAGATCCTGAAGACCGAGCTGAAGGGACTGTTCGGGTGAGCGCCAGGCCGCGGATCAGCCCAAAGGCCGTCGTGCGTGACTGGATCGCCGCCTTCAACGCCGGCGACCACAAGGCCATCGCCGAGCTGTATGCGGAGAAGGCCGTCAATCATCAGGTGATGTTCGAGCCGGTGACGGGCCAGGACGCCATCCGCGACATGTTCCGGCGCGAGTTCGCCGCCCTGAAGATGACCTGCATCCCCGAAAGCCTGTTCCAGGACGGCGACTGGGCGATCCTGGAGTGGCGCGATCCGCAGGGCCTGCGCGGTTGCGGCTTCTTCCATGTCGTCGATGGCCGCATCCAGACCCAGCGAGGCTACTGGGACCGCCAGTCGCTGAAGGAAAAGCACGGCGTCGAGGCATAGGCGACGGAATTGGCCAGCGGCGCCGTTGAAGGGGGAAAGCAGGGCCGCTTTTCACTCTTCGGAGCCACTCGAATGAACCTCAAAATCCTCCTGGGCGCCGGCGCCGCCGCCGTCCTCGCCACCGCCGCACTCGCCCAGGCCCCGGCCGACAAGCCGCGTGGTCCGCGCGCCGACGCGAACGCCGACGGCGCGGTCACCGTGTCCGAACACCGCGCCGCCGTGCAGGCTCGCTTCGCCCGCATGGACGCGGACAAGGACGGGCGCGTCACCAAGGCCGAGATGGAGGCGCTGAAAGCCCAGCGCCTCGAGCGACGCTCCGAGCGCCGCAGCGACATGTTCGCCCGCTTGGATACCGACAAGAACGGCCAGCTGTCCGAAGCCGAGTTCAATGCGCGCGAGCGCATGGGCCGGCGCGGCGGCCGCGGGGGCGCCATGCACCACGGACGCGGCGGCCGCGGCGGCGAAGGCATGATGGGCCGCATGGACGCGAACGGCGATGGCGTGATCACCGCCGCCGAGATGGACCAGACGGCGACCGCGCATTTCCAGCGCATGGACGCCAACAAGGACGGCTCCATCACCGCCGACGAACGCCGGGGCCAGCGCGGCCATCACCGCGGTCGCGGCCGCGGCGGCGACAACAGCTAGGCCTTCTCCGCTCGCCGGAGACCGGTCGTCCACCCGCAGTGAACCCGGCCTCCGACCGGGAGACCCGGCCGCCCCGCAGCGGCCGGGTTTTTCGTGTCCGGATCAGTCCTCGATCGCCCCGACACCCTGTTGCTCCAGTCGCGCCAGGCTCTCTTTCATGGCCTTGAGCTGCCCCGGCGGGTGACCTTCCCAGCCGATGACCTCGCCGAGGACGCGCAGCGGGTGGCGGGTGCGATAGGACAGGGTCGGATTGCCGGGAAATTTCTTGTCGGTGAGGTTCGGGTCGTCCTCGACCGGGCCGGCGGGTTCGACCACGTAGATGCGGCCGGGCCTGTCCCCCAGCGCCAGCTCCGCGCCCCACACCGCCGCATCCAGGGTCGCGGTGACGTAGGCCCAGGCGGCCTGCTTCCTTTGCCCGAAGTTCGAGGCGAACCCCGGTTCCACCGTATCGCCTGTTCTCAGATCCGCCTTCGTTCCGTGGAAGAAGGCCTGCGCGAATGGAGAACTCCTGCCGGTCATGTCCTGCCCCTTGCTGCCAGGCGGCGGAGCATCCTCAGAATCGGCCAGGCGACAATTCTTGAACGAAACTTTCCCGCGCCCATCTCAGTCGCGGCGGTATGAGGCGGCTCCCGCCAGCAGCGCGATCGGGTATCGTGCCGGCATGGCGGACCAGACGATCCTCGACAGCGCATCCCGGGCAGGCGCCCCCCTGCTCCGCCCCGCCGGACGCCATTTCGGAGAAGGCCTGGCCGGTCCTGCGGGCGTGACGCTCAGCGTCTACGAGCCGGGCGCCCGACTGCCGCTTCACGAGCACGAGGAAGCCCACCTGTGCGTCGTCCTGGAAGGCGGCTACGCCCAGGACGCCAGGCGCGCCGAACATGCGCTGTCGCCAGGCGCCGTCGGGGTCCACCCCGCCGGAGACCGGCACGCCAACACTTTCGGCGCGGGCGGGGCGGTGTGCCTGAACCTGGCGCTGGATATCGGGCAGGATCCGCACGAGCGCGGCGTGACACGTCTGCCTCCACGTCTGCGTCACGCGGCGCAGTCGCTGGCGACGCTCACGGCGCTCAACCGGCCGTCGGACTCGCTGGAAGCCGAATCCCTCGTGGCCCTGCTGGCCGGTGAAGCCCTCTCTCGCAAGCCGGCGGCGAAGGACCCTACGGCGGTTGGCCGCGTGATGCAGGCGCTGGACGATTTTCCCGAGCGATCCTGGACCCTTGGCGAACTGGCGCGCGTGTCCGACCGGCACCCCACCCACCTGGCCCGCGCCTTTGCGCGCGTGACCGGATCCTCGATCGGGGCCTATCGCCGGCTCCAGCGGCTGCGCCGGCTGACGCTCGACCTGCGCGCCTCCGGCGATTCCCTCTCGGAGCTTGCCCTGCGCCACGGCTATGCAGACCAGGCGCACATGACCCGGGAATTCCGGCGTGCCGCGGGCGCGCCGCCGGGCGTGTGGCGCCGCAAGGCGCGGGGCTCGCGCTAGGCAGGTTCAAGACCCCTCACCCCGCCGGAGGCATTATCCGGGCATGATGCACTCTAGGACACCCCTGCGCCTCCTGCTGGCCCTCATCCTCAGCGCGACCGTGGGAGCTGCGGGCGCAACCCCGCCGGAGCACGTCTCCGCGCGGGCCGTCGAGGCTCACACGCGATTTCTGGCGGACGACCTGCTCGAAGGCCGGGATACGGGCACGCGGGGTCACGAGATCGCCGCCGCCTACGTCGCCGCCCAGTTCGCCCTCATCGGCCTGGAGCCGGGCGCGCCCGACGGAACATGGCTCCAGCAGGTTCCCGTGCGGCGGCGCAGCCTTGAGGCCGAAGGCGCGCGCCTGCTCCTGCGAACCCGTTCGGGCGACCACGTGCTGCGCAACGGTGAGGACGTCGCGCTGGACGCGAGCGCCCATGAGACCCACGAAACCCTCGCGGCGGAGCTCGTCTTCGTGGGCTGGGGCATCGACGCCCCCTCCCTCGGGCTCGACGACTACCGGGGTCTGGACGTCCGGGGAAAGGCGGTGGTCCTGCTGGAAGGCGCGCCCGACAACCTGCCCGGCTCGCTGCGCGCTCACTACAGCTGGATCCAGCAGAAGGAGCGCATGGCCGCAGCGCACGGCGCGGTCGCCGTCCTGACGCTGAAATCGCCGGCGCGGGAGAAGGTCTCGCCCTGGGACCGCACCCGGCGCCTGCGGCCCCTGCCCGCCGTGTCGCTGGCGCCCGAACCGACCGGCGACGACCGAGCCATCCGAGCCACGGTGTCCGTGGGACCGACGGCGGCGGAGTGCCTGTTCAGGGACGCCGGCCACGACCTGGTTCGCATCTACGCCGCCGCAGATGCGAGACCGCCGCGCGGCTTTCCGCTGGGCGCCTCGGTGCACATCGAGCGGCGTTCCCGCCACGAAGACCTGAAGTCTCCCAATGTCATCGGGCTGCTCCCGGGTTCGGACCCCAACCTGGCCGACAAGCCCATCGTCGTGATCGCCCACCTTGATCACGTTGGGGTCGGACCGGAGGTGGGCGGCGACGCCATCTACAACGGCGCCGTCGACAACGCCGGCGGGGTCGCCGTGATGATCGAGGCCGCCCGCGCCCTGGCCCAAGGGCCTCGCCCGCGCCGGCCCATCCTGTTCATCGCTGCAACGGGCGAGGAGAAGGGACTGCTCGGGTCCGAGTACTTCGCCGCCCATGCCGGCGCGGACATCGACCGGATCGCGGCGGCCATCAGCGTCGACGGACTGATGGCCTTCCACGATTTCGCCGCGGTCGTGGCGCTCGGGGAATCACATTCGACCCTGGGAGAGATTTCGACGCGCGCGGCGGCGAGCGTGGGCGCGGTGCATGCGCCGGATCCGATCCCCGAGCGCGGCAACCTCGCCCTGAGCGACCAGTACCCGTTCCTGCGCCGGGGCGTCCCCGTCCTGTTCCCCAATCCCGCGCGGGGCCTGACCCGCAGCGGCGCCCCGGACACGGCTGCATGGGATGACTACGAGCGGCGTCGCTACCACCAGCCCAGCGACGACATGGACCTGCCTCTCCGATGGGACGTCGCCGCCCGCTGGACCGCGTACATAACCGAGCTGGTCAGGGGGGCGGCGGACGATCCGATCGGTCCCGCCTGGTATCGCGACGACCCGCTGGCCGACCTGTTCGCGCCCCGGCGGCCGCGCGCGGGGCGGCCCCGATCCATTGACTGAGGATCGATGGTGCGGACGCCGGGACTCGAACCCGGACTCTGTCACCAGAAGCGGATTTTAAGTCCGCTGCGTCTACCGGTTCCGCCACGTCCGCACGGGCCCTGCCGTAGGGGGTCGCCTGCCGCCGGTCAAACCTTGCGTTTGGGGGCTGTCGTCTTGCGGGTGCGCAGGGCGTCGCTGAAGGCGGCGGCGAGGATGCCGGTGGGCATGGCGACGAAGGCGATGCCCGCCACGGCAGTGATGGCGGCCAGCAGCTTGCCGGCCACGGTCACGGGAAAGGCGTCGCCGTAGCCAACGGTGGTCAGGGTAGCCACCGCCCACCACAGGCTGCGCGGGATCGAGCCGAAATCCTCGGGCTGGCTGGGCCCCTCCACGAAATAGAGCAAGGTCGCGGAGACCAGCATGAGCAGCAGGCCCAGGGCAGCGGTCAGGATGAGCTCGTACTTTCGATCCTGGATAGCCGAGGACATGGCCTCGGCCGCATCGGACAGGGCGCCCAACCGAGCGAGGCGCGCGATGCGGAACATGCGGAGCGCCCTCAGCGCAAGGCCGGCCACGCCCGACCCGGTCAGCAGGGCCGGCAGGATGGCGGCCAGGTCGATCAGGGCCCAGATCGAGAAGATGTATCGCACCCGCCCCATCAGGCCGCGGTAGCGGGGGTCCTCACCCGCGATCCAGAGCCGGGTGAGGTACTCGATGGTGAACAGGGTGGTGAAGCCGTACTCGGCCGCCTTGAAGACGCCCGGCGCGGCCCGGTAGACGGTCGGTTCGGTTTCCAGGATGGCGGCGGCGACCACCGCCAGCACGGCCACTGTAAGCACCGTGTTGACGGGCGAAAGGCCCGGCTCCTTGCGCGCCCTGGGATCGAACTGCAGGTAGAGCCGTCGCCGCAGCGACGGGCGCCCCGCCTCGCTCTCAGCCTCCACCGCCATGCGCGCTCGCCCTCCCTTGGCGACGATGGCGCGCGTCGCCTTCCACGGCAAGCGCCGCGATCGTCAGCCTGCGGGTTGCGGAGCCGGTTTGCGGAAGTCCACGTCGCTGTCGGCGATCAGCCACAGCAGCGCGGCCCAGGCGGCGACGTTCTGGTCGAGCTTTTTCGCGTCCACGCGGTCGAGCACATCGTCGGCCGTGTGGTGGAAGTCGAAGTAGTCCGTGCCGTCCTGGTTCAGGCGGAAGGCGGGCACGCCGGCCTGGACGAGCGGGATGACGTCCGGCCCGCCGCCGGTCGAAGGCGTTCCGTCGAAAGTGATCCCAAGCGGGGCCAGCACCCGCATGGCCTCGGTGACGAAGGCGCCCGATTGCCAGCCGGTCGGCAGCGCCAGGCTGTGGACCACGCCGGCGCCGAAGTCGCTTTCGCTGGCGATGATGTGGGAGGCCAGCGCGTCGCGGCGGGCGTCAGCGTAGGCGCGCGCGCCGGAAAGGCCCGGCGTCGGCTCGGGCTGGCTCAGTTCTTCCGAACCCCACCAGACGACCCGGATGGTGCGCTTCGGTCGCGCGGGCAGGTCGGCGATCAGCTTGAGCGCGGCGGTGGTGATGGCGACGCCGGCGGCGTCGTCGATCGCGCCCGTACCCTGGTCCCAGCTGTCGAGGTGCCCGCCGATGACGATCACTTCATCGGGCCTTTCGCGGCCGCGGATCTCGGCGACCACGTTCTGGGACTCGCCCGACGGGGGCACGACCGCCTCGCCCTTCAGCCGCAGGCGCAGGGTTCCGGCCTTGGCGGCGCGGCGCAGTTGGTCGGCGTCCGGCGGCGACACCGCGAAGCCGGGCACGACGTCCGCGGCCCGGCGGGTCGACCCCGCATGGGCGAAGCGATGGTCGTGGGTGCCCAGCGAACGCATGACGAAGGCGACCGCGCCCTTGGACGCGGCTACCGTCGGGCCCTGGCTGCGGATCGACGAGGCGTAGCCGTAGCCGGCCCCGGTCTGGGCGCGCACGGTCGGCTGCAGGACCACGGCGATTTTGCCGGCGATCGAGCCTGCGGGCGCATCGCGCAGGTCCTGGAAAGTCTCGAACACCACGGCGTCCGCCTCGATGCCGGCTTCGGGCGTCGACGGCGATCCACCCAGCAGCGACACCACCAGAGGCTGCGGATAGGGGGCCACGATGGCGCCCTCTTCGTCCACGCGCACCCAGGGCGCCAGCGGGAAAGTCTCGACCGCGACGTTCTCGAAGCCGAGCTCCTTCAGCCTGCGCGCGCCCCATTCGGCCGCGCGCCGCTCCGCGTCCGAGCCGGCCATGCGGGGCCCGAAGCGCGTCGTGATGTCCTCGACCAGCGAGTAGGCGATGGTCCCCTTCAGCGCCTTGTCCCGCAGCTGCGCGGCCGTAGCCTCGTAGGGCAGGGTCTGTGCCGCATCGGGGCGCTTCTTCTGGGCCGCCATGGAGGGGGCGGCGGTCAGGGAGAGAGCGACGGCAAGGGCAAGGCCGGACACGGACAGGGTGCGGACGATCACGCGGGCGACTCCGAAGGACAAGGGTGCGGCGGGACCCTAGGGGCCGGCGTGAGGCGCGGCAAGGCGACGGGGGCGAGACGACCTCGTCCTTCGACACGCTCAGGATGAGGTCGAATGAAAGCGCAGCGCGCCAAGTAGCCTCATCCTGAGCTTGTCGAAGGACGAGGCGGGCCCGCAGCCCTTCCGCCGGGATGGCCGCAAGATGCGGGGCGGCGGGACGGCGATCGCCTGCTAGTCTCCCTCCATGCCGCCGTCATTCGCCCTGTTCGACACCGCCATCGGGACCTGCGCCGTGGCCTGGGGCGAAGCCGGGATCGTGGCGGTGGCGCTGCCGGAGAGAGACGCCGAGGCGACGCGGGCGCGGCTGGTCAGGCGCTGGCCAGGCGCCGCGGAGGCCGCGCCCCCGGCGGAAATCGCCGCCGCCATCGCGCGAATGTGCTCCCTGCTCAACGGCGCCCGCGACGACCTCGCCGACGTGGCGCTGGACTGGTCGCGGGTCGCCGATTTCGACCGGCCAGTGCTCGAGATCTGCCGCGCCATTCCGCCGGGCGAGACCCTGACCTACGGCGACATCGCCCGCCGGCTCGGCGACCTGTCCCTGGCGCGGGGAGTCGGGCAGGCGCTGGGGCGCAATCCGTTTCCGATCATCGTCCCCTGCCACCGGGTGCTGGGCTCGGACGGCAAGGCCGGGGGCTTCTCCGGCGGCGCGGGCGTGCAGACCAAGCTGGCCATGCTGAACCGCGAACGCGCCCGCACCTCCGCCGCCCCCACCCTGTTCGACGACGACCCGGCGTTCGGGTTCGCGGTCGAACGCCGCAACTGACGACCGGCCCCTGGAGACGCGATGTTCCTGAAGATCCTGGTGGCGATCGCAGCCATGCTGAATTCTGGAGGCACGCCTGGACCGGCGGACCCGGCGGCGGCGGAAACCGTCCTCACGCCGCCGGAGAACTGCCGGGAGTGGACGGATGGCGTCACCGCCTGTTCCCGTATCGGTACGGGGCCAATCAGTTGCGCGACCGACGAGCGCGAGGGTTTCCCACGTGGCGACGTCGCATGCTTGAGAACTACTTCGCGTCCGCCGATCGGACTGCCGCCTCCACCCAATTGCCAATCCTACTGGTTTCGCGACCAACACTGTGAGCGAAAAAGGGGTGGCCAGCCGGCCTGCCGCCCGATCCTCGGGGCTGAACCTCAGCCGACTGTCTGTTTCTCCTATCACACCGGTCGTCCGTTCGATGGGACGCGGGTGCAAGCCATGGTCCACCCCTGGTGCGAAGAATGGAGCGATGGCAGCCAGGTTTGCAACGGTGACGGGACTGCTTGCCGCGGCGCCAAGAAGCAGTGGGCCCCATTCGTCTGTCAGCGCTGGAACGTGCCCGACACGTGCAAGAAGTGGACTGACGGGACCGCAGTATGGTCCCGCGAGACAGGGAGGATTCCCCTATATCCGGGATTCAGGATCTTCTCTCACCACAAGTTCGTGCGTTGCATGGAATGACCACGGCTTACGGCGCCCGCACCACCGCCCTCCGGCTCGCTCGGCAAGCCGCTCGCGCCCCCTCCTGAAGGAGAGGAACAGGCCGTTCATTGACTTTCAACGGGTTTGGCCCCATCTACGCTGCGCTGCACAATGCAGTGCCTCGGCGCTCCAGCGCGTGAGGGGTCGGCATCGAGACGCCGATCCGCCTGTCGAAGCGCCCGATTCTCCAGATCATTCGTCGCCATATTCACGCGGGGCGACGCCCGAACCTTCCTCCCGAGCGGAGGACGGCCGTGCGTCGTGCAGCCAGTGTGCGCGCGTCCTCGGCCGCACATGAAAGACGACTGAGTTGAAAACCTTTACCGACCTCGGCCTCGCCAAGTCCCTGCTGCAAGCCCTGACTTCAGCCGGCTACGAGACCCCGACTCCCATTCAGAGCCAGGCGATCCCGCTGGTGATGGAGGGCAAGGACCTGCTGGGCATCGCCCAGACCGGCACCGGCAAGACCGCAGCCTTCGCCCTGCCCATCCTTCATCGGCTGGCCGCCGACCGTAAGCCTGCGCCCCGCCGTTCGTGCCGCGTCCTGGTGCTGTCGCCGACCCGCGAGCTGGCCAGCCAGATCGCCGAGAGCTTCCGCACCTACGGCAAGAACCTGGGCATCACCGTCGCGGTGGTGTTCGGCGGCGTGAAGTACGGCCCGCAGATCAAGACCATGGCGCCTGGCGTCGACGTCCTGGTCGCCACCCCCGGCCGCCTGATCGATCACATCGGCGAGCGCGTCATCGACCTGTCCGGCGTCGAGTACTTCGTGCTGGATGAGGCCGACCAGATGCTGGACCTCGGCTTCGTCAAGCCGATCCGCCAGATCGCCTCGCGCCTGCCCAAGGTGCGCCAGAACCTGTTCTTCTCGGCCACCATGCCGAGCGAGATCGGCAAGCTGGCCGGCGAGCTGCTGACCAACCCCTCGCGCGTCGAGGTCACGCCGCAGGCGACGACGGTCGAGAAGATCAAGCAGCAGATCCTGTTCGTGGAGACCGCCCGCAAGCGCGCCCTGCTGCAGGAACTGTTCGCCGATCCCGCTTTCAGCCGCACCCTGATCTTCACCCGCACCAAGCACGGGGCGGACAAGGTCGCGGCCTACCTCGAGGCCGGCGGCGTCGAGGCGGCGGCGATTCACGGCAACAAGTCGCAGGGTCAGCGCGAGCGCGCGCTCGACGCCTTCAAGGCAGGTCGGGTCAAGGCGCTGGTCGCCACCGACATCGCCGCGCGCGGCATCGACGTTGATGGGGTCACCCACGTCGTCAACTTCGACCTGCCCTACGTGCCGGAAGCCTATGTCCACCGCATCGGCCGCACCGCGCGCGCCGGCGCCTCGGGTTCGGCCATCAGCTTCGTGGCGGACGACGAGCGCAACCTGCTGAAGGCCATCGAGAAGGTCACGCGCCAGCGCATCCCCTCCTGGGACCGCCGCAACGACAAGCAGCTGGGCGCGCTGGACGCGGCCATCATGGCCGCCAATCCCGGGCGCAAGGCGAAGACGCCGGACCGGGTGGAAGAGGACCGTCCGGCCCGCGGCCCGCGCCACGAGCGCAATGGCCGCGGCGGCGATCGCGGCGCCCGCTTCCGCCGGGACCGCGTCCACCACTCGGACCGGTCGGACCGCACGAGCACCGGCGACCGCGGGCACTTCAGCGAGGTGACCCTGGCGGACCGCGCCCGGGCGGGCCGGGCCAAGTATGACCCGCTCGCCGGCGACCGTGCGCCGCTGGAGCCCGCGAAAGCGGCCAACGGCGCCGGCAAGCCCAAGCGCCGCCGGCCGCGCAAGCGCCCCGGCAACGGTGCGGGACGCGCCGCAGCGGTCTGAGGCAGACTGACGAAGACTGGATGAGAGCGTCGGACCCCGGGTCCGGCGCTCTTTTCTTTGCGCCGACGCTGCGCCAGAACGTTGGTCCCCGCTCATGCGCGGCAGCCCAGGAGATGTCCCATGGCCTACGTCGACGGATTCCTCGCCGCGGTCCCCAACGCCAACAAGGACGCCTATCTCGCTCACGCCAAGGCGATGGCCGCCCTCTTCAAGGAGTACGGCGCCCTCCAGGTGGTCGAGACCTGGGGCGACGACGTCCCCGACGGCAAGGTCACCGACTTCAAGCGTTCGGTGCAGGCGAAGCCGGATGAGACGGTGGTGTTCTCGTGGATCGTATGGCCCGACAAGGCGACGCGCGACGCAGCCTGGGCCCGGGGCATGGAGGATCCGCGGATGAAGGACATGGACATGCCGTTCGACGGCAAGCGCCTCATTTACGGCGGTTTCGAGCGCTTGATGGAAGCCTAGGCCGAGCCGTGCGCCCCCTGACCATCACGCGCCGCGCGGCCATCCTCGCGGGCGCGGCGACCTCGGTCGCCACCCCTGCCTTCGCCACGGAGACCCGAGCCATGTACGGACTGATCGGTAAGATCCGCGCCCAGCCCGGCCAGCGCGACGCGTTGATTTCCATCCTGCTCGAACAGCAGGAGATGCCCGGCTGCTACAGCTATGTGGTGGCCAAGGACCCTCAGGACGCGGACGCCGTCTGGGTCACGGAAGTCTGGGAAAGCGGAGCCGCCCACCAGGCCTCGCTGTCGATCCCCGCGGTGAAGGACGCGATCTCCCGCGCCCGACCGATGATCGCCGGCTTTGACGATCACCACGAGATCGAGCCGGTCGGCGGCATCGGCCTGACCGGGCGCTAGACGCTCCTGCCGTAATGGCCCGTCAGGGGTCCGCCAGAGTTCATGATCTTTCCTTCCCCTCTCGAACGCGGCGTCCTGGTCAGCCGCTACAAGCGGTTCTTCGCCGACGTCGTTCTCGAGGACGGGACCCACGCGACCGCCCATGTGCCCAATCCGGGCGCCATGCTCGGGCTGAAGACGCCGGGCTTGCCCGTGTGGGTGTCGCGTTCGGCCGACCCCAAGCGAAAGCTGCCCCTGACGCTCGAGCTGGTGGAGACCTGCGACGGGCTGGTCGGCGTCAACACGCTCAACCCCAACCGGCTGGCCTGGGAGGCGATTTCCGCCGGCGGCCTCCCGGAACTGACCGGCTACGACCGCATGCGCCGCGAGGTGAAGTACGACGGGGACAGCCGCATCGACATCCTGCTCGAAAGCGACGAGCGCCCGCCGTGCTGGGTGGAGGTGAAGAACTGCCACTTCATCCGCGAGCCGGGACTGGCGGAGTTCCCCGACTGCGTCACCGTGCGCGGGATCAAGCACCTGAAGGCGCTGGAACGGCGCGTCGAAGCCGGCGAGCGCGCCGTGATGCTGTTTGTCGTCCAGCTGCCCGGCGTGGCGCTGTTCGACACCGCCGACGACATCGACGCCGGCTACGGCCCCGCCCTGCGCGAGGCCGCCGCCAATGGCGTCGAGGTGCTTGTCCACGGCTGCGAGATGACCCGGGAGGGCATACGCATCGACCGGCGGATGCAGTGGCGGAGCGCGCCGGCCTAGGCCTTCGGGGCAGACGCCTTCTTCGCGGCCGGCTTCTTCGCTGCCGGCTTCCTGGCGGCGGGCTTGCCGGCGGCCTTTTTCGCCGACGGAGCCTTGGCGGCGGCGCTCGCGGTCTTTGGCTTGGCGGCAGGCTTGGCAGTCGTCGCCGTTTTCCTGGCCGCAGCCGGCTTCTTCGCGGGCGATCTGGCCGTCCCGGCGCCCGCCCGGGCCTTGCTTCGCGCGACCACGGCGGCGGCCACCCCGGCCACGGCCGCCACGCCCGCGACCGCCGCGCCGGCGATGGCCTTGCCGCGCGGCGTTTTCAGCATTCCGGAGAGCTCCTTGCCGATGGCGTCGAGGTTCTCGGGCAGCTTGCCGGTGGGGCTGAGGTTGTCGATCACCACCGGAAGCGCGGCGGCGACCCGTTCGGACGCTTCGCGGGCGTTGACGCCGAGCCGGTCCGCGGCGCGGCCGAGGGCCTCGGGCCCGAAGACCTTCTGGACCTGCTCGGCCGAGATGACGCGGTTGGCGTTGGTGGAGATCCAGCTGCCGGCCTGGTCGGCGACGTCGCTCTGGCGAAGGCGCTGAACGACGTCCCCCAGGCTCCGCAGGCCGTCCTGCGCCCGGTCTTCCACCATGGCCAGCACGGCCTCGGCGTTCCTGCGGGCCTCGCCGTCCTTCTCGAACACGGATTTCACGGAATCCAGCACACCCATCACAAGCCTCCTTCGAGACGAGTCCGGGCCCAGCGCCCGTCATGGGCGCATCATGCCACACTTTGCCGTCGGCGTTCGCCTCAGGGAATCTCCCGACCCGCCCCGGAGGAATGCGATTTTTCGCACTCGATCCTATATGATCCTCCTGCAGCCGTTTTGAGCCGAAAATGACCTACGAGCCCGTGGACGCCGACTGGGACGTCCCGATCCGCACGAACCAGATCAAGATCCACGGTCCCGAGGACTTCGAGGGCATGCGCAAGGCCGGGCGCCTGGCCGCCGGGTGCCTGGACATGCTGACCGAGCATGTCGTCCCGGGCGTCTCGACCCAGAAGCTGGACGATCTGGCCCGCGAATACATCCTGGACCAGGGCGGCCTGCCGGCATGCCTGTTCTACAAGGGCTACGGCAAGACGACCTGCATTTCGCCCAACCATGTCGTCTGTCACGGCATTCCGGGCGACAAGGCCCTGCGCGAGGGGGACATCGCCAACATCGACGTCACCGTGATCGTCGACGGATGGCACGGCGACACCAGCCGCATGTACCCCGTGGGCGAGATCTCGCCGCGGGCGCGGCGGCTGGTCGAGGTCACCTATGACGCACTCGACGCGGGCCTGGCCCAGGTGAAGCCCGGCAATACCTTCGGCGACATCGGCGCCGCCATCCAGAAGGTGGCCGAAGCCCAGCGCTGCACCATCGTGCGCGACTTCTGCGGCCACGGCCTGGGCCAGGTCTTCCACGACAGCCCCAACGTGCTGCACTTCGGCCGGCCCGGCACGGGGCCCGAGCTGAAGGCGGGCATGTTCTTCACAGTCGAGCCCATGGTGAACCTGGGCAAGCCGCAGGTGAAGGTGCTCAACGATGGCTGGACGGCGGTGACCCGCGACAAGTCCCTGTCGGCCCAATGCGAGCATTCGGTCGGCGTCACGGAGGACGGCGTCGAACTGTTCACCGCCAGTCCCGCGGGCCTGTTCCGGCCGACGTTCTAAAGGCCGCGGCGGCGGGCTTGCCCGCCGGATGACGGCGTTATAGAACAAACCTCGAACAAATGCGGAGACCGGCGTGCACGACGGATCGCTGCTGCAGCCCATCCTTGCCGCTCCGGCGGCGCCCAGGCCGCATCACGCCGGGCATCGGGAGCGTCTTCGCGAGCGGGCGCTGAAGGGCGGGCTTGCGGCCCTGCCCGACTACGAACTGCTCGAGCTTTTCCTGTTTCGCAGTCAGCCGCAGGGTGACGTGAAGCCGATCGCCAAGGCGCTGCTGGCCCGCTTCGGGTCGCTCGGCGGCGTGATCGCTGCGCCTCTGGTGGACCTGATGCAGGTGAAGGCGGTCGACTCGCGGGGCCGCCCCAAGAGCGTGGGCCGCGAAACCGCGCTGGACCTGATGGCGCTGCAGGAGCTGACCGGGCGGGTGGCGGCCGAGCCCGTGCGCAAGCGAACGGTGATCTCGTCCTGGACGGCGCTGCTGTCCTATGTGCGGCTGGCGCTTCAGCACGAGACGCGGGAGCAGTTCCGGGTGCTCTACCTCGACAAGAAGAACCAGCTGATCGCCGACGAGCTGATGAACCGCGGCACCGTCGACCACGCGCCGGTCTATCCGCGCGAGGTGGTGAAGCGGGCGCTGGAGCTGGCGTCCAGCGCCATCATCCTGGTGCACAACCACCCCTCCGGCGATCCGACGCCCAGTCAGGCCGACATCGACATGACGCGGCAGGTGATGGAGGCGGGACGCATGCTGAAGATCACCGTCCACGACCACCTCGTGGTCGGCCGCGACGGGGTCGCCAGCTTCAAGGCCATGGGGCTGATCTGATGCGATCCGGGCCGCTGCAACTCTTCCTCGGCGCCGCCGCGGTCAGCCTGGCGGTGAGCGGCTGCAAGCCGGTGCAGGCCGACACCGCGCAGAAAGCGGCCCCGCCGGCGGCCGCGCCGGCTCCGGCGGCGCCCGAGCCGCTTGAGACCGCCGCCGACGCTCCCCTCGGGACCTCCGCCGCCCTGCCCCCCGACGTGGAAGCCCAGCGGGAGAATGCCGAAACCTGCGAACACTTCGCCGGCGAAGAGCCCTACGACGAGGCGCGGCGGCGCGAGATCGAGGCGGCGATCGACGCCAGCTGCCGGCCGCTGCACGCCGCCCTTCCCGCCCTGTGGACCAGGCACCAGGACGACCCGGCCGTCATGGCGACGCTGACGCAATGGCAGGAGCTGGCGAACGGAATCGAATAGGCAGCTCCTGAACCGCGAAAGCGGCGGCGCGTTTACGCATTCCGCCCGGCAACGCCCTATGGATGCGGCATGCAGCCCGACTTCGACCGATTCTTCGTCCGCTACGCCGACGCCTACAACCGCTCGCTGACGGGCGAGGTGCAGGACGCCGCCATCCGCTCGGCCTTCGGCGACTGCTTCGTCGCCTCGGGTCCGCAGGGATCGGACTGCGGTCACAACGACGAGAGCTTCTCGAAGACGCTGCGGGAAGCCTACGACTTCTACCGCAAGATCGGCACGCGGCGGATGACCATGCGCCGGCTGCACACCACCCCCATCGACGACGACCACTACATGGTCCGGGTCTACTGGTCGGCCGACTACGAGAAGAAGGACGGCGCCGCGGTGACCATCGACTTTGATGTCACCTACCTGCTGCACACCACCAGCGGTGAGCCGAAGATCTTCGCCTTCGTCGCCGGTGACGAGATGGGCCTCTACCGCAAGTACGGCCTCGTCTAGGGCGCCTTCTCGACGGTGAGGTCGCCGGACCGAGCGCCCGGCGCCAGACGCCAGCCGTCATTCAGCTTCAACGTCCACCCTTCGCCCGACAGCGCTCCCGCGTCGGGCGCGGGCACGGTTGCGCCGCTGAAGTTCGGGTCGATCAGGCCTCCCCCGCTGACTTCCAGCACGCCCCAGGCGTCACTCACCCGCATGGTCGGATAGACCGTGCCGTGGGGCGGCAGGGGAAACACCTGGCTGGGGTTGAAGGAGAACTGCATCTGCTGGAAGGGCAGGCGCAGTACGGGGCCTTCCACGAGGCGCGCCGTGTAGTCCCGGGCGGCCGCTTTCCGCGCCTCGAGGGCCGCGGTTTCTTCGGCCCGGACCCCGGCCTCGCCGTAGCGGTCGCCTCCAGCCTGCGGGGCGGCGTCGGCCCCGGGCAGAGTGGCGCGCAGCAGGACGGCCAGGTCGGCCTCGGCGTCCAGCCCCTTGCGCCATCCCGGCGCCCGCTGGTCCAGCAGCAGGCCCATCGCCGGCCCGGTGGCGTAGGCGGCGCTGCGCGCATAAGAACTGAGCGCCTCGATCTCGCCGATCAGGCGGACGACGCGCGCGTTCAGGTCCGGCGATCGGCTGAGCCGGCGGCCGGTGTATTCGGCCAGCCCCTCGCTCATTTCCAGCTGACGCTCCAGTTCGCCGGCGCCGGGCGCCAGGGCGTGGCGCCGCGCGCGAAAGGCGAGCGCATCGCCGATGGCCGCGGCCTGCGCCTCGCCCGACGCCTGCAGCGCCGCGGCGAGGGCTCGGAACTCCAGGCGCATGAGCACCCGGCCCTCCAGCTCGGCCAGATGCTCGAGAGACGGTGAGTTGGCCGGAAAACCCAGGTCCGCCTGAACCCGATGCCAGGCCTCGTGCATGAGCAGGGCTGCGCGGTCTTCGCGCTCCGCCGGGACCTCCGCGAGGACCATGGTCCAGCGTACGCCGTTCCACTCAACCGAAGTGTTGGCGACGGGGCGATCGGCCGGAAACCGGCCTACGAAGACTTCGCCGCGAGCCTCAAGGCCCGGGCCCGGCCGGTTCGCCACAACCTCGCGCGTCGCCGGGTCGACCAACAGCATCGGCCCGCACATGTCGACGCCCCACAGCGCCTTTCCCTCGCCGCACAGTTGTTTCGCCTCGTCCAGTACGGCCGCGGACCGGTCGACGTCCAGGGCGGCGGCGGGCGTTGCGGCCAGGGCAAGCGCAGCGACAAGAACGGCGGGACTTCTCATGGCGATCTCCGTCCAGTGAGCGGCCGGCGAAGGGTTCAGCGCAAGCGTGGCCGTTTTCGGGCGCTCAGCCCATCAGGGCCCGCCGCTCCCATTCCAGGAAGTCGGGCTGATCCAGCAGCGCATCGACGTAGGCCTGGGCCTCTCCGTCCTCGTCTCCGTGGGCCGCGAGGTCGAGAGCGTAGCTCCGCACCCTTGTGGCGACGGGGGTGAAGAAGGCGTCCGGCATGGACCAGTCGCCGAACAGGTACTCGCCGTCCTGCCCGAAGCGGCTGCGCATCTCTCGCCACAGCGAAACCAGCCGTCTGAGGTCGGCGCAGGTCTCGGGCGACGGCTCGAGCGTCGTGCGCAGGGTCAGGTCCATCGGACACTGCTGGCGGAGCGCGGCGAAGCCGGCGTGCATTTCGCAGGTGGCGGACCGCGCCAGCCATCGCGCGTGCGCGCCGGCCGGCCACAGACGCGCTTCCGGGTAATGCTCTGCGGCCCAGACCGAGATGGCCAGAGAGTCCCAGATCACCTCGCCCTCGACCTTCAGCGCCGGAACGAGGCCCGACGGCGAGTGCTTGAGAATATTCTCGTGGGTGTCGTCGCGGTTCAGCAGAACGAGGCGCTCGGTGAACGGCGCGCCTGCCCGCTTCAGCACCAGCCAGGGCCTGAGCGACCACGTGGACCACCGATAGTCGCCGATCACCAGTTCCATGCCGTCCTCCGCAAGCGTTTGTCCCGGCATAGAGCGAGCCGACGGCCGGGGGAAGCCGGCGGGCCACGGCGCGGCTTGACTTCACCCGCGGCGCAAGGCCTTACGGCGCCCATGATCCCCCGCTACGCCCGCCCCGACGCCGCCGCCATCTGGTCGCCCGAAACCCGCTACCGCATCTGGTTCGAGATCGAGGCCCATGCCGCCACCGCCATGGCGGAACTGGGGACGATTCCCAGGGAGGCCGCCGACGCCATCTGGGAGAACGGCAAGGACGCGGTCTTCGACGCCGACCGCATCGACGAGATCGAGCGGACCACCAAGCACGACGTCATCGCCTTCCTCACCCACGTGGCGGAGATCGTGGGCCCCGAGGCGCGCTTCCTTCACCAGGGCATGACCTCCTCGGACGTCCTCGACACCTGCCTGGCGGTGCAGCTGGCGCGCTCTACGGACCTGCTGATCGAGGATGTGGACCTGGTGCTTGCCGCGCTCGAGCGCCGCGCCTTCGAGCACAAGCTGACCCCAACCGTAGGCCGCAGCCACGGCATCCACGCCGAGCCCACCACCTTCGGCGTCAAGCTGGCCGGCCACCACGCCGAGTTCCAGCGCGCCCGCACGCGCCTGCAGGCGGCCCGCGCGGAAATCGCCACCTGCGCCATCTCAGGCGCCGTCGGCACCTTCGCCCAGGTCGATCCCCGGGTGGAGGAGTACGTGGCCGAGAAGATGGGCCTGACGGTCGAGCCGGTCTCGACCCAGGTGATCCCGCGCGATCGCCACGCCGCCTACTTCGCGGCCCTGGCCGTCGTCGCCTCCTCCGTCGAACGCCTGGCGGTGGAGATCCGCCACCTGCAGCGCACCGAGGTGCTGGAGGCGGAAGAGCCGTTCGATCCGGGCCAGAAGGGATCGTCGGCCATGCCGCACAAGCGCAACCCGATCCTGACGGAGAACCTGACCGGCCTCGCGCGCCTGGTGCGCTCGGCGGTGGTCCCGGCGCTCGAGAACGTCGCCCTCTGGCACGAGCGGGACATCAGCCACTCTTCGGTCGAGCGTGGGATCGGCCCGGACGCGACGATCCACCTGGACTTCGCCCTTCGCCGCCTGGCCATGGTGGTCGACCGGCTGGTCGTCTACCCCGAGAACATGGCGAAGAACCTCGACCGCCTGGGCGGTCTGGTGCATTCGCAGCGCGTCCTGCTGGCCCTGACCCAGAAGGGCGTCAGCCGCGAGGACGCCTACGCGGCCGTCCAGCGCAACGCCATGAGGGTCTGGCGCGGCGAAGGCGCCTTCCTGGATTTCCTGAAGGCGGACGAGGTGGTGCGGCCGGCGCTGAGCGACGCGGAACTGGAAGCCCTGTTCGACATCGGCCACCATACCAAACACGTCGACACCATCTTTCAGCGGGTCTTCAACCGCGCCTGATGTGATCGGCTCGTCGCGTCGGCCCGTATGGGTGGGGACAGGTCATGGGACCTGAACCAACCCTGCGGAGCCAGACGATGAAATCCCTGCGAACGATCGCCTTCACCACCGCCTCCCTCGCGGCCCTGTTCACCGCCGCGTGCAGCCAGGCGGGTACGCCGGCCGCCGAACCCGCCGCGCCGGCAGCCGAAGAGGCCGCTGCGCCGGCGGCAGCAACCGCCCCGTCGGGGGATATCGTCGCCACCGCCAGCGGTTCGCCCGACCACACGACCCTGGTGACTGCGGTGCAGGCGGCCGGCCTCGTGGAAACACTTCAGGGCGCCGGGCCCTTCACGGTGTTCGCGCCGACGGACGCGGCCTTCGGCAAGCTGCCGGCCGGCACGGTGGAAAGCCTGACGCAGCCGGCCCAGAAGGCGGCGCTTACCAAGATCCTGACCTACCACGTCGTGCCGGGCCGACTGACCGCGGCCGACATCGCCTCCCAGGCCGCGGCCAACGGCGGGACCGCCACCCTGACGACCGTCGAGGGCTCCACCCTCACCGTGAGCGATGCAGGCGGCGGCGCCTGGCGGATCACCGACGAGAAGGGCGGAACCTCCATGATCACCGCAGCCGACCTCGGCGCCACCAACGGCGTCATCCACGTCGTCGATACGGTCTTGATGCCGAACTGACGCACGAAGAAGGCCGGGCCCCCCGGGCCCGGCCTTCCCTCGTCCGGCCGCAGGCGGAACTACTCGGTGTAGCGGTACTCGGAAATCTCGCAGACGTTGACCCGCTGACGGGTCAGTTCGTCGCCATCGTCGAACACAGCCTTGAAGTCGTAGAGGCAGGCGCCCGAACCGTCGTCGATGTTGATCACCACCGAACGCCCGGACGGAAGCACCTGGCGGCCCAGGATGTCCTCCTCCCAGGTCGTCCGCGACGAGTTCGACGCGTAGAACCGCACCATGGTGTGATTGGTGTCGTTGATGATCCGCACCCGGCGATCCTCGGCGGTCGCGGGCGCGGCGATGCTGGCCAGCATGAGCGCAGCACCGAAGGCGGCGGCGCACCGGGCGCCGAAGGTCGTAAAGGTCATATGACTTCCCCCCAATGACGTCGTGGGCGGGAGGCCCCCGGCGTGAAGCGGAGATTCCTGCACCGGCGGAAAGAAATCAAGCAGGCAGTCGCCTGCCGTCACCCTACGAATTCAGTAAGGATGGGCGCGGCTACTCGCCGGACTTCACCTGCTCGCGCGCCTGGGCGAGCAGTTCGTCCATCTTCATGCGCACGTCGCCCTCGGTGGCGGTGTCCCCGGCGCTCTTCAGGTCGCCGAAGACCTTGCGCAGGACATCGTCGTCGCCGGGCTGTTCGAAGTCGGACTTCACGACCGCGCGGGCGTATTCCTCGCGGCGTTCGCCCTCCAGGCCCATGCGCTCCGCCGCCCACAGGCCCAGCAGCTTGTTCCGCCGCGCGCTGGCGCGGAATTCCTGGTCCTGGTCGAGGGCGAACTTGCTCTCAAAGCCCTTCTGGCGGTCGTCAAAGGTCGTCATAGGCGGAAACGCTCCAATGGTCGCGCCGGTCTATCGCCGCGCCCTGTCGAAGGCAACGGAATCCGGCGCGCCAGCGCACATTTCGACAACGTGTGGCCCCACGTCTTCACTCGGGTGGGTTGTGCTTCTCCACGAAGCCCACGGTGGCGTTCAGCATCTGGAGGCGGGTGGTCCCGCGCGACAGCCAGTGATCCTCGCCGGCGAGGGTGACCAGTTCGTACGGCTTGTCGGCGCGTTTGAGCGCGCGGGCGAGGATCTCGCTCTGCTCGAACGGCACGACCAGATCGTCCTTGCCATGGATGAGAAGGATGGGCGCGTTGAACCGCTCCGCCTGCTGCGCGGGCGAGATCTCGGCCAGGGCGCTGTCGTTGATGCGGTCGGCGCCCATGTATCGCCGCCAGTAGCGGACACCGAGGCTGTTGGCGGCGCCGGTCTGGTTCTTCTCCCAAAGCAGCATGCGGCGCAGGTCGGAGACCCCGGCGACGGCGACGGCGCAACGGTACACGCCCTGCTCAAGAGACGCCCCGGCCATCGCGGCATAGCCGCCGTAGCTGGCCCCGACGATGCACACGCGCGACGCGTCCACCGTCCCTTGCCCCGCGAGCCAGCGGACGCCGTCCGAAAGATCGGACTGCATCTTGCGGCCCCATTCGCCGTAACCGGCGCGGAGGTGGGCCATGCCGAAGCCGTCGGATCCCCGGAACTGCGGCTGCAGGACCGCGTAGCCGCGCGAGGCCATGGCCTGTGCCCACCAGTCGAAACCCGGTTCGTCCCGCAGCTGGGGACCCCCGTGCGGCATCACGATCAGCGGCAGTCCCTTCGCCTCACGCCCCCGCGGGAGGGTCAGGTAGGCGGGGATCTCCATTCCGTCGGCGGCCTTGTAGGTGACGAAGCGGACCTCGTGGACCTGGCTTGCGGCGATAGCCGGATAGCGGGGGCCGATCTCCGAGGCGGTGTTGGCCGCGAAGTCCATCAGGATATAGACGCCGGTGTCTTCGCGCCCGTTCACCAGCAGGACGGCCTTCTTCCGGTCGGGCGTCCAGGACACAACCTGCGGATTGCGGCCCTTGAAGGTGGTCGCCACACGCGCCCAGGCGGCGGCCAGGTCCGGATCCCGGAAGCTGTACTCGACTTCGTCGCCCTTCAGGGTGTGCATGCCCAGCAGACGGTCGGTGCGGGGATCGAAGATCGGCTCCGCCCCGGGCGGGACGTCGAACGGGGTCAGCGCGCCGTCGGCCAGGGCGACCTCGTAATAGCGCCGCTCGTCCTCGACGAGTTCCGAGATGATCACCTTGTCCGTCGTGCGCCCGTAGCCGTGCAGCACCGGCGGATCGAGCCCGACCCGCTCGCGCTTGAAGATTTCGCGCAGCGCCTTGCCCTCGAAGGTGACGGCGCGCCAGCGGGCGTCGCGGTAATGCTCGCGCGCGGCGACGATGTAGCCCTTCTCGTCCATGACGCCGAAGTTGAAGTCGAACAGCTTGCCGTGGCCGGTGTCGAGATCGAGGACGAACTGGGCCGGGTCCCACTGGTTCTTGTGCTCGATGTAGCCGGTGACGAGGACGATATCCTTGCCGTTGACCCGGCGGACGGTCGGCGGCGCGCCGACGAAGGCGCCGACCGCGCCGTTGGAGGTGCCCATCATCACCGCGAACTTTCGGGTGTTCACGTTGTAGCTCTGGACGATCAGGTTCTCGCCCCGGTCACAAAGCGTGCAGACCCGACCTGTCGAGCTGGTGGTGATCAGCAGATGGCTGGGACTGCCCCACCGGATGTCGCGCACCTTCTGGTCGCCGAGCCCGACCTGGCCCAGCACCTGGCCGGACAGGGTCTGGACGTTCACGCGGCGGGCCTCGCCCGCGACGGTGATGTAGGCCAGTTTCTCGCCGTCGGGCGAGATCACGACCTCTTCGAGCCCGGGCAACCGGCCGTAGACCTCGAGCGGAACGGCCGCGGCGGGCGCCTGGGCGGCGACGGGCGCCCCGCCCAGCAGAACGGTAGCCGCCAGCGCGGCGCAGATGGTCAGGATACGCTTCATGATCGGGCTCCCCCCAGAGCTCCCGAGAACTAACTTGCGGCGGCGAGGCTATACGCTTGCAGCGCGATCTGGCCACCCCCTGCGGCCAATGCGCGTGTTTGCACCGCACACTGGCATCGGGTAATATCGGGCCCAATATTCCGAGAGGCCGATTCCGGGCACGCGCGCGCCGATCCAGATGCGAAATCTGGGCTCGCGCGTTTTTTCGTTTCCGGCGTCGCGCACTCTCCCGGAGAACACCCGCGCCATGACCACCCGCCGCAAGAAGATCTACGAAGGCAAGGCCAAGATCCTGTACGAGGGACCCGAGCCGGGCACCCTGATCCAGTACTTCAAGGACGATGCGACCGCCTTCAACGCCCAGAAGAAGGCGATCCTCGAGGGCAAGGGCGTCATCAACAACCGCATCAGCGAGTACGTGATGACGCGGCTGAACGCCATCGGCGTGCAGAACCACTTCATCAAGCGCCTGAACCTGCGCGAGCAGCTGATCAAGGAAGTCGAGATCATCCCGCTCGAGGTTGTGGTCCGCAACGTCGCGGCCGGCTCGCTGTCGACGCGGCTTGGCCTGCCCGAAGGCCAGCCCCTGCCCCGCTCGATCATCGAATTCTACTACAAGGACGACAAGCTGGGCGATCCGCTGGTCACCGAAGAGCACATCACGGCCTTCAACTGGGCCAACACCCAGGAGATCGACGACATCCTGGCCACCGCGCTGCGGGTCAACGACTTCCTGTCGGGCATGTTCGGCGCCGTCGGCATCACCCTGGTGGACTTCAAGATCGAGTTCGGCCGCGTGTGGGAGGGCGACTTCAGCCGCATCATCCTGGCCGACGAGATCAGCCCCGACAGCTGCCGGCTGTGGGACACGACCACCAGCGAGAAGCTGGACAAGGACCGGTTCCGCCGGGATCTCGGCAACATCATCGAGAGCTATACCGAGGTGGCCAAGCGCCTCGGGATCATGAAAGACATGCCCACCGTCATCCAGGGAGGCCTTCACTGATGGCCAGACGAGCCAAGGTTCACGTGTTCCTCAAGCCCGGCGTCCTGGACGTCGAGGGCAAGGCCGTCGAAGGCGCCCTGCACGGGCTGGGCTGGAAGGACGTGGCCAACGTCCGGGTCGGCAAGACCATCGAATTCGACCTGCCAGAGACCGGGGCCGACGGCGCCGGCGCCGACGCCGAGGTGAAGAAGATGTGCGAGACCCTGCTCGCCAATACGGTGATCGAAAGCTACCGGGTGGAGCTGGCCTGACGTGAAAGCCGCCGTCATCGTCTTCCCCGGTTCCAACTGCGACCGCGACTGCAAGGTCGCCGTCGAACGCTCCACCGGCGCGCCGGTGGACATGATCTGGCACCAGGAAACCGAACTGCCCAGGGGGCTGGACCTGATCGTCCTGCCGGGCGGGTTCTCCTACGGCGATTACCTGCGGGCGGGCGCCATGGCGGCGCTGTCGCCCGTGATGGCCGCGGTGAAGGCCGAGGCCGAGCGGGGCGTGGCGGTGCTGGGCATCTGCAACGGCTTCCAGATCCTGTGCGAGGCCGACATGCTGCCCGGCGCGCTGCTGAAGAACGCGCAGATGAAGTACGTCTGCAAGCCGATCGAACTCGAGGTCACCAACGCCCAGACGCGCTTCACCGCCGGCTATGGCTCGAAGCGGCGCGTGCTGATGACCCAGGGCAACGGCATGGGCAACTACTTCGCCGACGAGGACACGCTGGACCGCATCGAGGGCGAGGGCCAGGTGGTGTTCCGCTATGTCGAGAATCCCAACGGTTCGGCCCGCGACATCGCCGGCATCGTCAACGAGCGGGGCAACATCCTGGGCATGATGCCCCACCCGGACCGGGCGTTCGAGGAGGAGTTGACGTCGGCGGACGGCGCGGACCTCTTCCGCAGCGTGATCGCTTCGGCGGCCTGACACGCCGGTTCGCGCCGGCGTGAACCTTTGCCGCGGTTCGGGCGTAGAGTCTCCGAACCCGCGGAGAGAACCATGCCTGACGCCCTCGCCACCGGCCGCTATCCCGGCCTGCGCCGTATCCTGATCCTTGTCGCGGTGATCTTCGCGATCGTCTCCGGCTACGCCCAGATGGCGTTCGACATCGGCCAGACGCCGTCGGAGTTCTCCGCCGACAGCGATGAAACCCTGCGGGTCGCCGGCTGGGCCTTTTCCATCTGGGGCGTGATCTATCTGGGCCTGCTGATCTACGCGGTGTGGCAGGTGTGGCCGCGGACCCGGGAAACGCCCCTGCTCGAGCGCATGGGCTGGCCGTCCTTCGCCGCGGCGGCAGGGATCGGGGCCTGGATCTGGGCCTCGGCCGCCGACTGGGAGCTGGCCACCATCATCCTCATCGTGGGCTCGGCCGTCGTGCTGATCGCACCGCTATGCTCGCCCGAGCTTCGCGCATCGGCCGGCCGCGAACGCTGTCTCATCGGCTGGCCGCTCGGCCTGCTGGCGGGGTGGCTGACCATCGCCTCGTCGGTGAACATCCTGACCGTGCTGACCGGCAACGGACAGTTGCCCGAGGCGCTGTCGCCGACGGCGTGGGCGATCGCCGCGCTGCTGATGGTCGCTGCGATCACGGTGGCGGTCACATGGCGCTCTCGCCTGCTGGCCTATCCCATTCCGGTCGTGTGGGGACTGATCGGCGCCTTCGGAGCGGAGCAGGCGCGCAACCCGACCCTGGCGTTCACCGCCATCGGCCTGGCCATCGCGCTGGCGATCATCTCGGTGGTGCTGGTGCTGCGCCTGCGCAGGGCGCCGGGCTGACCCGGCGCCTCTGGGCGGCGCCGGGACGCGCGCGGGCTACTGACGCCGGTCCGTGCGGTCCGGCGGATTGCGGACGATCTCGTCCTCATTGGTCTCGCGGTTGATGCGGTCGTTCAGTTCGCGATCCGTGGGCGAGCCGGTCGGATCCTGTTGCAGGGCCATGTCCTGGGCGCCGACGCCCAGACCCTGAACGCGCAGACGCGTGACCTCCTCCTCGCTCGGTTCATAGCGCGAGGAGGCGTGTTCCTCGGCGGGGTGGTCGCCCTTCCATTCGGGATCGGCGCCCGGGCGTGACTTGTCTTGCGGCGTGTCGGTCATGGTGCGGTCCTACTGAGGTTGTTCGAGGATGCGCTTGCCGGCCGTCTCGGCCATGGCGCTCGCGCCTGCATCGTCAGCGGCGATCTCCGCCTCTTCGGACACCGCCTGGCGCAAGCCTTGGCCGGACTGCCCGGCGGCGGCCGGATCTGGGCCGTCCCCGCCGCCGCCCTTGGCGCCTTCAAGCTTCCGGTCGCGGTCGGCGCCGGTCTGGTCGAGGCCGAAGCTCTTCGATTCGTCGCGCAGTCCCGAGCCCGCCTCCGGATGCTTCGAGGCGTCCTGCAGCGGCTGGTCCTGTCCCTGGTTCTGATTGGCCATGTCTGCTTTCCCTGGCTGTCTCACAAGAAAGCGCAGGCTGGCCTCCGATGTTCCCTTCTCGGTCCTGACAGGGACGCGGGAATAGGCTAATGCGCCGCGCCATGAGCGCTTCTCTCGCCCCCGCCAAGTCCATGGCCGATCTGGCCGCCGAGTTCGGCCTGAAGCCCAACGAGTACCAGGTGATCCTCGACCGCCTGGGTCGCGAGCCCAACGAGGTGGAACTGGGGGTGTTCTCGGTCATGTGGTCCGAACACTGCTCCTACAAGTCCTCGCGCCTGCACCTGGGCAAGTTCCCCACCAAGGGGCCGAAGGTCATCTGCGGGCCGGGCGAGAACGCGGGCGTGGTCGACATCGGCGACGGGCAGGCCGCCGTGTTCAAGATGGAGAGCCACAACCACCCGTCCTACATCGAGCCCTACCAGGGCGCGGCGACCGGCGTGGGCGGCATCATGCGCGACGTCTTCACGATGGGCGCGCGACCCATCGCGCTGCTGAACGCGCTGCGCTTCGGCGACCCCGACCATCCGAAGACGCGTCGGCTTGTCTCCGGCGTCGTCGCCGGCATCGGCGGCTACGGCAACTGCGTGGGCGTGCCCACGGTCGGCGGCGAGACCAACTTCCACCGCGGCTACGACGGCAACATCCTGGTCAACGCGATGTGCGTGGGCCTCGCCGACGCCGACAAGATCTTCTACTCGGCCGCGCCGGCGGCGGGCCTGCCGGTGGTCTATTTCGGCTCCAAGACCGGCCGCGACGGCATCCACGGCGCCACCATGGCGTCTGCGGAGTTCGACGAGGATTCCGAAGAGAAGCGCCCAACCGTGCAGGTCGGCGACCCCTTCGCCGAGAAACTGCTGATCGAGGCGACCCTGGAACTGATGGCTACCGGCGCCGTCGCGGCCATCCAGGACATGGGCGCCGCGGGCCTCACCTCTTCATCGGTCGAGATGGCCGGCAAGGGCGGGGTCGGCATCGAGCTCGACCTGGACATGGTCCCCCAGCGCGAAGAGGGCATGACCGCCTACGAGATGATGCTGTCCGAAAGCCAGGAGCGCATGCTGGCGATCCTGAAGCCCGGCCGCGAGCGTGACGGCCACGCGATCTTCGAGAAGTGGGGCCTCGACGCCGCCGTCATCGGCCGCACCACCGACACCGGCCGCATCGTGCTGAAGCACCAGGGCGAGGTGGTCTGCGACCTGCCGCTTTCGCCGCTGTCCGACGACGCGCCGCTGTACGACCGACCGTGGGTGGAGCCCGCCGCGCAGCCCCGCCTCGATCCCGGCCAGGTGCCCGCGCCCCAGGACTGGAGAGACGCCATCCTGCGCGTCATGAGCTGTCCGGACGTGGCGTCGAAGCGGTGGCTGTGGGAGCAGTACGACCGCCACGTGATGGCCGACACCCTGGCCGACAGCGCCACCGGCCACGACGCCGGCATTGTGCGCGTGCACGGCACGCGCAAGGCGCTCGCGGTCACCAGCGACTGCACCCCGCGTTATGTCCAGAACGACCCCTATGAGGGCGGCAAGCAGGCGGTCGCAGAAGCCTGGCGCAACCTGACCGCCGTGGGCGCCGAGCCCATCGCCATCACCGACAACCTGAACTTCGGCAATCCGGAACGGCCCGAGATCATGGGCCAGATCGTGCGCGCCATCGACGGCATGGCCGAGGCCTGCCGCGCGCTCGACTTCCCGGTCGTGAGCGGCAACGTCAGCCTCTACAACGAGACCAACGGCGCGGCCATTCCGCCGACGCCCACAGTAGGCGCACTCGGGCTCCTCAAGGACTACGGCGCCCGCGCAGGCTACAACCGCCTCAAGGCGGGCGACACCCTGATCCTGATCGGCGACACCCACGGAGAGCTCGGCGCCAGCCTCTATCTGCGGGAGATCCTCGGCAGCGAGGACGGCGCGCCGCCGCCCGTCGACCTGGCCGCGGAGCGCAGGCACGGCGACTTCGTCCGCGGGCTGATCCAGACCGGCGCCATCAGTGCGGTGCACGACCTTTCCGACGGCGGCCTGATCGTGGCGGCCGCCGAGATGGCGCTGGCGTCCGGCGTCGGTGTCGAGCTGAACGCCACCAGCGCGGACAACGCCCACCCCTATCTCTTCGGTGAGGACCAGGGGCGCTATCTGCTGGGCGTCAGCAATCCCGACGCCGTGCTGGAGGCCGCGCGCGCAGCGGGCGTGCACGCGATCGTGGCCGGCCAGGCGGGCGGCGACGCCTTCGCCAGCGGGGAACTGTTCAGCCTCCCGCTCGCTGAACTGCGGGCGGCCCATGAAGGCTGGCTGCCGAACTACATGAAGGGGTGACCATGCGACGCGCGCTCGCCGGCCTGATTTCGATCGTCCTTCTGGGCGCCTGCGCCAGCGAGCGGGCCGACGCGGCGTCCACGGCTCCGGCCGCGCCGGGCGACAACGCCGGCTGCGACGTGACTGTGGTTTTCGGCAGCTACGCCATGGGCATCGACGGCGATACCTTCCAGCGGGTGGAGACCTATCTGGAGGACCGCAGCGACATCATCGCCAAGGCCGAGACCACGGCCTGGGGTCGCGAGGGCGAGCGCACCATCTGCATCGACGCCCGCAACGACGAGGCGACTCGCCGGATCTATTCGGCGCTCGAGGGCATGGCGCCCGCCACCGCCAACCGCGGTCCGATCACGATCAAGAGCCGCTTTGGCGACCACTTCCAGTCCAAGCCGCCGGCAGGCATGGGGCGCTAGGCCCGCGCCGGCGTGGACGTGCTCGTCAACATCGACGTCCCGGATCTGGCCGCAGCCGAGGCTTTCTACACCGCGGCGTTCACCCTCACGCCCGGGCGGCGCTTCGAAGGGGCTCTGGAATTGCTGGGCGCCTCGTCGCGCCTCTACCTGCTCGAGAAGGCGGCCGGAACCGTCGGCGCCGGTGCGCAGCCACGGCGCTACGACCGTCACTGGACGCCCGTCCACATCGACTTCGTGGTCGAGGACCTGGATGCGGCGCTGGCCCGCGCGCTGGCCGCCGGAGCCGTTCAGGAAGGCCAGACGCTCGAGCGGCTGTGGGGTCGGCTCGCCATGCTGGCGGACCCGTTCGGCCACGGGCTCTGCCTGGTCCAATTCCTGAACCGCGGTTACGACGAGATCGCTTCGCCGACCTGAGGCTCTACTGGTCCCCGTCCCTCACCCAGTAGATGATGCTGGGCGGATCCTCGTCCCAGGCCAGGCTTTTCGCCGCCGCGTTGCGCACGGCGCCCTGGTCCCGGGCGATGCACATGCCGCCCTTCGCCTCCAGCCCCGGAAGCAGTTCCTTGGTCAGGCCCTGGGACACCGCCTGCTCGACCTCGCGTTCAAGGCGGGCCTCCATCTCTTCCGCCGTCTCATTTTCCGGAGCCGGCGCGGGTTCGGGCTCGGGCGCGCCTTCAGGCCTGGGAGGGGGCGGCGGGCCGCACTGCACCATCCAGGTGCGGGCCTCGATGATGCGGCCGCGGTCGTCCGACTTCAGCGGCTGCAGCCCGGCGAAGAAGTACATGAGCTTCATGTCCTCCTCCTTCATCTCGAGCTGGAGAACGCGGGGGTCGCCCGCCGCCAGCACATAGGGAGCTTTCTTGTCCCCGCCTTCGGGCTCGCCGAAATACCCCGCGCTGATCACCGCCCCGCCGGCGCACTCGGGCCACTCTTTCACGGGCTTGCTGCTGTCGAACTCGCAGTCGGCCTTGCGCTGAGCCCACACGCCAGGGCGGAGCGGCGGGGCGCCCTCGGCGTCCCTGGCGAAGAACAGCGGGGTTTCGGAGACCACCATGTTGCACCCGCCCAACAGGGCGGCGGCCAGCAGGACGAGGAGAGCGCGCATGCGGGAAACCTCCGTTTCCCCAGCTTAGGCATAGGCGCCGCGCCTCGTCATCTGCAAAGCTGCGCGGGCTTGACGCGGAGGCAGCGCCATGACCCTTGCGCCCCCGCATGCGCCTGTCCGATTTCGACTTTGATCTTCCCGAGGAACTGATCGCGCTTCGCCCTGCGCCGCGTGGCGCAGCGCGGCTGCTGGTCGTGCGCGACGCCACGCTGACGGACGGGACCGTCGGCGACCTGATCGACCTGCTGCAGGCGGGGGACGCTCTCGTCTTCAACGACACCCGCGTCATTCCTGCGCGGCTGTCGGGCGTGCGCTTCCGCGACGAGACTACCGTGCGGGTCGAGGCCACCCTGCACCGACGTCTGGCCCCCGACCGCTGGACCGCCTTCATGAAACCCGGCAAGCGGCTGAAGCTCGGCGACCGGGTCCGCTTCGGCCGGCCAGGCGAGACCTGCGAACTCTCCGGTCTGGACGCGACCATTGTCGCCAAGGGCGAGGACGGAGAGGTCGAGCTGGCCTTCGACATGGCCGGCGGGGTGCTGGACCAGGCCATCGCGGACATCGGCGAGATGCCTCTGCCCCCCTACATCGCCGGGCGCCGCGCCGAGGACGAGCAGGACCGGCGCGACTACCAGACCGTCTATGCCCGGGACGACGGGTCGGTGGCGGCCCCGACGGCAGGGCTTCACTTCACACCGGAGCTGATCGCCGCGCTGCAGGCGAAGGGCGTCTCAACCCACTTCGTCACCCTGCACGTGGGCGCCGGCACCTTCCTGCCGGTGAAGGTGGACGACATCTCGGAGCATCGCATGCACCCCGAGTGGGGCGAGGTGACCGCCGCGACCGCCGAGGCCCTGAACGCCGTGCGCGCGGCCGGCGGCCGCATCATCTGCGTCGGCACCACCTCGCTGCGCCTGCTGGAAAGCGCGGCCGGCGAGGACGGCGCGATCCGCCCCTACGCCGGCGAAACCGACATCTTCATCACCCCGGGCTACCGCTTCCGCGCGGCCGACGTTCTCATGACCAACTTCCACCTGCCGAAGTCGACGCTGTTCATGCTGGTGTCCGCCTTCGCGGGCCAGGCGGCGATGAAGTCTGCCTACGCCCACGCCATCGCCCAAGGGTACAGGTTCTATTCCTACGGGGATTCCAGCCTGCTATTCCGCGCCGACTGATGGCCGCCTTCCCGTTCGAAATCACCGCCGCTGACGGCGCCGCCCGCACCGGTCTGCTCAGGACCGCGCGCGGGGACATCCGCACGCCCGCGTTCATGCCGGTGGGCACCGCGGGAACGGTGAAGGCGCTGACGGTCGATCAGGTCCGGCAGACCGGGGCCGACATCATCCTCGGCAACACCTACCACCTGATGCTGCGGCCCGGCGCCGAGCGGGTGAAGCGGCTGGGCGGACTGCACCGGTTCATGCGCTGGGACGGACCGATCCTCACCGATTCCGGCGGATTCCAGGTCATGAGCCTGTCGGGCATCAGCAAGGTGAAGGAAGAGGCCGTCACCTTCGCCAGCCACATCGACGGGACCCGCTTCGTCCTGTCGCCCGAGCGCTCCATCGAAATCCAGGCTGATCTTCTCGGCTCCGATATCGTCATGCAGCTCGACGAGTGCGTCTCCTGGCCCGCCGATGAAAACCGCGCCGCCGAGGCCCTGCGCCTGTCGGCGCGCTGGGGAGAGCGTTGCAAGGCGGCCTTCGGCGACCGCGAGAGCCAGGCCCTGTTCGGCATCCAGCAAGGCTCGACCTTCGAGCACCTGCGCAGGGAATCCGCCGAGCGGCTGCAGGAGATCGGTTTCGACGGCTACGCGATCGGCGGCCTCGCCGTGGGCGAGGGCCACGACCAGATGATCGAAACGCTGGATTTCTCTGTTCCCATGCTGCCTTCCGACCGTCCGCGCTACCTCATGGGCGTGGGCAAGCCGATCGACCTCGTGGAATCGATCGCGCGGGGCGTCGACATGTTCGACTGCGTGCTTCCGACGCGATCGGGCCGTCATGGCCAGGCCTGGACGCGGGAAGGGTCGATCAACCTGAAGAACGCGCGCTTCGCCGAGGACGACGAACCGCTCGACGCCTGCAGCGACTGCCCCGCAGGCCGGGACTATTCCAAGGCCTACCTCCACCACCTCGTGAAGTCGGACGAAATCCTCGGACAGGTCCTGCTGAGCTGGTGGAACATCGCCTTCTTCCAGCAGGTCATGCGCGAATGCCGCGAGGCGATCGCCTCAGGCTCATTCGAGGCCTACCGTCGCGACTTCGCCGAGGGTCAGCGGCGTCGGTAGGACGCGCCTCGCCCGGTCGCCTCCGGACGGAACCAGCGCGGCGCGGCCGGCGGGTGACAGTTCTTCTGCATCCCCACCCCCTTCAGATAGCTGCGGCGCATGAGGCCGGCCCGGATGGCGTCCTGCACCCGCTTGCTGTGGCGCTGGGCGCCGGTGAGCCGCCGCACCCAGCCCCGCATGGGGATGAAGTCGGTGGTCACGTCGCGCACGGCCGACAGGGTCAGGTCAGCGGTCTCGTCAGCCACCGCCTGGCCCCGGGTGCGCCCGGGCGGCGGCGGTTCGTCGAGATCAGGACCAAGCGCGACGTCCAGGCGTGCGATCTCGGCGGCGATCGCTTCGCACCGGTCCATGTGCTCGAGGCCATAGGGGTCGTCCCGGGCCTGGAGCAGGATGGCGGGGATCGGGTCCCGCTTCAGGTTGAGGTCTTCCAGAGGCTGGGTGACCGCGTCACCCAGGCCGTCACGAACCTCCACGGCGCCCCGCCCGACATTCGCCCGCGTGGCGTCCAGTCCGCTGCGCGTGGACTGGCAGGACACGGTCGTCAGGCAGAGCGCGACGAGAACAAGCACCTGTAACGGACGCATTCTTCGCCCCCGGAGAACCGGCGACTGAACAGCACGGAATCGCACAGGCGGCAAATGATTCAGCTTTGCTGTTGCGGCGCTTGCCCCTGTCCGCGGGCGCCACTATGGTCCGCGCCGCTTCGGGGAGCCCCTAGCTCAGCCGGTTAGAGCATCTGACTTTTAATCAGAGGGTCCTGGGTTCGAGTCCCAGGGGGCTCACCACTCCCCAAGCAATCCCCCGCCCACATTTCGCCCCGTCGCCGCGCCATTCCGAAAAGGCGAATTTCGGAGCAGGCTCGGCCTTTAGGCGTTAAAGGCCTCGTAGGACGGGCGGTCTAACACCGGTGGCCGCGTGCATCAGGGGTAGTTGTTGGGAACCTGTCGCTTCCTGCTCGCCGCAATGGCCGCGCTGGGATTGCTCTGGGCGGCCCCGCCCGCGTGGGCGGCTCCCCGGGCCGTGATCGAGGGTGTGGACGACGGGGACCTGCGAGAGCGCCTGGAGCGCGCCATCGGCGAAACCGATCACGAGCCGGAAACCCGCTTCCAGGCCCGCCGCCGGGCCGCCGAAGCCGCGGAGGACGCGATCGCCGTCCTCCGTTCCGAGGGCTACTACGCCTACACCGTAGAGCCCGACGTCACGGACGACGAGCCCGCCCGACCGCTGGTGAGGGTGACGCCCGGCCCCCGCTTCCAGGTCGCGGCGCCCTCCATCGGATGGACCGATCCCCCGCCGTCAGCCGAGGCGGCCGAGGCGGCGCGCGCGGCCCTCGACCTCGAGTACGGCGAACCCGGGCGAGCCGCCGAGGTGCTGGCTGCGGAAGGTCGCGCCGTCGCCGCCCTGACCTCGCGAGGCTATGCGGACGCGAAGGCCGGGGAGCGCCAGGTCCTCGTGGACCACGCCGACCAGACCGTGCGGCCGACCTTCAACATCGTTTCCGGCCCGCTGGTGCGGATGGACGGTCTTCGGGTCAGCACCGAGGGCCGCACGAACCCCCGCTGGGTCTCCCGGCTGGCTCCCTGGAACGAGGGCGACGTCTACAATCCCGAAGACGTGGCCGAACTCGAGCGCCGGCTGCTCGACACGGCGGTCTACGATTCCGTGACGGTCGCCCTGGCGCCCCGGGAACAGACGACGCCGGAAGGCCTGCGCCCCGTGGTGGTGAGTCTCTCCGACCGGCCGCGCAGCACGCTCGAGGCCGGCGCCAGCTACTCCACCAGCGAGGGGGCGGGCGTCGACATCATCTGGAACCGCTACAACCAGCTGGGCCGCGCAGACACCCTGACGCTGGAATTGCACTACGCCGAGATCCTCCAGCGCGCCGTCGCTCGTCTCGCCCTCCCCCACTGGCGGCGACCGGCTGAAACCGCCACGGTCTCCGCGGAAGTGATCCGAGAGTTTACGGACGCCTACGATCGGGAGGCGATCCTGCTGCGCGGCGACCTCAAGCGGCGCTTCGGGAAGACATCCTTCTTCAGCTACGGGGCGTTGATCGACGTCGGCCGGGCGGCGGAAGTGACCATCGATCCCAACACCAACCTTCCGGCAAAGCTGGAACGCGACCTGACCATCGTATCCGCACCGGTGAGCCTGTCGCTGGATCGGTCGGACGACCCGCTTGACCCCAAGCGCGGCTGGCGCGTCCTGGCCGAAGCCCAGCCCGCGTACTCCATGGGCGACGAGGCGCTGTGGTTCTTCCGCGCTCAGGCCCAGGGGTCGATTTACCTGCCCCTCGATTCCCAAGGGCGCACAGTGGTCGCGGGCCGCCTGCGCCTGGGCTCCATCGTCAACGGGCGGGTGCCCGAAGTGCCGCCCTCCTACCGCTTCTATTCGGGCGGCGGGGGTTCGGTGCGAGGCTACGAGTACCAGGGCATCGGCCCGCGCCTGCCCGGCAGCGACCGGCCGCTCGGAGGCGCGTCGCTGGTCGAGACGTCGATCGAGCTCCGGCGCGAACTCTTCGGCAACTGGGGCGCCGCGGTTTTCATCGACGGAGGCTCCGTCGGCACCGAGCCTTCGCCGGATTTCTCGATCGTCCGCTTCGCCGCGGGCGCGGGTGTGCGGTACAAGCTGCCGTTCGGGCCGATCCGCGCGGACATCGCGCTGCCGCTCGACCGCAGTAACGACCAGGCCGCCTTCCAGATCTACGTCAGCCTTGGGCAGGCGTTTTGAGCGACGAAACAACCCCACCTCCCGCCGGGGAGCCGGAAACCACGGCCCGACGCCGCAGAAGCCTCGCCCAGTGGGTGCTGCTGGGCGCCGTCGTTCTCGGACTGATCGCCGCCGGCCTGTTCGCCTTCGGGCGATATGGCGTGCTGTCGCCGGCCGGACGGGACCTCGTGTCGTCCTTCGTCAACGGCAAGAAGGTCGGGCGTTACGGCCGCATCAACGTCTACGGCCTGAAGGGCGACCTGTGGGATGATTTTCATCTGGACCGGGTCACGGTCACGGACGCCAAGGGCGTGTGGCTGGAGGCCCATGACGTTCGCGTTGACTGGACCTACTGGCGTCTGGTCACCCGGCGATTCCACGCCGACCTGATTTCGGCCCGGACGGTCCGCCTGATCCGCCGTCCCGAAGTCGAGCCGGACCTGGAGCCGCCCAAGCCCTTGCCGCTGTCCATCGGCGTCGACCGGTTCTTCACCCAGGTCGAACTGCTGGAAGGATTTAGCAGCGAGTACGGCCGCTGGGCGGTGACGGGCGAGGCGGACGTGAGCCGGTCAGGCCCCAAGAGCGGAAAGCTCAAGGCGATCAGCCTTAGCCGCCGTGGCGATTACCTGAGTGGAGACGTGCTGCTGGCGCCTGAGCGGGCGCCGCGCATCAACCTGATCGCCTACGAGCGCCGGGGAGGCCCGCTGGCCGGGTCGCTTGGATACTCTCCCGACCAGCCGTTCGTCGCCGCCGTGAAGTCGGGCGGAAAGGACAGCGCCGGCCACCTCGGTGCGGTCGTTCGCAGCGGCGACTTCGTTCCCCTGAAGGCGTCGGGGACCTGGGGCGAAGCCCACGCCCAGGCCTCTGGCTACATCTCTTTCGCCGGGTCTGACCTGCTGCGGCCCTGGGGTGAGCGCCTGGGGCCCGAACTGGCCTTCGGCCTGGCCGGGCAAAAAACCCGCGGCGACCGGTTCGGCATCGGACTGATCGTCCGTGCGGACAACCTCGCGCTCGAGGCTCGCGGGCTGGTGAACCGCAAGACCATGGCCGCCATCGGACCGGTGCGCGCAACGGTGAAGACGCCCTCGCTGACCCGGCTCGCCGGAACGACGCTCGGCGGCGCGACAAGTTTCGAGGGCGAGTGGCGCGGCGACCCGGACGTTTGGCGACTGAAGGGTGACGCCACCGTGGCCGAGGTGCGGGCGGCCGGCCTGCAGCTGGCGCGGCTTTCGGGCCCCGTCGAGGTCGCCAGCCTGCGCGGACGCTACGATATCGACGCAGACGTGACGGGCGCCGGCGGCGCCGGCGACGGCGTGCTGGCCCGGCTCCTCGGCGCGCGGCCCGAGGCCAGGGTCGAGGCGGCTCGCCTGGCGGACGGCCGCTGGCTGTTCGAGCGTCTCCGCATCGATGGGGCGGCGGGCCGGGTCGAAGGCGCCGGGGCGCGGGGCCTGACTGGCGGGCTGTCGTTCCGGGGACGTGCGGACCTCTCCAACGTGAAGGCATTGAGGTCCGGGGCGTCCGGCGGGATCGTCGGGGATTTCGAGGCCGGCCAGGCGCGTCCCGGACAGCCCTGGATTCTGGCGTTCGATGCGCGCGGCCGGCGTTTCGCGAGCGGGCTCGGCCAGCTCGATCGCCTGCTGGGAGCAGAGCCCCGGCTGCGCGCGAACGGGTCGCTGCGGGACGGCCGCATCGCCATCGAGAACGCCCTTCTGACGGGCAAGGCCGGCCAGATGTCGGCGAAGGGTCTCATCGAGCCCGGCGGCGTCATGCGCCTTTCACTCGACTGGACCGCCAACGGCCCCTTCCACGCCGGTCCCGTCGAAATCGCCGGGGACGCCAGCGGCGGAGGCGCCCTGACCGGAACCTTCGCTCAGCCGCGGGCCGACCTCACCGCCCGGTTCGCGCAGATCGACGTCGGCGCCCTCGATCTCACCGACGCGGCGGTCACGCTCAGCTTTCACCGACAGGATCGGGCCTACGACGGCCGTATCGCGATCAAGGCCGGCAGCAACTACGGGCCCGCCGAAGCGCGGTCAGCCTTCCGCTTCATCGGCGACGGGGTGCGGCTGAGCGACCTCTACGTCAACGCCGGCGGCGTGAACGCCCAGGGCGCGCTGTCACTCCAGGGCTCCCGGCCCTCGAGCGTGGACCTCATGTTCCGAGCGGGCCCCGGCGCCTTCGTCCAGAGCGGCTTCGCGGGCGGGCGCGTGCAACTGACCGACGGCCCGGCGAACGCTGCGGCGCTGGTCGACGTCACCGCCGAAAACCTGCGCCTGCGCGGCTCCAGCTACACGTTCCGGGCTCTCAGGCTGAACGGTCGCGGCACGCTGGCGCGACTGCCGTTCGTGATCTCCGCCGACGTGCGCGGCGCCCCGCCGGTGAAGTTCGAGGGCAACGGCGTCTATGCACGCCGCGGCGATGTGCAGACGGTCAGCCTCGAGGGCCAGGGCCAGCTGCGCCGGGCGCAGTTCCGCACCCTGCAGCCCATCCTGGTCACCCTGGATGGACCGGCCCGCACGGCCAGGCTGGATCTCGGTTTCGGCAACGGGCGGCTGCTGGCCAACGCGCGGCAGACCGAAGCCGGTTTTGACGCCCGGGCAGACCTAGAGTCCGTCGACCTCGGCGCGATCGGCGAGGACCTCGCCGGCAGCGTGAACGGCGTACTGATCATGAACGGGCGCGGAGAGCGGTTGACGGGTTCGCTCGACGCGCGGCTGCAGGGCGCGCGCAGCACGGAAGGGCCGCGGAGCCTGGCGGTCGACGGCACGATCAAGGCGGTGCTCTCCGACAGCCGGCTGCGGGTGTTCGCCAACGCCTTCGACGAGGGCGGTCTGCGGGCGGAAACGGCGCTCGACCTGCCTGTCGAGGCCTCCGCCGCGCCGCTGCGGCTGGCCGTCGTGCGCAATCAGCCGATGAACGGCAGTTTCGAACTCAAGGGCGAGGTCAAGCCGGTCTGGGATCTGCTCCTGGGCAGCGACCGCAGCCTCGGCGGCCAAGTCGACGCCACCGGCACGCTCGCCGGGACCATGAACGAACCGCTGATCCGCGGGACCGCCTCGATCGCCAACGGGACGTTCGACCATGCGGCCTCGGGGCTGGCGCTCCGCAACCTGACGGCTCAGGCGGTGTTCGACCGCAACGCGGCGGTCATCCGTCAGTTCACGGCCAACGACGGCCGCAGCGGCGACGCCGGCTCCGTGTCCGGCGAAGGTCGATTCGAACTGCGCAGTGGAGGTTCCTCCAGCTTCACCCTGCAGCTGACGCGCTTCGAGGTCATCGACAACGACCTGGCCACGGCGCGGGCGAGCGGCCCGATCCGTCTGGAACGCGCGCCGGACGGGCGGCTCAAGATCACCGGCGACCTGACCGTCAACCGCGCCGAGATTGCGCCCAACCCGCCGACGCCGTCGGGGGTGGTGCTGATGGACGTGGTCGAGATCAACCGCCCGATGCGCAACGAAGACTTCGAAGAGCCCGAGCAGCGCACCCGTAGCCCGGGCGTGCTGCTCGACGTGAAGCTAAAGGCGCCCGGGGACATCTTCCTCGAAGGCCGCGGCCTCGACGTCGAGTTCGCGCTGGACGCCCACGTCACCGGCCATTCGGGGGAGCCCATCCTGACCGGCGACGCGCGCGTGGTGCGCGGCAGCTACGAGTTCGCCGGCAAACGGTTCCTGTTCGACAATCGCGGCAGGGTCACGCTGAGCACGCGGCCCCAGAACATCCGGCTCGACCTGCGCGCGGTCCGGGAGGATCCGTCGCTCACCGCCGTCATCCGGATCACCGGAACGGCGGCCCGGCCGAACCTGACCCTCACCTCGACGCCGGTGCTGCCGCAGGACGAGATCCTCGCCCAGATCCTGTTCGGCCGCTCGGCCTCGCAGCTGTCGGGCGTCGAGGCGGCCCAGCTTGCGTCCAGCGTGGCGTCCCTCGCGGGCGGCGGCGGCCTCGACGTTATCGGCAACCTGCGCGAGCTCGCCGGGCTCGACCGCCTGGCCTTCGGCAGCGACGAGTACGGCGTCACGGTCGCGGGCGGGAAGTACTTCACCGAGAACATCTACTTCGAGATCATCGGCGGTGGCCGCGAGGGTCAGGCGGTGCAGGTCGAGTGGCGCGTGCGCCGAAACCTGTCCGTGGTCTCGCGCGTGGGCGGACAGGGCGACGCCAAGCTGTCGATCCGATGGCGGCGGGAGCGGCGCTGAGAAAACGAAGCCCCGAGCCGCCCTCGCCTTGAGACGAGAGGGCGCCGCCGCTAGGGTCCGCGCCCATGCGCATATCGCCTTCAGACAGATCGGCCCTCGACCTTCTGGCGGACCGCGGCGGCCAGTTGGTCGACCGAGCCGTGGGCTGGTGCGCCATCAACTCAGGCAGCCGCAACCTCGAAGGCCTGTCGCGCATGGCCGACGTCCTGATGGCCGAGCTCCAACGATTTCCAGGCGAGGCCGAGCGGGTCGAGCTGGGCGCGACCCAGTCCGTCGCCGACGACGGCCGCCTCCGCCAGGACCCGCACGGCGACGGGCTGCGCCTGACCGTTCGACCGCGGGCGCCGATCCAGGTGGTCCTCACCGGTCACTACGACACCGTTTTCCCGGCCGGGACGCGGTTCCTCGAGGTTACGCCCCGCGAAGACGGCGCCCTCAACGGACCCGGGATCGCCGACATGAAGGGCGGCATCTCGGTCATGCTCGCCGCGCTGGAGACGCTCGAAACGCATCCCGACAGGGACCAGGTCGGATACCGCGTCCTGCTGTCGCCCGACGAGGAGATCGGGTCGCTGGCGAGCGCGCCGCTGTTGGCGGAACTGGGCGCCACGGGACACGTCGGGCTCACCTATGAGCCGTCCATGCCGGACGGATCGCTGGCCGGCGCGCGAAAGGGCTCGGGCAACTTCCATATCCTGGTCCGGGGTCAGGCCGCCCACGCGGGACGCGACTTCGCGTCCGGGCGCAACGCGGTGATCGGCGCCGCCGACATCGCCACGTCGCTGCACGCGCTGAACGGTCAGCGCGACGAGGTGACCGTCAACGTCGCCGCCATCGCCGGTGGATCACCGCTGAACGTGGTGCCTGACAACGCCGTGGTGCGCTTCAACGTAAGGGTGCCCGACCAGGCGTCCGCCGACTGGGTCCGTAACGAGATCGAGAAGATCGTCGTCGCCGAGCCGCTGACCGGCCAGCACGGGCTCCAGGTCAGCCTGCACGGAGGCTTCACCCGGCCGCCAAAGCCGATGGACGCCTCCCAGACAGCCCTGTTCGCAGCGGTCCGCGAGGTCGGCGGCCTGCTCGGGCAGGAAATCGCCTGGAAACCGTCCGGGGGCGTCTGCGAGGGCAACAACCTGCACGCCGCGGGGCTGCCCAACATCGACACCCTGGGCGTTCGGGGGGGCGACATTCACTCCGAGAACGAGTACGCGTGGCCGCAAAGCTTCGTGGAGCGGGCCCAGCTGTCCGCCCTGATCCTCATGAAGCTGGCGTCGGGGGAGATCGACGCCCACCAATTGAAGCGACTGCGAACCGGAGCCTGACGCATGCTGGTTGTGCGCCCCGCGGGGCCTGCGGATTACGACGCCCTGTGGAATCTGGCGGTGGCCTCCGGACCTGGCTTCACCAGCCTGCCTGACCACGAGCCGACCCTGCGCAAGCGGCTGGAATGCGCCGAGGCGAGTTTCGCCGGCAAACTTCCTCGTGAGGACTGCTGGTACACCCTGATGCTCGAGAACACCGAGACCGGTGAGATCGACGGCATCTGCGGCGTGAAGGCCGCGGTGGGCATCAAGCGCCCCTTCGCTTCCTTCCGGCGTGTGAACTTCTCGCACTACCACGTGTCGGAGCATCTGACCTGCCGGCTCGACCAGCCGGCCCTGCTATGGGTCAACGAGTGCCGCGGATGGTCGGAAGTCGGCTCGCTTTTCCTCAAGCCGGACCGTCGTGTGAACGGAGCGGGAAGCCTGCTGGCCCGATCGCGCTATCTCCTGATCGCCTCCGACACCTCCCGTTTTTCGGAATGGGTGCTGGCCGAGCTGCGCGGAGTCTTCGACGAGAACGCCCGTTCGCCGTTCTGGGACCACGTGACGTCCAAGTTCTTCCCCCTGGACTTCGCCTACGCGGACGAACTTTCGGGCTCCTCGGATGGTCAGTTCATCTTCGACCTGGCGCCCCATCACCCGCTCTATGAAAACCTGCTGCCCGAAGCGGCGCGAGACGTGATCGGGCACGTACACCCCGAAGGCGTCCCGGCGCGTGTGCTTCTGGAGAAGGAAGGCTTTCGCGAGAGCGGCCTGGTCGATGTCTTCGACGCCGGGCCCACCCTGGCCTGCCATCGCGACGCCATAAGGACCGTCAAGGACAGCCGCCGTCTGCCGGTGAGCGTGGCCGCCGAAGTCGAAGCATCGAACGTGCTGGTGTCGGCTGACACGTTGGCGGGTTTCCGGGCCACCCGCGCGCGGGTCGACGCCACGACGGACCGCGCCTATGTCTCCCCGGAGACGGCGGAAGTTCTGAAGGTCAAGGAAGGCGACATGCTGAGGGTGATGGCGTGAGCGTAAGCGGCCGACTTTTCATCGACGGCGTCTGGCGTGAGGGTCGCGGCGGCCGTTTCGCCTCCATCGACCCCGCGACCGGAGAACCGGTGTGGCAAGGCGCGTGCGCCGACGCATCGGACACCGCGGACGCAGTCGCTGCGGCCGGCGCGGCCTTCGTGGACTGGTCGCGGCGCCCGCGCCAGGAGCGCATCGATGCGATGCTGCGCTACAAGGCGGCCCTGGCGGATCGCGCCGACGATTTCGCCCGCGCCATTTCGCGCGAAACCGGGAAGCCGCTGTGGGAAACCCGGCAGGAGCTCGGCTCCATGCAGGGCAAGGTGGATATCTCCATCCGCGCCTACGCCGAGCGCACCGGAGAGCGGGAAGCGGCGACCGGGTTCGGCCGCGCTGTCCTGCGCCATAAGCCCCATGGAGTTGCAGCGGTCCTCGGCCCCTACAATTTCCCGGGGCACCTCCCGAACGGACATATCGTTCCGGCCCTGCTGGCCGGCGACACGGTTGTATTCAAACCTTCGGAAGAGACGCCGCTTTCGGGACAGATGCTGGTCGAGTGCCTGGAGGCCGCAGGCCTGCCGCAGGGTGTCGTGAATCTGGTCCAGGGCGCTCGTGAGACCGGTCAGGCGCTTCTCGATCAGAGGATCGACGCACTGCTGTTCACCGGCTCCGCCGCCGCCGGCGCCGCCTTCAGACGAAAGTTCGCCGACGATCCGCACGTGATCCTGGCGCTGGAGCTGGGCGGCAACAACCCGCTGGTGGTGTGGAACGCCGGGGACGCCGACGCGGTCGCGAGCCTTGTCGTGCAGTCTTCGTTCGTCACCACGGGCCAGCGCTGTTCCTGCGCGCGGCGTCTGATCGTGCCGCAGGGCGCCGAGGGCGACGCCGTCATCGAGGCCGTCTCGGCCCTGGCCGGCAGGCTTCGTATCGGCGCATGGGATGCGGATCCGGAGCCGTTCATGGGCCCGCTGGTGTCGGACCGCGCCGCGGAACTGGCGCTGACCCAGGCGGACGGGCTGCGTTCCAGAGGCGCCCGCGTCGTGCGCCCGTTCAGTCGCTTCGAGGGGCCGACGCTGGCGTTCGTGCAGCCGGGCGTTTTCGACATGACCGAGGTTTCGGATGTCCCCGACGACGAGATCTTCGGACCGCTGATCCAGGCCTACCGGGTCGCCACCTTCGACGACGCGATCCGGGTGGCCAACGACACGCGCTTCGGTCTTTCCGCCGGCCTCATAAGTAACGACGCCGGGCTCTGGGACGACTTCGTCGAGCGCAGCCGCGCCGGCGTGGTGAACTGGAACCGACCGACCACGGGCGCCGCGGGCGACATGCCCTTCGGCGGCCTCGGGGCCTCCGGCAACCATCGGCCCAGCGCCTACTATGCGGCGGACTACTGCGCCTACCCGGTCGCCAGTTTCGAGGCGGACGGGGTCCGCTCGATCATGGGTGAGCTCAAGGGTCTGCGCGCGTGATCGAGGCGATCGAGGCCAACTGCGACGGCCTGGTCGGCCCGACGCATTCCTATGCGGGACTGTCGCCGGGGAACATCGCCAGCGAGACCAACCGCGGCGAGGCGTCCAGTCCCCGGCAGGCGGTGCTGCAAGGCCTCGCCAAGATGAAGAAGCTGGCGGACCTGGGCATCCCCCAGTTCGTCCTGCCGCCGCACGAGCGGCCCTTCATTCCCTTCCTGCGCCAGGTCGGGTTCGCTGGCCGCGACGGCGACGTGCTGGAGGCGGCGTGGCGGGAGCAGCCGGCGGTCGCCGCCGCCGCATGCTCGGCCAGCGCCATGTGGGCCGCGAATGCTGCAACGGTGACGCCCAGCGCGGATTCTTCCGACGGACGCGCGCACTTCACGCCCGCCAATCTCGTCAGCAACCTGCATCGCAGCCTCGAAGGCGACCAGTCCGCCCGGATGCTGCGCACCCTGTTCCCGGACGAGACCCGGTTCGCGGTGCACGACCCTCTGCCGATGGTGGCCCACTTCGGTGACGAGGGGGCGGCGAACCACGTCCGCCTGTGCTCGGACCACGGGGCGCCCGGGGTGAACCTCATGGTCTATGGCCGGGAGGCGTGGGAGCGATGGGATGGCCGATACCCCGCCCGCCAGACGGCCGAGGCCTCGCGGGCGATCGTGCGCCGCCACCGGGCGGCGCGCGCCGTGTTCGCCCGGCAGGCGAAGGCCGCCATCGAAGGCGGGGCCTTCCACAACGATGTCGTCTGCGTCGGCACGCGAACCGCCCTGCTGTTCCACGAGCTGGCGTTCGAGAACAAGGCGCTCGTGCAGGAGGAAATCCGCCGCGCCGCAGACGGACTGTTCCAGCCGGAGTTCGTCGAGGTTTCCGCCACGGACCTGCCGCTCAGCGAGGCGGTGAAATCCTATCTGTTCAATTCGCAGCTCCTGGTCGTACCGGGTGAGAGCCGGCTGGTCCTGCTGGCGCCGACGGAGACGGAGGAGAACGCCATGGCCCATGCGGCCGCCCAGGCGCTGGTCACCTCCAATGGGCCCATCGGACGTGTCGAGTACGTGGACGTGCGCCAGTCCATGCGAAACGGCGGCGGACCGGCTTGCCTGCGACTTCGCGTGGTGCTGACCGAAGACGAACTGGCGGCGGCTAACCCGTTCCAGCGCCTCAACGAAGGGCTCTACGATCTGCTGGCTCAGTGGGCCAACGAGCGTTACCGGGACCGGCTGACCCCGGCGGACCTGGCGGACCCGGCGCTGATAGACGAGACTCGCCAGACGCTGGATGAGCTGACCTCGATCCTGAACCTGGGCGGCGACTTCTACCCGTTCCAGCGGGCCTAGCCCCGAAGGGCTTCCAGCGCGCCGCGGAAACGGCGTGAGAGCGGAACCTCCAGGCGGCCGAGTTCGACGCACCAGTCGCCCGAACCCTCCGGACGAAGGCCGGTGACCCGGGCGCTGTTCACCAGCCAGGATCGGTGTGTCCGCACAAAACCCTTGGCGGCCAGCTCCGCCTCGATGGCAGTGAGCGGCGTTCGCATCAACGGCGTGCGCCCATCGTCTAGGCGGAACTCGACGTAGTTGCCGGCGGAGCTGACGGCGACGATGCGGTCCAGCGGCACCCGGATTACACGCGCGCCTTCGCGGATATCGTAAACCTCCGGCGCTCCGGCCTTGCCCGTCACTGTCCCGAAGCGGTCGACCCCCCACATCACGGCGATGAAGACCGCATAGCTGATTACGTCCTTGCGCAGTTCGTAGACGAAATCCCGGGTCAGGGGATCGAACGCGTAATCGGCCCCGACAGCGGCGTAGATCGCGACCCTGAGCAGCGTGAACCCGGCCACATGCAGCAGGGAAAAAGCCAGGAGCCCCGCAGCGTGGATGAGCCAGAAGCGCACCCGCAGCAGGCCAGCTTCCGGTCGCGCTGCGCGCCAGGCCATCCATGGCGCCCACAGGATCGAGGCGATGACCACGGCGCTGGTGGATTCCCAGACCCACGGCTCCCACGGGTCGAGGTGCGGGTGATCGTCCAGCACGGTCAGGGAATTGACCACGACGACGACGAGGCTGATGGCCACGACGAGCAGCCATGTCCGAAAGAGCACGCGGCGCTCGCCGCTCGTCCCCCAGAGCGCGCCGCTCGTCACAGACAAATTCCCGCCCGGTCGCCGCTGGTCACCGCCGCGCCACCCGCCGTCCCCGCGCGGTTGCGCTGGATCGGCCGGCGCGGCGGACTGGGGCATCTCCTCAACCATGGACGAAACCCGTGACCGACACCGTCGTCTCCCCCAACCGGCGCCTGGACCTGGACTGGATCCGCATCGGCGCCTTCATGCTTCTGATTCTCTATCACGTGGGCATGTTCTACGTGACCTGGGACTGGCACGTGAAAAGTCCCTACGCGAGCCACGCGGTCGAACCGCTCATGTTCGTGACCAGCCCGTGGCGTTTGACGCTGCTGTTCCTGGTCAGCGGCGCGGCGACGGCTTTCATGGCGGCGAAGATGAACGCCGGCCGCTTCACGTGGTCGAGGTTGGGGCGGCTGGTTCCTCCCCTGCTGCTGGGCATGTTCGTGATCGTCCCGCCGCAGAGCTGGTACGAGATCCTTGAGGCGGCCCCTCAGCTGCACGAGCCCTACCTCGCCTTCTTCGCCAAGTACGCGACGGCGTCGGGCAACTGGTGCGACCCGGCGACCGGCGAGTGCCTGATCACACCAACCTGGAACCACCTGTGGTTCGTCGCCTACCTGATCGTCTACACCCTGGTGATCGGACTGTTCCTCGCGGTTGGCAGACGCGGCCTCGACGCCGCCGGCGCCTTCCTGGAGCGCGCGTTGTCAGGCTGGGGCCTCCTGGTCTGGCCGGTGGTCGCCCTGGCCCTGATGCGGCTTTTCCTCATGCCCCTTTTTGAAGTGACCCATGCGCTGGTGGACGACTGGTACAACCATGCCGTCTCCTTCTCCGCCTTCCTGCTCGGCTTCCTGATGGCGCGGCGGGAGCGGTTCTGGGAAGGGTTGTCGCGTCACCGGTGGCTCGCACTCGTACTCTGGCTCGCGGCGTGGGCGGCCTTTTCCAGCTACTACTGGATTTACAAGGCCGACGACGCCGTGCCTCCGGATGGCCTGCGCGAGGTCATGCGCGTGGTCCACGCCGTGCAGACCTGGTGCGCGATCGCCGCGATCCTGGGGTTCGGCCGCCTGTGGCTGACCATGGACGGCCCGGTGCGCCGATACCTGACCGACGCCATTTTCCCCTTCTACATCGTGCACCAGACCCTGATCGTGGTGCTGGCGCACCATCTGGCCAAAGCCGGCCTGCCCCTGGCCGTCGAAGTCCCGCTGCTGATCGGCCTCACCTTCGCCGGATGCCTAGCAACCTACGAGATCGTGCGCCGCGTCGGCTTCCTGCGGCCCTGGTTCGGGCTCAAGTCCAGGCCCGTGGGCAGGGCTGCCGCCCCCGCTGGTGATCCCCTGACCGAAACAGCGTGAATCGGTTCAGGTTCGCCTGATGAACCGCATCGGCCACATCGCCGCCTGGTCGGCCCTGACCGGCTACCTGATGATCATCGCCGTCGTTGTCGTCGCTGGCGCAGCATGGCCGGGCTACGACCATCTGCGCCAGTACATCAGCGAGCTGGGGGCGACGGGGGCGCCGCACGGGCAGGAGGTCAGCGTGTTCGGCTTCCTGATCCCCGGAGCCCTGCTCATTGCGTTTGCGGCCCTGACCTTCCTGAGCCTGCGCCGCTCCGCACTCAGTCTGCTCGGGTTCGTGGGGGTCGCCCTGTTCTATGCGGGCTACTTCTTCAGCGGCTTCTATCGATGCGACTTCGGCTGCCCGGTGGGAGGTGGCAGCCACGCCCAGCGAATGCATGAACTGTTCGGCGTTCCCGGCTATTTCGCCGCTCCCGCGACTCTGGCGCTTCTCGCCTTCGCATCGCGCCGTTGGCAGGGAGCGGGCCCGCTCTTCCCGCTGGGGCTCTTGTGCGCGGCCGTAGCCCTTGTGTCCCTGCCCCTGCTGGGAGCCGGGTTCGAGTTCCATGGCCTGGCCCAGCGGGCGCTGGAGGGCGCCATGGCCGCCTGGGTCATCGCCTGCGCCGCCTACGTGCTGAAGCGGCGCTAGGCGACCGCCTTCTTGGCGAAACGGCCGCCGGCGCGGGCATAGGCCTGGGTTCCCCGCGTGAACACCTGGTCTTCCGGCAGGACGGCGTCGATGGGAATGTCGGGCGCCCCCTTCAGCCGGCCGTAGATGGCGCCGAAGTCCTTCGTCGTCTCCGCCAGCAGACTCTCCAGCGAGGGGATCACGAAGTAGACCTGCTGGAAGTCGTCGATCCGGTAGAGGGTGCGCATCACCCGCTCGAGTTCGAAGCCCAGCCGGTTTGGGGAGGGGTCTTCCAGGCTGAAGATGCTCTCGGTCTTCGACGACACGATGCCTGCGCCGTAGATGCGCAGGCCATCGGCAGTTTGCATCAGGCCAAACTCCACGGTGTACCAGTAGAGTCGCGCGAGGTTCTGCAACTGGCCCAGCTCCAGAGCCCGCGCCCCACCCTTGCCATAGGCCTGCATGTAGTCGGCGAAGGTCGGGTCGCTGAGCATCGGCACATGGCCGAAGACGTCGTGGAAGACATCCGGCTCCTGGATGTAGTCCAGCTGGTCGGGCTTGCGGATGAACTGCCCGGCAGGGAACCGTCGGTTGGCCAGGTGGTCGAAGAAAACGTCGTCCGGCACAAGTCCGGGAACGGCGACCACGGTCCAGCCGGTCAAGGCCTTCAGCGCCTCGTTCATCTTGCGGAAGTCGGGGATGCCGGATCCATGCAGGTCCAGCGCATCGAGACCCCTGAGGAACGGGTCACAGGCCCGCCCGGGCAGGACCTGCATCTGCCGTTCGTAGAGCGTAACCCATGTCTGGTGCTCGACGTCGGTGTAGTCGTCCCAGCCCTGGGGGATGGTCCAATCCGCCGCCGCGCCGGGCGGCGGTTTGTCGTAGACGTGCTCGAAATCAGCCATGGCGGCAGCCTCGGCGGGAAGTGTTGAACTGATCGCTATCTAACGCCTGACGCCGATGAAGTCGCCCGACGACTACGGATTTTCTAGATCCGCCGCCGCGCCTGTCAGTGGACCGGGCGGGGTTTCGGCCGATATCGCCCGTGGTCGAAGCCGCAGAAAACCAGATCCGTCTGCGGGTGCGCGACGGGCTTTCCACTTTCGTCGGGCAGCAGGTTCTGTTCGGAGACGTAGGCTACGTAGGCTCCCTCCTCGCTTTCAGCGAGCAGGTGGTAGTAGGGCTGGTCCTTCAGGGGCCGCACCTCTTCGGGAATGGACAGCCACCACTCTTCCGTTTCGCAGAACTCCGGGTCGACGTCGAAAACGACGCCCCGGAAGGGAAACGAACGGTGGCGGACCACCTCGCCGATGCCAAATTTCGCCATACGAGCGTTCATGTCCTGCATGTTGTCACGCTCCGCCTGACTCGAACCTGAACGAGGCATAGAGGCTTCTGTCAGCCGGGTCTTTCGCCCTCCCCCTCCGGTTGTTAGGTTTCACCTGAAAGGGGCCGGATGAACGCCGCGCCCGGATGAAGGGTCGAGCCATGCCCGAGGCTCCCGCTCCCGACCGCGGCCCGGCCGCGCAGGGAGGCGTAATGGAACGTCCGCGCTGTTACGGCGCGCTCGACCTCGGCACCAATAACTGTCGTCTGCTGATCGCCACGCCGTCCCGCGGGGGTTTCCGCGTCGTCGAGGCTTTCTCGCGCATTGTGCGGCTGGGCGAAGGCCTGACCCATTCCGGACGCCTGCAGGACGCCGCGATGGACCGCGCCGTCGCCGCCCTGAAAATCTGCGCCGAGAAACTCCAGCGCAGGCAGGTGTCGCAGTTGCGCGCCGTCGCCACCCAGGCCTGCCGCTCCGCAGAGAACGGCGGCGAATTCATCGCCCGTGTGAAGGCGGAAACAGGCCTGACCCTCTCCATCATCGACCCCGAGGAAGAGGCCAGGCTCTCCGTCGCCGGCTGCGCCAACCTCATGGACCGCCAGGCCGACGCGGCGTTGGTCGTGGATGTGGGCGGCGGGTCCACGGAGCTGAGCTGGGTCACCTTCTCGGGCGAGGAACGGGATCGCCGGCCACGGTTGATTTCCTGGCTGTCGATCCCGGTGGGGGTCGTGACCCTGGCCGAGCGCTTTCCCGAACCCGAACCGGCGACGGAGGCCTGGTGGCAGGCGATGGTGGGCGCGGTGCGCGCCGAAATCTCCGCCTTTGGGGCCGCCGACCCACTTCGCATGCACTTCCAGGAAGGCCGGGCGCACCTCATCGGCACCTCGGGGGCCATCACCAGCCTGGCCGGCCTGCACCTGGGGCTGCAGCGCTATGACCGATCCCGGGTCGACGGCCTGTGGATGACGCGCGCCGAATGCGACGCGGCTGCAGACCGCCTGCGCAGCGTGGGTCGCGCCGGGCGGGCGGCGGAACCGTGTATCGGCCCGGACCGCGCCGATCTGGTGCTGGCAGGCGCGGCGATCCTGGAAGCGGTGCAGCAGCTGTGGCCGTGCGAGCGGGTGCGTGTCGCCGACCGGGGCCTGCGGGAGGGCATGCTGCTGGCGCTGATGCGCGAAGGCGAGCGGCCGAAGCGGCGGCGCCGACGCCGGCGTCGTAACGGCGCCCGGGCCGCCGCTGCAGCCTGACCTAGCGAACCCGCGCCGCGACCGGCACGTCACAAAGCGAAAACGGCTGCCGTGATTTCTCGTGCGCCTTGCGGGTCAGTTCGATCTGGCGCTGGAACGCGGGGCCGCCCGTATCGGCGACCTCGACGGTGGGACGCTCGGCCGCCGGGATGTCCGAGGCCACGCGGACGCGGGCGATGACATCGGGGCTGGCGGGCGGCTGGCCGACTTCCAGGGCGCGAACGACGTCAAGGCCGACGACAACCCGGCCCCACACGGTGAACTTGCCTTCGAGGTAGTCGGACGGCGCCCGCATCAGGAAGAACTGGGCGTTCGCGCTGTCGGGGTCGTCATAGTGTGCGAAGGAGGCCGTGCCGGGGCAGAACCGCGCCACGGTAGCGCCGTCGGCAAGCCGTCGCAGGGGCGAGGCGCCGAGCCAGTCCACCCCGGGCTCGACGCCCTGCACCGTGAACTCGGCCTTGAGGTTTGGCTTGTCGCTTTCATAGGGGCCGGTCGCCGTACGGGCCCCGCCCTGGGCCATGTAGTTGTCGATCACCCGATAGAACAACGAACCGTCGTACCAGCCCTCGCGCGCAAGATCGCGCACCCGGTCGACGTGGGCCGGCGCTGCATCCGGGCGCATCTCGACGAGGATGCGGCCCTTGGCGGTATCGATGACCAGCAGGTTGTCGGGATCGACGACCGTCCATTCCGCAGCCGTGGCCGCCGGCGCGGCCTGAACCAGCAGCAGGACCGCAGCGGCCATGCCCGCCAGCACGATCAGCCCGCCCGGCTGGGAAGCCGCACGTCGCAGATGTCGAAATCCTCGCCCCGCTCGGCGCGGGTCTTCGCGACGAGCGCCGCAAAAGCCGGGCCGCGCACGTCCATCACCTGCAGCCGCGGCCGTTCGGCCTCGGGCATGTCGGCGGCGACGCGAACCCGCACCATCCGGTCAGGATTGGCGGGCGGCTCGCCCACCTGGAGTTTCTGCACCACGTGTTGGCCGTCGATGACATAGCCCCACGACGTGTAGTTGCGGTCGAGGAAACGCTCTTCACCGCGCATGAAGAAGAACTGGCTGTTGGCGGTGTCCGGGGGCTGTTGCCGCGCCATGCCGGCGACCGCCGGACAGAAGGCGCCCCACGCCAGGACCGAGTTGTCCGCCGTGAACAGCATCATGTCGTCCGGCCCAGTAATCACCGGCAGCGAGCCCACGAAGCCCGTGACCACGCCCTTGTCTTCGCTGACCTTGCCGAAGGGCATGGCCTGGGTGCGCTTGAAGGTGAATTCCGCCGCCACGTTCGGCAGCTCCGAGCCGCCTGCCCCGGTCCCCTGCGGGTCCCCGGTCTGGGCCATGAAGTCGCTGATCACCCGGTGAAAGATGTGGCCGTCGTAGAAGCCGGTGCGCGCCAGGCCCTTGATCCGGTTGATGTGGTTGGGCGCGGTCTGCGGGCTCATCTCGACCACGATGACGCCCTTGGTGGTCTCGACGACCAGCAGGTTCTCGGGATCGGGCGTGCGCCAATCCGAGGCGGCCTGCTGAGCCAGCGCGGGCGCGCCCAGGGCGGCGAGCAGCAGCGCTGCGCCGAAAACCAGTGTCCTCATGCCGTCCTCAACCCGCCTTCGTTGGAATTTCGACGTCGCAGACGGAGAAGTCCGCACCTCTCGCCGCGCGCGCCTGATCGACCCTCACGCGGAATGCGGGCGAGCGTGTGTCCATGATCTGCAGCTTCGGCCGCTCGGCGTCGGGCATGTCGGCGGCGATGCGCACGCGCACCATGCGGTCGGGGTTCGCCGGCGGCTCGCCGATCTGGATCGCCCGAACGATGTCGAGGCCCTGAACCACGACGCCCCAGACCGTGTAGCGCTTGTCCAGCGACGGGTACGGATGCCGCATCAGGAAGAACTGGCTGTTGGCGCTGTTCTCGGGCTCCCCGCGCGCCATCCCGGCCACGCCGGGACAGTACAGGCCCCACGCCCGCACCTTCCCTGTCCCCGTCAGCGGCATCAGCGCATCGGGCTGGGTCTGCACCGGCAGCGCGCCGATGAAGCCCAGGACGGCGCCCGCAGGAGCCGCCACCGGCGTGAACGGTATGACCGCGTCGCGCTGGAAAGTGAACTCACCGGGAAGGTCGGGATACGGCGACTGCCCCTCGCCGGTACCGAGCGGATCGCCGGTCTGGGCCATGAACCAGTCGATCACCCGATGGAACTTCTGGTTGTCGTAGAATCCTGCCCGCGCGAGCAACTTGATCCGCTGGACATGTTCCGGAGCGGCCTCGGGATGCATCTCCACGATGATGCGGCCCTTGGTGGTGTCGATGACGAGGGCGTTCGCCGGATCAAGCGCGCGCCATTCGCCCACGGGGCCGGGCAGGATCGGCGCCTGGTTGGGGACCGTCGGTTCGACGGGCGCCGGCGTCAGCGGGGTCGCTGGGCGAGCCACCTGCGCGGGTTGCAGCGGCGGCGCGGAGGACGGCGTGGTCGCGGGGGGAGGAGTCTGCGCCAGGGCCGGCGTGACGAGAGCCGCCGCAGCGACCCAGGCTGTCAGAAAGGCGTGGCGCATCAACTATTCTCCAAATTTCGCCTTCAGCCGTTCGGCGATGCGTGGGGGCACGAAGGGGGTGATGTCGCCGCCCAGACGGGCGATTTCCTTGACCAGCCGCGAGGCGATCGCCTGGTGGCGCGGATCAGCCATGAGGAACACGGTCTCGATCTCGCGATTGAGCTGCTGGTTCATGGCCGTCATCTGGAACTCGTACTCGAAGTCGGCCACCGCCCGCAGACCACGCACGATCAGATTGGCCTGGCAGGTCTCCGCGAAGGTCATGAGCAGGGTGTCGAACGGCCGCACGATCACCTCGGCGCCGTTGGCCACGGCTCGTGTCTCGCGCTCGACCATCTCCACGCGCTCATCGAGGGAGAAGGCCGGCTTCTTGTCCGCATTCACGGCGACGCCGATGACCAGGCGGTCGACCAGCTTCACCGCCCGGCCGATGATGTCGATGTGGCCGTTCGTGATGGGATCGAACGTCCCCGGGTAAAGCCCGACTCGCATCCTGAGGCCCCCTGCTGCGGCGGCGGGGCTCAGCCCTCGCCGCCCTCCCCATCCACGGCGGAGGCGTCATCGTCGCCCGGGCCTTCGGCGTCTTCCGCGTCCCCCGCCTCGGATTCCGCCAGCCGTTCCACGGACACGACGCGCTCGCCCTCGCTGGTGCGGAAGATCATCACGCCCTGTGTGTTGCGTCCAGCGATGCGCACCTGGCTCACCGGCGTGCGGATCAGCTGGCCGCCGTCGGTGACCAGCAGGATCTCGTCACCGGCCTCCACCGGGAAAGAGGCCACCAGTTTGCCACCGCGCCGGGACAGATCGTGAGCCATCAGGCCCTGACCGCCCCGTCCCGTACGCCGATAGTCGTAGCTGGAGGTGCGCTTGCCGAGGCCCGTGTCGGCCACGGTCAGGATGAACTGCTCGGCCGCGCCAAGTTCGGCGAAGCGTTCGGGCGACAGGGAGGCGTCGGCCTCGCCCTCGTCGCCCTCGTCCTCGTCGGCCGGGACGCTGACCTGGTCGTCTTCGGCCTCACCCGTCGCCCGGCGAAGCGCCGTGGCCTGCTTGAGATAGGCCTGGCGCTCGCCGGGAGTGGCGTCGACACGGCGCAGGATGGCCATGGAGATGACCTCGTCGCCGTCCTTGAGGCGGATCCCGCGCACGCCGGTTGAATCCCGCCCCTTGAAGACCCGAACGTCGTCCGCCTTGAAGCGGATGCAGCGAGCCTGGCAGGTGGTCAGCAGAACGTCGTCGTCCTCGGTGCACAGGGCGACGCCGACCATGGAGTCGCCGTCCTCGAGCTTCATCGCGATCTTGCCCGCGCGATTGACGTTGGCGAAGTCGCTCAGCTTGTTTCGGCGCACGTCCCCGGACCGGGTCGCGAACATGATGTCCAGACGGTCCCAGGTGGCCTCGTCCTCCGGCAGGGGGAGGACGTTCATGATCGTCTCGCCCGGCTCGATCGGCAGCAGATTGACGAAGGCCTTGCCCTTCGAGGTCGGCCCGCCGACCGGCAGGCGCCAGACCTTCATCTTGTAGGCCTTGCCGTTCGACGCGAAGAAGAGCACCGGAGCATGGGTGGAAGCGGCGAACACGCCGACGATGGCGTCCTCGTCCTTCATGGCCATGCCGGACCGGCCTTTGCCGCCGCGGTGCTGGGTCCGGTAGAGCGCCAGCGGCGTGCGCTTGACGTAGCCCGAGTGGGTCACGGTGACGACCATGTCCTCGCGCGGGATCAGGTCTTCGTCCTCGAGTTCGAAGTCGCCCTCGACAATCTGGGTTCGGCGCGGAACCGCGTAGGCCTCCCGAACCTCCACCAGCTCCTGGCGCACGACCCCGAGCAGCATCTCGCGAGAGGCGAGCAATGCGAGGTGATCGGCGATGGCGCCGGCCAGGGTCCGGGCTTCTTCGAAGATTTCGTCGCGGCCCAGGCCGGTGAGGCGCGACAGCGTCAGGGCCAGGATCGCGCGGGCCTGCTCATCGGTCAGGCGAAGCATGTCGCCCTCGAGCACGATAGACCGCGGGTCGGCGATGAGCCGCACCAGTTCGATCATGTCCCCGGCGGGCCACGACTTCGACTGCAGGCGCTCGCGCGCCTCGGCCGGGTCCGCGGACGAGCGGATGGTGGCGATGAACTCGTCGATGTTCGCCACCGCGATCGCCAGGCCTACCAGCACATGGCCGCGGTCGCGCGCCTTGGCGAGGTCAAACTTGGTGCGACGGACGACGACCTCTTCCCGGAACTCGAGGAAGGCGTCGATCAGGTCACGCAGCGCCATCTGGCGCGGACGCCGGCGGTCGAGCGCCAGCATGTTGACGCCGAAGGAGGTCTGGAGCGGCGTGTAGCGATACAGCTGGTTGAGGACGACATCGCCGGCCGCGTCCCGCTTCAGTTCGACCACGACCCGCATTCCCTGCCGGTCGCTCTCGTCGCGTATGTCGCTGATGCCTTCGACGCGCTTCTCCCGGACCAGGTCCGCGATGCGTTCGATCATCGTCGCCTTGTTCACCTGGAAGGGGATCTCGGTGATGACGATGGCTTCGCGATCCTTCCGGATGGTCTCGATCGAGGCCTTGCCGCGCATGACGACGGAGCCGCGTCCGGTCATCAGCGCCTGGCGCGCGCCCGAGCGGCCGATAATCTCGCCCCCCGTCGGGAAGTCTGGGCCCGGCACGATTTCCAGCAGCTGGTCGAGACCGATCCCCGGCTCATCGAGCACCGCCAGACAGGCGTCGACGACCTCGCCGAGATTGTGCGGCGGAATGTTGGTCGCCATGCCGACAGCGATACCGCCCGCGCCGTTGACCAGGAGGTTCGGGATACGCGACGGCAGCACCACCGGCTCGTCTTCGGTGCCGTCGTAGTTCGGCTGGAAGTCGACCGTGTCCTTGTCGATGTCGGCCAGCAGGGCCGTCGCCGGCCGGGCCATCCGGCTTTCGGTGTATCGCATGGCGGCCGGGGGATCGCCGTCGACCGATCCGAAGTTGCCCTGGCCGTCGATCAGCACCAGACCCATCGAGAACGGCTGGGCCATGCGCACGAGTGAGTCGTAGATCGCCGTGTCGCCGTGCGGGTGGTACTTACCCATCACGTCACCGACGATGCGTGCGGACTTCACGTAGCCCTTGTCCGGCGTGTGGCCCTGCTCGTGCATCGAGTAAAGGATGCGACGGTGCACCGGCTTCAGGCCGTCACGCGCATCGGGCAGGGCGCGCGCGACGATGACGCTCATCGCGTAGTCGAGGTACGAGCGCTTCAGCTCGTCTTCGATCGCTATGGGAGCGATGCCCCCGTGCCCGTCGGGCTGGGTCTGTGTGGTGTCGTCGGTCAAGGGAATTCTATGAAGAATCGGGACGGAAGCCGTTTTCGTTTGTTAGCATCCGGGGTCACCCCACGCAAAGAATCCGGACCCCGTCTCGAGGGAGCTTCATCATGTTCATCACCGCCGCCTCCGCGCTTATCCTGATCGCCGCCCAGAGCGGCGCCCCCACGGCCCAGACGCCGCCCCCTGCGGCCGAGACTCGCATCGCCCAGCCGGGCTCGCTGCAGGCGGCCGCGGTCGCAGAGCTCAAGAACCCCGACGGCAAGACAATCGGAGGCGCCTACTTCTACGACGGGCCCCACGGCGTTCTCATGCGGATCGAGATCGGCGGCATCACCCCCGGATGGCACGGGGTCCACCTGCACGAGAAGGGGCTCTGCGAAGCGCCCGGCTTCCAGAGCGCCGGAGGCCACTTCAACCCGGGCAAGAAGTCTCACGGCCTGCTGCATCCCGAAGGAGCCGAAGCGGGCGATCTTCCCAGCTTCCATGTCGAAGCCAACGGCGTCGGCCGGACATCCCTGTTCACCGATCTGGTCTCGGTCAGCGGGGCCGGAGGACGGCCCGCCCTGCTCGACGCCGACGGCGCTTCGGTGGTTGTGCACGCCGGTCCCGACGACCAGCGGACGCAACCGATCGGCGGTTCCGGCGATCGGATCGCCTGTGGCGTCCTGAAGAAGCCGGAGAAGAAATAGGGCGTTGGTCGTGAGCAGCGGCGAGTTCGACTTCGCCAACGCCGCGGGGCAGACCCTGTCCGGCGTGCTGGAAGCGCCGGGCGCCAAGCCGAAAGCCTGGGCGGTGTTCGCCCACTGCTTCACCTGCGACAAGTCCTCGCTGGCGGCGACGCGGGTCAGCCGTGGCCTCGCGGCCGAGGGTATCGGCGTGCTTCGATTCGACTTCACCGGTCTCGGTGAAAGCCAGGGCGCTTTCGGGCAGGGCCTCTCCTCGGACGCCCGGGACATCGTATCCGCCGCAATGGCGATGCAGGAGCGGGACATGGCCCCCGGCCTGCTGGTCGGCCACAGTCTGGGAGGGGCCGCAGCGCTCTCGGCAGCGACAGACCTCCCGAGCGTCAGGGCTGTCGCCGTGATCGGCGCGCCCTTCGAGGCGTCGCATGTGCTGACCCACCTGCGGGATGCGGTGGACGACATCGAACGCGAACGGACCCGGGTGTCGATCGCGGGGCGGCCGTTCGAGCTCGGTCCGGATTTCGTCGCCGATCTCCGGTCGCAGGATCAGGCTGCCAGGATCGCCGACCTGGATCGGGCCCTGCTTGTCCTTCACTCCCCCCTCGACGAGGTCGTGCCGATAAGCGAAGCCGCCTCGATCTTCCAGGCGGCGAGACATCCCAAGAGCTTCGTCTCCCTGGACACGGCGGATCACCTGCTCACGAAGCGTGAAGACGCAGAGTACGCTGCCGCCGTGATAGCCGCATGGGCTGCGCGATATCTCGATGCGCCCGATCCGCAGCGTTAACGCGAGCAGAACCTGTTGGCGGAAAGCTCAGGTTCCAGTTCACTCAGGAAGGACTTCCCGCCCATGACCTCCGGCCGGCCCCAAAGCGACCAGGAGCGCCTGTGGCGCGGTCCTTTCGGCAGCGAGTACATCTCACGCAACGTCCCGGACGACGCCAAGCTCGCCGCCCTGAGCGTCCACTGGGCCCGTGTGCTGCGCGGAACGGTGGGCGAACCGCCCCGAAGCCTGCTGGAAGTGGGCGCGAACATCGGCCTGAACCTGCGCGCGCTGTCGCGGGTGACGACGGCCGATCTCTACGCGCTCGAACCGAACGAGGACGCCCGGGCGCGACTGCGCAAGGACGCCGTGCTGCCGGCTGACCGGATCTTCGACGGCGTGGCGTCCAACATACCCATGGGGGACGGACAGGCCGATCTCGTCATGACCAGCGGCGTGCTCATACACATCCATCCAGATGACCTCCTGGCCTCGTGCAGCGAAATCGTCCGCGTAGCCCGACGATGGGTGGTCTGCGCCGAGTATTTTTCTGATGTCGAGCAGGAGGTCCTGTACCGCGGTCACCAAGCCGCCCTCTTCAAGCGCGACTTCGGCGCGTTCTACCTGGACAATTTCCCGGACCTGACCCTGGTGGACTACGGCTTCGCGTGGAAGCGGGCTACGGGCCTCGACAACCTGACCTGGTGGCTCTTCCGGAAGCACTAACCCAGAAGGCAGCTACAATGACCGCTGGTCATCCGTCACAGCACTGGTCCCCAACCAGCCGCGGTAGCGAACCACCAGCCCCGCAAGAGGCGCATGAAGCTCCACGTGGAAGTTGAAGCGGCCATCGGAGGCATGCTCGAAGGTGTCGCCGCAGCTGGGTCGCAGCCACGGCGGCAGTGGCACGCCGAATAGGGTGGCGCGACGGATCGACAGCCGCAGGCGCTCCTGCTCAACCACCACGGCCATGCCCACGGCGACCGGACCGAAGCGCTCGACCAGCAACCGCTCCGAGCGTCCGCGCCCCAGTTCCTGTGTGCTGCTGAATGAGCGCCCTGCGAAGGTGCGTCGCCAAACCTCGCCCTGGCCACGGCGGGTAAAGCGGACCTCTACCGGAACCGCGTCGCCAGCCTTCGGCAGCCCCATCACCGCCGCAACTGTCCAGGCCAAGAGACCGCCGCCGCGCTCCACCTTGGCCTGGCCGTGAACTACCCGTTCTTCGCCGCCCGCATGCATCGCCCGTAACGGCGCTGGCAGTCGCAGCCAGGCTTCCCCCAGAGCCCGCTGGTAGAGGGGCGTGTCGTGCGGGACGGCCTCCCACCGCCCGGTCGCGATGCCGAGCGCCGCGAAGTCCGGCGCATAGTCCGTCAGGTGCAGCTCTCCCCCAGCCGCGCGCGCGCCGGGTCTCGGAAGGCGACCAAGCGCCACGGAACGAGCCACTGCCGCCGCACCTATGGAAGGCACGAACGGCCCCCTGTCCCCGTCCGCCGACAGGTGCCAAGCACGCGAGACCGGACGCCCGTCCCGCCGGCCGTCCACCTCAAGGAACATTCCGCCCCGCCGCTCGCCCCAACGGAAGACCTCCGTCGCCCGGTGTAACAGCCTCGCCAAGGGCGCAAGCGATCCAACTATGCGCAGACGAACGAGCCATGCCAGTCCGCGCAGAGCGTCGTGCAGCATCTCAGGCTGCGGCCCGGCGCCCGTCCACACGTCACCTGCAGCCATCAACAGCCTCAGGTCCGGGGTCTCGGCCAGTGAGAACCGCGTGTTCCGCAGCGGGATTTCACCCGGTACGGCGACGGTCCGCCGCACGCTGTCGATCAGGGCGTAGCGCTTCGCAATTTTGCCGCAGCGTCGGACCGCCAGCGGTTTGCCGGCATAGCTCGCCACCGCGCGCACGACACTGAGGCCCACGCCAGCCCAGGGCGACGGCATGACCCCAGCACGAACAGCCGTGACTTCCTCGAAATCCCGGGACAACTCGCGCACCACCGCTCCAGACAAGGCCGGAAACGTGCTCAGGCCGGACAGAAGGAAAACCCCCGCCGCCCGCGCTGCGATGTCCAACTCGGCGATGCCGGAGACGAAGTCTGCGCTGTCGGCGAGATCGGCGTACGATGAGCCCCGTTCGATGCACGCCCGCGCCAGTCGATAGGGGTCGTCGCCGTACAGCTGGAAAGGTCCCGCTGCGTCGATGACGAGGTCCGGGCGCGCCTCGTCCAGACCGGCTTCGATGTCCCCGTCGCGGTCGAATGCCAGCGGTAGCCGCTCCGCCCCGTCCGGCAGCGTCGAACAGAAGGCAGCCGCCTGGTCCAGTGACCGCCCGGCGATGATGATGCAGAAGCGGCGGTCTGCCGCCAGCAGTCGCGCCAAGCGGCCACCGAACGTGCCGTACCCCCCGACGAGGAGTACGCGCACAGTCACGAGAGGAAACGCTCCTCGTCTCCGGCTTGGGCGAGGAAGCAGACTTCGCGGCGACCGAACCAGGCCAGGCGGTTGCGCGCAACGAAGCCATACAGTCGGTCACGCAGCCCGAGTGGAAGCACCCGCGCCGCGGTCGCCAGCCGCCAAGGGAAACCGAGGCCCTCAAACATGCGGATGGTCCCCTCCGACTTCACCAGCAGTCGCCCGTCCTCGATCAGGAGGTTCGTCTCGAAGTCCACCGGGTCGAGGCCATAGTGAAGATAGATCGCTCGTCCCAGCGGCGTCTGCGCCGGCAACAGCCGGTATCGCATTCGACGATCATGTCGCAGCACGAAGCGAGCCCAGCCAGAGCAAAGCACACAGTGTCCGTCAAAAACGATGATCGGCCGGTCGTCTGGAAACTCCGGTACGTCGGCATCGTTGCGGTAGCTGTAGGCCTCCCGCACGACGGCGGGCACTAGAACGGGATCTCGTCGTCCAGTTCGAAGCTTTCCTTCGGTCCCGAGGCCTTCGCCGGGCCGGAAGAAGCGCCGAACCCGTAGTCGTCCGACGACGATGGGCCGGAGGAGTCGCGATCACCGCGACCGCCCAGCATTGTCAATTCGCCGCGGAACTTCTGGAGCACCACCTCGGTCGAGTACTTTTCGACGCCGTTCTGGTCGGTCCACTTGCGCGTCTGCAGCGCGCCTTCGATGTACACCGTCGAGCCCTTGCGCAGGTAGTTCTCGGCGACCTTGACCAGATTGTCGTTGAAGATGACGACCGAGTGCCATTCGGTCTTTTCTTTGCGCTCGCCCGTGGCCTTGTCGCGCCACTGTTCGGAAGTCGCCAGGCGCAGGTTGGCGACGCGGTCGCCGGAGTTGAGGGTGCGGATTTCCGGATCCTTGCCCAGATTACCCACGAGAATGACTTTGTTTACGCTGCCCGCCATCGGACCCGTTCCTTTTCCTGTAAGGGTTCCCGGCCGCGCACCCTACAACGGCGGATGCGTGAATCAAGAACTTTGTTCTATTTCTGTTCCGGCCCGTCGGTCCCGGGCTGGTTGACCAGGTTCGGCAGGGCCAAGGTCCCGTCCGGAGCCCGGGTGAACGCGAAGAAGCGGCCGCTCGTAAGGCTGTCGGCGACTGAGACCCCTGCAGAATCGATGAACAGGAACTTGCCCTGGTACGCGCCGATCACTTCGCGCCGCGAACCGCCCATGCGCAGGAAACGAATTCGCATTTCCTCGAGACGTGCGATGCACGCCTCCATGGTCGGCTGATCATCAGCCAGCTTGTTGAACTTCACCTCTTCGCCCTCGCGCACCGTCACCTGGTAACAGACGCCGGGATCGCGGGGAGCCTGCGCGCCGGACTGGCAGGCCACAAGCGCTGCGGCCGCAGTGGCGACCACGACCATACGCCTCAGCATGAGGGCCTCCTCTCGAGGGTGCGGAAGCTCCGGTTGTCCGAGGACTGCTCGATCCGCCCAGGCACGAGACGCAGGGTCTGCTCGCCCCAGCGGCCGTACACCGCGTCGCCCGGCCGGACGCACTGGCCGTCGAACAGCAGCGAGACGCAGGTTTCGAGCGAAACGTCGGAGGACAGCTGCCGCCAGCCTCCTCCGGTGTGGCGCAGACACTGGGCGCCGGGACGGTCGCGCGGCGCGATCTCGAATTCATCATCGACGGGGCGCGGCTGGTCGACGGGCGCGTCCACCGGCGCTTCGGCCACGTCCACCGGCTCGGGCAGGACCGGCGGCGGCGCGAGCGAAGCCGTTTCCGCCGCGACCAGGGCGCCGCTCTCATCCAGTCCGACGTCCAGCGACTGGGCGGAGACTCCGTTGCGCCGGGCGCACTCGTTGAGGCTGGTCTCGCCCACGAACTGACCATTGACGTAGCAGCGAAGCTGACGCGTCGGGTCGAGCGCGGGGGCCTCCTTCACGTCGACGCTCAGAGCGCCCTTTTCCTCGGGAGGCGCTTCGGGCGCCTTGCCGCGACCCGCCAGCATGATGGCGATGATCACGCCCAGCAGGACCGCAACGCCCGCGCCTACCGCCAGAATGACGTTCTTCTGCTCCATGATCCTCGCCTAGTGCGCGCCGTCGCCGGGCGCAATAACGCCTGCGCGCAACTGCGCGTCAACCGCCGAGACGGTCCAGGGCGGCCTGATAGTTGGCGAGCTGATTCTGCAGATAGAGCGGCGCGGGACCGGTGACGGAGGGCGACTTGGGTTTTCCAGCGTCGACCAGATCACGATAGGCGGTGCGCACGGTGGCGAGGGCCGCTCCGATCGCGTCGAGGGCGGCCTTGATCCCCGCCTTGGAATCCAGGCGCAGGTTTCGGGAGAGCGCCAGGCCGTAGAGCGGCTCGCCCTTGCTGGCGTCCACGGGCTTCTCGTGGATAACGGCCTCGTCGAGCCCCAGCGCCGCAAGGGCGTCCGTCCCGAGATCGCCGGCCGAGATCTCGACGCGCGAACGCTTGTCGCGCGGTTTGATCTGCAGGCGCTCGAAGGCGCCGTAGATCGCCGTCTCCGGATCCTTCTCGTCAGTCTGCCGGAGGACGTCCTTAGCCACCGAAACCGTCACGGCGAAACCGGCGGCCCGTTCGATTTTCTTGGCGAGGGTCGCCAGGGTGTCTGCAGCCTCGATGACTACAGCCTTCCGGCCGAACGGTCCTTCGACGAAGAAGCGATCACCCGCCCGCACCGAGGTTCCGGCCACCACCTTCGCCGAGTCCGACCCGTCGATCACGCCCTGCGGAAAGCCAAGACGGTCGAGGACGCTGGCCCCGCCCTGGCCGACCGCGATGGCGCGGGGCGCAGCGGTGTTTCCGTCCGCGTGAAACCGCTTTTCGTATTCGATCGCGCCCGTCAGCGGATCGATCCGGGCGAGAAAGCCCTCCACGTCCCTCACCGTGCCGTAGGGCGCGTCGCCGGTGGAGGTGGACGGGAGGGACGAGGGACTCGTCCCCGCGATCCAGACTTGTCCGCCCGAGAATGCGGCCGATGTCGCCTTGTCGGCGCCGGCCCCGCCGAACCAGGTGAGCCGGTCTGCGGCCGACGCACCGAGGTCGGTTTCCAACGCGGCGACGAAGGCGTCCGTCCCGCCGCTGTGCGCCCGCGTCGTCGCCCCGGCCGACAGCGAGGCGTTCCCGGAAGCGCCGGTGACGATCAGGCGGCCGTTCTGCACGGCAAGGCCAGTAATCTCGCCACCCTGGATTTCGCCGAGGTCGCGAACGCTTTCCAGGACCGGGGGGCCAGAGACCTGGAGCGCGTATCGGCGCACGACCGCACGCCCGTTCTCGACGCCCCCGACGAGCACGGCGTTCCCGTCCATCGTCATGGCGGTGGCGCGGTCTTCTCCAGTGCTTCCGAACTGAGTCGCGAACTTCGGCAGGCCGGACTGGCCGGGACTGGCCGGCGGACTGAAGCCCTGCAGGTAAGAGTCCCAGCCGCCGAGGGAGTCGGCTCCCGGCATGGCCGAGCGGGCGCGGCCGGCGACGTAGACGGAGCCGTCGGCCCCGAAGCTGACGGACTGGGCCTCGTCCTCGGCCCGCGCACCGCGTCGCTGGGTCCAGAGTTCGTCGCCGTTGGCGTCGAAGACGGTGACGAAGCTGTCGGACTTCGCCCCGTCCAGCCCATCGTCGCCCTTGTCGAGGACGCCCGTAACGGAGCCCGCGACAGCGACCTTGCCGTCCGCGTCGACGGCGAGCGCGTAGCCGCTCGCGCTTTCCGACGCGCCCAGGGTGCGCGCATAAATCAATCGTCCGGCTGAATCGTATTTGAGCAGGGCGACATCGCGTTCACCCTTGAGAGTCTGACCCGCGACAGCCTGGTCGACATCGGCCAGCACATAGACCGCCCCGTCCGGGCCGGTCGCCACGGCGCGAGCGGTTTCCACCGCCGCGCCGAGCTCCACCTGGAAGGCGCGTCCTTCGACCCAGTAGGTCTCGCCCGGTCTGGGCGTCGCAGCGGCGGGGGAACCCGCGGCCGCGACGTCGGACTGAAACTTGAGGAGCTGGTTGCGTGCGGCGTCGCCGGTGTTCGCCTGCTGGACGACATAGACGGCATCGGCGCTGTCCGCCGCCGTGAAGGACAGTCGCTCTCCCAACGAGCCCTTGATCTTGAGAGCGTACTGATCGGGTTCCGGCGAGAGGGTCACCTCCCTGCCGTTCACCACCACCTTGCGGGCCTGGCCCGCGGTGCGCTCGGTCGCCCATCGGGTCGCGACGCCGGCATCCGCCAGTTTCCCGTTCACGAACTCGGTGACCGCCGCCAGAGTGCGCGGGGTTGCGCCCATTTCGGCAAGGTCGACCTGGATTTCGATCGGGCCTCCGATGTCGATCACCGTTCCGTTGCTGAGCGTCGTGGTCTTCTGGACGTTCATGGAGAAAGTCACGTCGCCCTGGAAGGCGGCGACCGGATCCGTGGACGAGCCCCGATGGACGACCGCCCCCACGTAATCGGCGGTCGGCCGCTTCATCGCTACATCCGCCTTGACGATGGACGCCGATAGGCCGCGCGCGACGGAGAGCTGGTCGAGGCGCAGGCCGTCAATGAAGTCCGCCACCTGGCCGAGGCCGGTTTCGAAGCGGCGGGCGATCTGACCCTGCTCGAAGCTGCCGACGCCCTTGGCGTCCATCCGCTCGGCCAGTCCGTGCAGCGCGTTCAGTCCCTGATAGAGGGCGAACAGCTTACGGTAGTCCTGGCCGGCGCCCTTCACGTCCAGCTGAGCGGCGTTCATGTCGATGAACGACCGGCCCGCCATCACCCGCTTGACCAGGTCATTGGCGCGCGGAGCCGTCGAATTGGTCGCCCAGGGCGGCGTCGGGTCCTTCTTCGCGGGCGCGGGCGTGTATCCGGCGAAGCCGGAACCGAAGTTCGCGGCGCCGCCGAAAAGCCCCAACACGTAGCTGTTGTTGATCCCGACCATGGCCCCGCCCCGCAAAGGACGGGCCAGAGTACGCCGGGCAGCGTTACCGTGCCGTCAAGCGGCGAAGAAGCCGCCCTCGCGCAGCGACGCGAGGAACGCTTCGCGACGAGCCGCCCACTCCTCATCGAGAATGGCCAGCAGGACGACATCGCGAAACGCGCCATCCTTCAGGGCATGGCTGCGCAGGTAGCCTTCACGCCGGAAACCCGCTGAAGCCTGCGCCTTCAGGGCCGCTTCGTTGTCGGCAAGCACTTCGGCGACGACCTTGTGCAGCCTGAGTTCGGCGAACGCCTTGTCCAGCCCCAAGGCCTGAGCCGCGCGGCCCACGCCGCGGCCCCGCGCCGAGGCTTCGCCGATGTACCATCCCCAGTTGCCGCAGCGGTCGCAGCCCGCCAGACCTCGCAGGGTCAGCAAACCGACCGGCGCGCCGTCATGGACGATGAGCCATCCCCTGGCGTCGGGGTCGTCGCGAAACTGGTCAAACCACCGCTGATGCTCGTCGAGGGTCTGGGCGACGCGGCCGCACATCCAGCGATCGACATCCGGCTGGCGTCGCCACAGGAACAGTTGCTCGCTCGCGTTGCTGTCGAGATCCCGCAGTTCGATCATCAGTCCAGCCCTTCCGGCGGCGGCGCCGGGCAGTTTGTGCCGCCCGGCCCGGCATTTTCTGCCGCAGGGGCGCGGCGGCAGGCAAGATGTGCCTGGCCAACGGCATGGTTAAGGCAAGGTACCGTAATAGAATCAGTATTTTGAGGACTTTCGCCCGAGAGTGCGGGCTGTGGCCCTGGGCTTGCTTCTTCCTCCCTCGGGCAAAACGCCCCCGGCGGTCAAAACGACGGCCGGACATCAGGAAGAAGGACCTGTGATATGGCGCTGAACAGCGTTAACACGAACTATGGCGCGCTCGTCGCGCTGCAAAACCTCAACCAAACCTCCAACGAACTGTCGATCGTCCAGGGCCGGATCAACACCGGCAAGAAGGTCGCCAGCGCGAAGGACAACGGCGCTATCTGGGCCATCGCCCAGTCGCAGCGCGCCGAAATCGGCGCCCTGAACGCCGTGAAGGACAGCCTTCAGCGCGGCCAGTCGGTAGCCGACGTTGCTCTGGCCGCCGGTGAAACCGTTTCCGATCTGCTCGTGCAGATGAAGGAAAAGGCCCTCGCCGCCGCCGACGCCTCTCTCGACTCGACGGCCCGCGCCGCGCTCAACGAGGACTTCAAGGCCCTCCGCGACCAGCTCGGCAAGGTGGTCGCCAACGCCGAGTTCAACGGCAAGAACCTGATCAACACCGGTGCGACGGCCGTCGCGGCGCTGGCTAACGCCGATGCGTCGTCCAAGCTGACCGTGCGGGCCGAGATCATGGCTCTGGGCGGTTCCATCGTGACCGTGGCCACCACGGCCTCGTTCGCTACCGCCACGGCCGCTCAGACCCTGGCCGGCACTGTCGAAACCTCCATCAACAACGTGTCCGCGTCGCTTTCGCGCCTCGGCACGTCGTCGAAGGCGCTGGAGACCCACCTGACCTTCATCGGCAAGCTCCAGGACACCCTGGAAGCCGGCGTCGGCAACCTGGTGGACGCCGACCTGGCGAAGGAAAGCGCCCGGCTGCAGGCCCTGCAGACCAAGCAGCAACTCGGGATCCAGGCGCTCGCGATCGCGAACTCCTCGACCTCGACCCTGCTGGGTCTCTTCCGCTGATGAAACGGATGGAGGCGGGCCCCTGGGCCCGTCTCCAGCCTTTCCGCGAGAACAAAGGAGACGTGGCGGCTGAGCCCGCTGCGTTGAGGAGATGGCCACTAATGTCGAAAGGATCTCGTCGGTCTCCACGTCGCTGAACCAGGACACCCCAAGGGGCAACCCGGTCGCAGCGCAGGGCAGTGACCAGCCCGTACGCGAACAAACCGCCGCCGACTTCCGGCTCGTCATCGAGCTGGACCGCGCCACCGGAAGCTACGTCTACAAGACGCTGGACCGGAAGACGGGTGAAGTCGTGCGTCAGTTGCCCCGCGAAGAGGTGCTGCGACTGCAGGAGAACCCCGCGTACGTCGCCGGGAACGTTATCGCGACGAAGGCCTGACGAGGGCCGCGCAAGGACGCCGTCAGGCGTCGCCGAAAACTACTTACCGCGCAGGCAGCCGCCGCGCGGCGTAATGCGTTGCGGCGGCGTTAACCATACGCTCACGAACGCGCCCTTACCTTCTCGCGGAGTGACGCCTGAGGAGATGGCCATGACGGTCAGCGTGCATACCAATACGTCGGCCATGATCGCCCTCCAGAACCTGAACAAGACCAATCAGGCTCTGGAAGACGTGCAGACCCGCATCAACACGGGGCTCAAGGTCAACGGCGCCAAGGACAACGCTTCGGTCTGGGCGGTCGCGCAGGGACAGCGCGCGGACGTCGGCGCACTGGCTGCGGTGAAGATGAGCCTCGACCGCGCCACCTCGATCGCAGACGTCACCCTGGCGGCAGGCGAATCGATCTCCGACCTGCTTCTCCAGATCAAGGAGAAGGTCGTGGCCGCGATGGACCCGTCGCTGAGCACCGAGTCGCGTGCCGCCCTGAATTCGGATTATCGCGCCCTGCTCCGCCAGGTCGTGCAGATCACCGAGAACGCCGAGTTCGACGGCGCCAACATGCTCGACGGCTCGCTGAGCGCCTCGATCCGCTTCCTCGCCAACGCCGATGCCGACGCCTACGTGACCCTCAGCGTCAAGAACCTGTCGCTCGGCGGTTCGATCATCACCATGGCGGCGACATCGTCGATCAACACCGCCACCAACGCGACCGCCGTGCTGGGCCAGTTGGACGCATCCATCGCCAACGTGAACTCGGCCATGGGCGACATCGGCGCGCAGGCCAAGCAGATCGAAGCTCACAACACCTTCGTCTCCAAGCTGACAGACGTCCTGGAAGCGGGCATCGGCAACCTGGTCGACGCCGACCTTGCGAAGGAAAGCGCGCGGCTTCAGGCCCTGCAGGTCCAGCAGCAGCTGGGCGCCCAGGCCCTGAACATCGCCAATCAGGCGCCGCAGGTGATCCTGTCGCTCTTCCGCTCGTAAGGGAGTTCACCCGAACAGCGAAAGGGCCCGCCGGCTTCGGCGGGCCCTTTTTTCGCGCCTGGAGCAGCCGGCGCGATATGGCGCACTAGCGAACCGGCTCGATTCGGTCTGAAGTGGCGGCATGACCGTGCTTGCCCGAACCAGTCCTCCAGCCCAGCCTTCCGACGAGGGGCGTCGGCATGAGGAATGGCAGTACCTGGACCTGCTCCAGGACATCCTCACCAACGGCTGGGTACGCGACGATCGCACCGGCACGGGCACCATGGGCGTGTTCGGCCGCCAGATCCGCTTCGACCTGGATCAGGGGTTCCCCCTGCTCACGACGAAGAAGCTGCACCTGAAGTCCATCATCTACGAACTGCTCTGGTTTCTCCGGGGAGACACCAATGTGCGGTGGCTCCAGGAGCGGGGCGTCGGCATCTGGGATGAGTGGGCCGCCGCCGACGGAGAGCTTGGTCCGGTCTACGGCAAGCAGTGGCGCTCGTGGACCGCCCCGGACGGCCGCTCGATCGATCAGATCCAGCGTCTGGTCGACGGCCTGAAGACAAATCCCCACAGCCGCAGGCACATCGTCTCCGCCTGGAACCCGGCCGATGTCGACGACATGGCCCTCCCGCCGTGCCACTGCCTGTTCCAGTTCTTCGTGGCTGACGGAAAGCTCAGCTGCCAGCTGTACCAGCGCTCTGCAGACGTGTTCCTGGGAGTGCCGTTCAACATTGCCAGCTATGCCCTGCTCACGCTGATGCTTGCGCAGGTGACCGGTCTGCGACCGGGAGAGTTCGTGCACACCCTCGGGGACGCCCACCTCTATCTGAACCACCTTGAGCAGGCGCGAGAGCAACTGCGTCGGGAGCCCCGCCCCTTTCCGACCATGCGCGTCGCTCCGCGCGACGACTTATTCGCCTACGAGTTCAGCGACTTCGTGCTCGAGGGTTACGACCCCCACCCCCACATCAAGGCGCCGGTCGCGGTCTGAACGCCTCAGATTCCGAGGAACACCGCTCGCACAAAGGCGCGGTAGGCCATTATCTGCCGGGGAAGGATCTGTGGATCCGACAGCCCCTTCGACATGATGATGGCTCCATCGACGACGCTGTTGAACATGTCGGCGAGCGTCTCGAGTTCGATGTCGATGCGCGAGGGGTACTGAGCCGCGACCTGCTCCAGCCTTCCGAGGAAGCGACGGCGCCATAGCAGCGAGGCTTCGGCCGCCCGTCGGCGGACCTCCGGATTGAACTGCCGCTCGTGAAAGGTCACCGTCGCGACGAGACAGCCAGGATGCCCGCCCGGCAGATCCCCCATCATTTCGGCCGTGAGCTTCAAGGCGATGAGAAAGGCGTGGAGCGGATCCTCGTTCAACTCTTCGGCGCGCGAGAAGATGTCGTCGAATATCCGCGTATCGCGCTCGACGTACCGGTCCAGCAGGGCCAGCGCGAGGTCGTTCTTGTCCCGGAAATGGTAGAAGAAGCCGCTCTTGGTCAGGCCCGCTTCGGCGATCACCTCGTCGATCGAGGTCGCACCGAAGCCCTTTTCGAGAACAGCGGACTCCGCGATGTCGAGCAGGCGCCCGCGCGTCTGCGCCCCCCGGACAGCGGTTTGCTCATGGCGTCACCATACCAGAAGTACGGTTGCAGCGCTGCAAGGACATGCCAGCCGGGCCTTTAAATCCCACAGGTTCTTGAAGCGGCTGGAGTTTCGGATCACGCCGCTCACCGAACCATGGGTCGGCTAGCCTGCCACGCTTCCCCACCTCTATTTCACCGCCTCCCCAGCGTCGCTCCCGACGCGTAATCGAGTGAGGCCCGATCTTGTTCTCCCCCCTGTTCAACGCGGTGACGATGACCATCGCCGCCATGTTCCTCGCATTCTGCGTGCTTGACGCCCTGCACAGGGCAAGAAGTTTCGAGGTTCAGCCGCACTGGCGCCTGCGCGGCGCCCTCGCCTTCCTCGGGTACTTCGCTGTGGCCGGGTACGCCCCCCTGGTATGCGACGCCTGGCTCGCGGACCATGCTCTGCTCGACCTGTCCGCCTGGCCTCTTTGGGGCCAATTCATCCTCGGTCTGCTCGCCATCGAGCTGGGGATCTACGCATGGCACCGCACCATGCACGAAACGGACTTCCTCTGGCGCCACCTGCACCAGACGCATCACTCCGCAGAGCGCGTGGATATCTGGGGCGCTTTCTGGTTCCACCCACTCGATATGGCGGGCTGGGCCTTGCTCGGAAGTCTGGTGCTGGTGGGAGGCCTGGGGATCGCCCCGCAAGCCGCCATCGCCGTGGCTTTGACCACCGCCTTCCTGTCGATGTTCACCCACGCCAACATCCGCACGTCCCACTGGCTGGGTTGGTTCATCTCCCGTCCCGAGATGCACGCCCTGCACCACGAGCGCGGCGTCCACAGGTGGAACTATTCCGATCTGCCGTTGTGGGACATCGTGTTCGGAACCTGGCGCAATCCTCGCCACTGGGACGGACAGGCAGGCTTCCATGATCGCGGATCCCTGAAGCTGTGGCCGCTGCTGATCGGCCGGAAGCTGGCCTGAGGCGCCCCCCTTGCCATGGCAGCCTGGGAGCGGCATCTGCGGCTGATGCCCTCTCCCACGCTCGCCATTGTCGTCGCCCGCGCCCGCAACGGCGTCATCGGCCGTGACGGAGGGCTTCCTTGGCGGCTGCGCTCGGATCTGCAGCTGTTCAAGGCGAACACCATCGGCAAACCCTGCATCATGGGCCGGGCGACCTGGGAGAGCCTGCCTCTTCGCCCCCTTCCCGGACGGCTCAACATCGTGCTGTCGCGCGACGAGACCTTCCGCCCCAAGGGGGCGCTGGTGTGCGCAAGCTTCGACGAGGCCGTGGAGATCGCGCGCGAACAGGCCCGCGAGGATGGCGCGTCCGAAGTGGCGGTCATCGGCGGAGCCGCTATCTTCCGCCTCGCCCTGCCGCGGGTGAAGCGCATCTACCTGACCGAGGTGGACGCCGAACCGGACGGAGATGTGATGATGCCCGCGTTCGACGAGGGCGACTTCGAGGAGGTCCGGCGCGAAGCGCACGAGCCTGGCGAGAAGGACGACCACGCGTTCGTGTTTCGGATCCTGGAGCGTCGCGATAGGGTGAGGGCCTGACCGCAAGGGAGCGCCTTATGCGCCTGCCTCTCGTTGTCTTCGCCGCGTCATGCGTCGCCTTCCCTGCCCTCGCCGTCCTCCCCCCGGAGGCCTACGAGCAGGCGCGGGCGCAAGCTCCACACGTCGTCGTGCTGACCGTCCGTCGCGTAGACTGGAACGGCGGCCTGCGCGGCGCCGGCCATTGCCGTGTCGTTGGGACAGTGAAGGCCGTCGAGCGCGGATCGCATTACCGGGTGGGCGGGCCCATCGAGGTCAAGGTCCCCTGCGCCAGGCGCGGCGCGAGCATTCCGGCAGGCCCCGTCCTGTGGAAGGATCCGGACAGGTTGAAGCGCTCCAGGACGGGCCGCGCATACATGTCGGAGCCGGGCGAGCTGGCGCGTTCCCAGTACGAGGTCCTGAACTGATCTCAGACCGGCGCGAGCCGCCGGGCGATGTCCATGAAGGCCATGGCCGTAGCGCTGTCCGCCTCGGCCACCAGCGGCCGCCCTGCGTCGCAAGCCTCCCGAAGCGCCATGTCGATGGGAATCTCGCCGAGGAAGGGTATCTCGAGCCGCTCGGCTTCGGTACTGGCCCCGCCGCGCCCAAAAATGGGAATGGGCTCGATGCCGCCGGGAGCGGTGAAGTAGGCCATGTTCTCGATGAGGCCCATGACCGGGGTCCCGGTCTTGCCGAACATGGCTACCGCCCGCCTGGCGTCCGCAAGAGCCGCCTCCTGAGGCGTCGAAACCACCACCGCCCCGTCGATCTTCGTCTTCTGGACCAGTGTCAGCTGCACGTCGCCCGTGCCAGGCGGGAGATCGACCACCAGGACGTCCAGCGGCTCGGCCTCGGTCCCCCAACGCGTTCCGGTAAGCATCTGTGTGAGGGCCTGGGACGCCATCGGCCCTCGCCAGATCATCGCCTGATCCGCGTTGACGAGCAGGCCGATGGAGATGGCCTTCACGCCCCAGGCCTGCAGCGGGATGATCTTCTTGTCGTCGCCGTAGTCCGGCGTCTGGCCCAGCCCCATCATGAGAGGCGCGGACGGCCCGTAAACGTCAGCGTCCAGCAAGCCCGCCCTCAGGCCCAGGGCGGCGAAGGCGCAGGCCAGGTTGACCGCGACGGTCGACTTGCCCACCCCGCCCTTCCCGGATGCGACCGCGATGACCCGGCGGACGTGGTCCGGCCGCCCGGCCGGCGTGGGGGCTGGCCGACCCTGCTTGATCGCCTCGGCCGAGAGGGCCGGGCCACGGGCCGGCCGCGTCGCCGGGGCGGACTCGGCGGTGAGCACCACGCGCGCCTCGCTGATCCCGGGCAGCGCCTTCAGCGCGGCCTCGGCGGCGGCGCGAACCGGCGCGTAAGCGGCCGCATCCGCCGCGGCGACGTCGAGCATGAAGCCCGCCCGCCCCGGACCAATGGCCAGCCCCTTGACCATCCCGGCCTTGGCCAGGCCCTGACCTGACCTGGGATCGGTTACGCCGTCGAGCGCGGCGAGAATGGTGTCTCGGTCGGGAAAGTCAGGCATGGAACATTGCGCCGCTGGAAGCCGGGCCCTCATATCCGCGCCGCGAGCCCAGGAGACAAGGCCCCCATGGCGCGGACCCGCCCTTCCATCCGCCTGATCGCCGGCCCCACCGCCAGCGGCAAGTCCGCCCTGGCCCTGGAGATGGCGGACAAGACCGGCGCGGTGATCGTCAATGCCGATTCCATGCAGCTATACCGCGACCTGCGTATCCTCACGGCGCGGCCGAACGACGACGAGGAAGCGCGCGCCGAGCACCGCCTGTTCGGCATCGCCGACGGCGCCGAGGCGTGGTCGACCGGACGCTGGCTCCGTGCGGTTGCCGAGATCCTGGGCGAACTGCGGGCATTGGACCGACCCGCCATCGTGGTCGGCGGGACGGGCCTCTACTTCCACGCCCTGACGCGAGGCATCGCCGACATCCCCGAAGTGCCTGCCGCCGTCCGCACCGCCGTCGCCGAGGAATTCGACCGCGAGGGGGAGCAGAGCTTTCGCCGCGCCCTGCACGATCTGGATCCGCGGGCGGAAGCGCGCATCGCGCCGGGAGACCGTCAGAGGCTCGTGCGCGCCATGACGGTCGCCCGGGCGTCGGGACGCGCGCTGACGGACTGGCAGGCGGACACCCGCCCCATCCTCGGGGCCGACGCGTTCGATCCGCTCGTGCTCGAGCCTCCACGCGACGAGCTCTACCGACGCTGTGACGAACGGCTGGACGCCATGGTCGAAGCAGGCGTCCTGGCGGAAGTCGAGGCCCTCGCCGCCCGCAGGCTCGACCCGGATCTGCCCGTGATGAAGGCGACCGGCGTTCGTGAATTCATGGGCGTCGTGCGCGGCGAACGGTCCCTCGAAGACGCGATCGACGCCGCCAAACGGGAGACAAGGCGTTACGCCAAACGCCAGTACACCTGGCTGCGCAATCAGGCGCGCGACTGGCCACGCAGGGGCGCAGTGTGACGCCGACGTTGGTTTGTCCGTAGTCCCAAACTCGTATAAACTGGGTCTTTCCGGCGATGGAGATGGCCATGCTTCGGATTGCGCTTGTAGCTTCCCTCGTCGGTCTTCTGGCGCTCCCCGCCTACGCGCAGACCGTGCCGACCCCGCCTGTCAGCGAACCTGTCGAACCGGCTGACGCCACGCGGTCGACTGATGATGTCGACCGGGATCCAACGAAGATGATCTGCCGCAACGTGCGGCCGCCGACGGGGACCCGGGTGAGCCGCGGTCGTACGCGCCAGCGCATGTGCATGAGCCGTGCGGACTGGGAGCAGCAGGAGCGTGATGCCCAGGACGCCCTGAAGGTTCGCGACAGCGGCATCTGCTCGCCAGGAGAATGCCGCGGCTAAGACAGTCGCGCGTCTCCTCGCACAGGAGACACCGCCCGTTGGTTGCTCACGCCCCCCTAGACAACCAGGCGGACACGTTATTTCATGCCATGTTCAATCGTAGCGCCTCCGTGGGCGCCCACGGAGGCCCTGATGGTCAAGCTTTTCGCTGTTTCCCTCGCCGCCGGCGCCCTGCTGGCCGGCTCCGTCACTGCCCAGGAAGCGCCGGCGACGCCGAGCGCCCCTGCCGAGGCGTCTTCGGGCGCCGATGCCGGCTCGGATCGCGACAAGGTAATCTGCCGCTACGTGAAGCCGCCCACGGGCACGCGCGTCGGCAGCTCCAAGAACCGCCAGCGCATCTGCCAGACCAAGGCGGAGTGGGAGCAGCAGGCGGCGGAGGCCCAGGACGCGCTCAAGATTCGCGACCGGGGCGCGTTCGACGCGCCGCGGACCGAATAGCGACCAACAGGCGAATCCCGCGCCTCTTCCGAAGGGCGCGCCGACACCCTATATTCCGGTTGTCCGGTTTCGGCCGGACTATGGAGATAAACGCGCGCGCAATAAACGGACCGGACCCGGGTGCGATTCCCGGCGGCTCCACCAACTCTTTCTCCATCGCGTTATCGGCGGGGATCTGAGGGGCCGACCAGCATCGACGGACGTGTAAAGGCGTTGCTTTCTCCCGGCATGATCCACCGTTTCGGATCGCTAAACTAACTGCGAACGATAACTTCGCTGATGAGGTTCGCCTGGCTGCGTAATGCGGTCAGTCGTTTCTCGACTTAAGTCCTAGGGGTTCAGATCCCTGGGCGGGGCTCGGGGGAGGCCTGGCAACAGAACTCCCCCACTTTCCCCACAACGCCGACCTCACGACTGCTTGCATTCGCGGCGCGTGACCCGTTCTGTGGCGCGAAGGCTTGGTGTAGGATGCCCCTCCGCCGCGAGGCGCCCCGAGTGTTCCGCTTCCGCGGGTGAGAACCGAATGACTCAAGACGCCTTTTCGAAGGACGAGATGCACTACGACGTGCTCGCCCAGGAGGCCCTGCGCGGCGTGGTCAAGGCGGCGTTGAAGCGCGCCGCCGAGCCGGGTGGGCTGCCCGGCGCGCACCACTTCTATGTGACCTTCCGGGTAGGCGCCCCGGGTGTATCGATCCCGCCGGACCTGTCGGCGAAATACCCCGAGGAAATGACCATCGTCCTGCAGCACCAGTATTGGGATCTGGCGCCGGGCGAGACCTTCTTTTCGGTGATGCTGAAGTTCGGCGGGCAGGCCAAGAAGCTCTCCGTACCCTACGCGGCGATCACCCGGTTCTATGACCCGAGCGTGCAGTTCCTGCTGCAATTCGAACCGCCCAAGGCCTCTGAGGTTGACGACGGTTTCCCCGATGCGACGGCGGCAGAGCCTGAATCGGACCCCGGGCCCGGCGAGGATGCGCCGAAGGTGGTCTCGCTCGACAAGTTCAGGAAGAAGTAGGAGCGGGCGCCGCGATGGGGGGGATCCAGCGCGCGGTCACCCTGGCCATCCTCGCCTGGCTGTGGGCCTTCGGGGGCGTGGCCGACGCCCGCGCATCCGACTTTTCAGACTGGGCGGTGGTCGTCGTTGCCGGCGACTGGCGCGCCAGCAACGGACGCGACACCGAAGCCTTCGACAACGCCCGTCGCGATCTCAGCGCCGCCTTGGTCCACGCCGGGTTCCGCTCCGACAACATCCGCCAGTACTCCCTGCGGCCGCCCCGCCCCGGCGACGATCCGGCCGTGGTGGTGTCCCCAAAGGCCGCAGTCACCGGATTCGTGGAGACGGCCCGCCGCGCCGGCGGCGGATGCCTGTTCTACCTGACCTCGCACGGGACGCCCCACGGCGCGGTGTTCGGGCCGAAGATGATGCTGACGCCCGCGATGCTGGACGCCCTGCTGAGCGAGGCCTGCGCTGACCGGCCGACCGTCGCCGTCGTCTCCGCCTGCTTTTCCGGCGTGTTCGTCCAGCCCGTGAAGAAGCCCAACCGCATGATCATCACCGCCGCGCGCCCGGATCGCAGTTCGTTCGGCTGCAGCGAGCGCGACCGGTACCCCTACTTCGACGCCTGCGTTCTGCAGGGCCTGCAGCAGACGCGGGACTTCGTGGCCCTGTCGGCGCGCGTGCGCAGCTGCGTGGCCGCGCGCGAGGCTCAGGAGGGCCTGACCCCGCCGTCGGAACCCCAGGTGGCCATGGGCTCGCAGGTCCAGCTGACCCTTCCGCTGATGCGTTTCGGGGGCTCCTAGCGGCGCTGGACCCTGATCAGGATCCGCTCGCGCTCCCCCTCCCGGCGTTCGACCAGTAGGCGGGCGACCTGGGCGTCGTCATGGAAGACATAGCCCTTGATGCCGTCGAGCAGCGCCTTGGCCAGGTTGTCGAGATCCATCCAGGGCGGATCGCCCACGTGCTCCATCACGATCTCGACCGAGTAGTCGCCGTATCCCGGCCGGGCCCCGCGCCATTCCTTGCGGAAGAACTCGTAGATCAGCGGCTTGTAGTAGCGGGCCTGGGTCGTCAGGCCGTCGATGACGAGTTCGATGGCCTGTCCGTGCTCGCGTGCACGCACCTTGCCCCAGACCACCCACTCTTCGTCGCCGCGGCGCTCATCCATGAGCGTCCTTCGGCCTCCGGGCCCTCGCCCGTCAAGCGCCTCGCCTTGATCGGGCGCCTCGCCATGCTAAACCGCGCGCGCCTTCCGCAACGGGGATCATGATGAGCGCCACGCGTACCGAGTCCGACACCTTCGGCCCCATCGAGGTGCCCTCCGACCGATACTGGGGCGCGCAGTCCCAGCGCAGCCTGGGCAACTTCAGGATCGGCTGGGAGAAGCAGCCCCTGCCCATCGTGCGCGCCCTGGGGGTGGTCAAGCGCGCGGCGGCGGAGGCCAACATGGCCCTGGGTCGTCTCGATCCGAAGCTGGGCGACCCGATTGTGCGCGCCGCCAACGAGGTCATCGAAGGCAAGCTGAACGACCACTTCCCCCTGGTGGTCTGGCAGACAGGGTCGGGCACCCAGTCCAACATGAACGCCAACGAGGTGATCTCGAACCGGGCCATCGAGCTGCTGGGCGGGGAGAAGGGCTCTAAGACGCCCGTGCATCCCAACGACCACGTCAACATGAGCCAGTCGTCCAACGACACGTACCCGACGGCCATGCACATCGCCTGCGCCGAGGAGGTCGTGCACCGCCTGATCCCGGCGCTGCAGACGCTTCGCAACGCGCTGAACGACAAGGCGCAGGCGTGGAAGGACATCATCAAGATCGGCCGCACCCACACCCAGGACGCCACGCCCCTGACCCTGGGCCAGGAGTTCTCCGGCTATGTGCAGCAGGTCCAGAACGGCATCGAGCGCATCGAGCAGACCCTGCCGAAGCTGATGGAGCTGGCCCAGGGCGGGACCGCCGTGGGCACCGGCCTGAACGCGCCGGTGGGCTTCGCCGAGGCGGTGGCCGACCGCATCGCCGCCATCACCGGCCTGCCCTTCACAAGCGCGCCGAACAAGTTCGAGGCCCTCGCCGCACATGACGCCATGGTGTTCAGCCACGGGGCGATCAACACGGTCGCCGCCTCGCTGTTCAAGATCGCCAACGACATCCGCTTCCTGGGATCGGGACCGCGTTCGGGCCTCGGGGAGCTGGCTCTGCCGGAGAACGAGCCCGGCTCGTCGATCATGCCCGGCAAGGTCAATCCGACCCAGTGCGAAGCCCTGACCCAGGTCTGCATCCAGGTGTTCGGCAACAACGCGGCGATCAGCTTCGCGGGGTCGCAGGGGCACTTCGAGCTCAACGTCTACAACCCGGTGATGGCCTACAACTTCCTGCAGTCGGTGCGACTGATGGCCGATGCGGCGGTCAGCTTCACCGACAACCTGGTGCTGGGCATGCAGCCGCGTGAGGACAACATCAAGGCCGCGCTCGACCGCTCCCTGATGCTGGTCACCGCGCTGGCGCCGAAGATCGGCTACGACAACGCCGCCAAGATCGCCAAGACGGCCCACAAGAACGGCACCACCCTGCGCGAGGAGGCCGTGGGCGGGGGCTATGTCACCGACGCGGAGTTCGACGAGATCGTCCGGCCAGAGAAGATGATCTCGCCGGGGTGATGCGGTGAGCCCGGACGAGCTTCTGCGCAGGGCCCAGGCCGGCGACGGCGATGCGGCCGTGCAGCTGTCGCACCTCATGGACCGGCAGCGGCGCTACCGCGACGCGCTGGACCTGCTGGCGGGCGCGGCGCGCGCAGGACACGTCACGGCGATGACCCTGCTAGGCGCGCGGCTGGCGGCGGCGCGGGCGGCGCCTCACGACCCCGTCTCCGGCGCCCAGCTCATCGAGGGCGCGGCGGCGCGCGGGGGGCCCGAGGCGGCGGCCTACGCCTCGGTGCTGGCCGCCATCGGCATCGGGCGCGCGCAGAGCTGGGCCGACGCCCTGGCCTACCTCAAGCAGGCGGCCGAGCGCGGCCACAAGCGGTCGCAGGCGGTCAGCGCGCTGCTGGGGGAGGTCGACATCGAGGCCTGGCTCTCGCCGCCGCCGATGGAGGCGCGGTCGCAGGAGCCGCTGGTGGCGGTGATCCCCGGCTTTCTGGAGCCCGCGATCTGCGACTGGATCATGTCGGAATCGCGCGACTATCTTCGCCCTGCCCAGGTCTATGACCCGGCGGCCGGCGGGGGGCAGGCCGACGACACGCGCACCAACTCGGGGACCGGGTTCAGCCTGATCGACCTCGATGTCGCCTTCGCCCTTGTGCAGGTGCGGATCGCGGCGGCGGCCGGGGTGCGGCGCGAGCAGCTCGAGACCACCAACGTCCTGCACTACTCGGTGGGGCAACGGTTCTCGCCCCACTTCGATTTCGTCGACCCGGCGCTCAGCCCGACGCTGGCCCAGGAGGTGGCGCAGAAGGGCCAGCGGACGGGGACCTTCCTCGTCTATCTCAACGACGGCTTCGAGGGCGGGGAGACCGAGTTTTCCGAGCTGGGGCTGAAGATCCGCGGCGCGAAGGGGGACGCGCTGTTCTTCCGCAACGTGGATGCGGCGGGGCGGCCGGACCCGCGCACCCTGCATGCGGGCCTGCCGCCGTCGTCGGGCGAGAAATGGGTGCTGTCGCAGTGGATGCGGGACCGGCCGCAGCTCTTGATCTGAGCGGCGGGGGGCGCATCATCGGCGCCTCGAGCGGAGAGCGCGCCATGGGCGAGATCGTCAACCTGAACCGGGCGCGAAAGGCCCGCGCCGCGGCCGACCGGAAGGCGGAGGCCGAAGCCAACCGACTGAAACACGGACTGAAAAAGGCGGAGAAGTCGCGCAACGCGGCCGAGAACAGCCTGATGAAGGACAAGCTGGACGCCCACCGCCGCGACCGCGACGACGACGGCGGGGACGAGCCGGCCTAGCTCTTCGGCGCGCGGATCAGCAGGTACTGGCCCAGCATCACCAGCAGCAGTCCGGCCAGCGCCTCCCACCCCCAGCGCGCGCCCTCGAACACCGCCGAGATGCCCATGGCGATGGGCGGGGTCAGGGCGGAGATGTAGCTGGCGAAGGAATAGCCGGTGCGACGGGCCAGGGCGTAATAGAGCAGGAAGGCCGCGACCGACCCGAAAACCGCCAGGTAGATCAACGAGATCACGTAGCCCGCGGTGGCTTCGAAGAGGAACGGCGTGCCGGTCAGCAGCGCATAGGCCACCAGACCCACGGTCCCGTAGGCCATGGCCCAGCCGGTGGCCGGGGCGACCCGCACCTCCAGCGCCTGGGCCCGGGCGGCGAAGAGGTTGCCGATGGCGGCGGTGAGCACGCCGGCCAGGCCGAAACCGATGCCCAGCAAGGTTTCGCTGTCCATCTCGGTGCGCACCGCCTCGCCCCAGGAGAGGGCCGCGACCCCGACCAGGCCGACGGCCGAGCCGGCCCAGGCGAGCGGCGCCGTGCGCACCCCCAGCGCCACCCGGAAGACGATGGTGTTGACGAAGCTGAGGGAGGCGAAGATGACCGCGACGACGGCCGAAACCACATGGGTTTCAGCCAGATAGACGAAGGCGTAGTCGAGCGAGAAGACGAACAGCCCCTGCCCCGCCACCATCAGGTGCTGGGCCGGCGACAGCTTCAGCGACTGGCGCGTCAGGGCGCACCAGATGAACAGCAGCCCGGCCGCCAGGGCGAAGCGGTAGGCCACCGAAACCACCGGATCCACAACGCCCAGCTGGTGCTTGATGGCGTACCAGGTGGTGCTCCAGATGACGCTGCAGACGACCAGGGCTATCAGGTCGGCGCTGCGGATGGAGGGCGAGGCGGCGGGGGCGGCGGTCATGGGACCCGCCGCTTAGCACGGCCGGGGCGCAGGCTTCGCCGGCAAAATTCGTGGGGTTTTGCAGTTTCCACAACTCTTTGATTTAGCTAGATAACTGCACGCACCGCGCCCTGTTCGGGCGGCGACGCGGGCCGTGCGGTTCGGGTCCGGTCTGGTCCGATTCCTTCCTCCGGCGGCCGCAGTCCTCCGCGCCCCCGGCGAGGCCCGGGCGGACCTGGCCCCGATCGGTCGAAACGGGCCGGTCTTCGGTACGAACGGCGCAGTCTACGGTATCGCGAAGCGGTTCATCGTACTCGCGAACACGCCTCGGCCCCGGGAACGAGGCCCTCCGCCGCCTCCGCGCGAACTCCCACCGGATCTGTCGTCTCAACGCCGGATCTGTCTGGAAACCCGCGCCGAACCAGCCGATCCTTCATGCGACCGCGCCGGAGCGCCTCGCCGGCCGACCTCGCGCCGGGCCTTCACGCGCCCCCTGACCCGCGGTCGCCTGCTCCCTGCCCCGCGGTCACGCCATGGCGGGCGCGCGCAACTTCAGCGCCAGGCGCGCCTCGCGCGGC
>JAEZEZ010000035.1 GCA_023432855.1 Pseudomonadota bacterium | reverse complement strand
CGCTTCGGGAAACCGAAGCGCCCGTTTCCTGTTTGGGCCAGCAAGGATCCCGTTCATGGCGCATACGGTCTTCATCGACGGCGAGGCAGGCACGACCGGGCTCCAGATCCGCGAACGCCTCATCGCGCGATCGGACATCCGGCTGATCTCGATCGATGCCGAACGCCGCAAGGATCCTGCCGCGCGGGCGGAGTTGCTGAACGCGGCCGACGCCGTGATCCTCTGCCTGCCTGACGACGCATCGCGCGAGGCGGTCGGCATGATCGACAACACCACAACCCGGGTGATCGACGCCTCCACCGCCTACCGCACAGCCGATGGCTGGGCCTACGGCTTTCCGGAATTGGCCAGGGGCAGTCAGCGGGAGATCCTGCGCGAGTCCAGGAGGGTTGCGAACCCGGGTTGCTATCCGACAGGCTTCATCGGCCTGGTGCGGCCACTTGTGGATGAGGGTGTTCTTCCCGCCGATTGGCCGGTGACCGTCAACGCCGTCAGCGGCTACACCGGTGGCGGCAAGGCCATGATCGCCGAGTTCGAGCAGGGCGGAACGGATGACGCCTTCCGGATCTACGCTACGGCTCTCGGGCACAAGCATTTGCCCGAAATGCAGGCGCACACCGGGCTTGCGCGCCCGCCACTGTTTGCGCCCGCGGTTGGCCGATACGCCCAGGGCATGCTGGTCGAGGTTCCGCTGCAGCTCGAAGCCATGCCTAATTCGCCGCGTCTTGCGGACGTCCACGACGCCCTCGCCGAAGCCTATGTGGGCGAGCGCTTCGTCGAAGTCGCTTCACGGACGGAGGCTGCAGCGACGCCGAGCCTGGACCCCGAAGGCCTTAACGGCACAAACCGGATGAAGCTGTTCGTTTTCGGCGACGAGCGGTCAGGGCAAGCAAGATTGGTGGCCCTGCTGGACAACCTCGGCAAGGGGGCCTCGGGCGCCGCCGTACAGAACCTCAACCTGGCGCTGGGCCTGGACGAGGGAGCGGGGCTCTGAGCCTAGATGTAATCTGATCGTGGCTGACTACGTATGAAGGCCATGACCATGCGACGCCCGACCATGATTGCCCGGCGCGGCCTGCTGCTCGGAGGCGCCGGACTTATCGCAAGCGCCTGCTCCGGCCAGGCTGACGCCCGCCCGCCCGTCGCGATCGACCAGCGCTACGCCGGCTCACCGTGGCGCAAGCTCAGTGACGCCGAATGGAAACGACGGCTGTCCCCCGCGGCCTACGCGACCCTGCGGCGCGAGGCGACCGAACGAGCCTTCACCAGCCCGTTGAACAAGGAGAAGAGGCGGGGAACTTTCGTCTGCGCCGGTTGCGAACTGCCGCTGTTCCGCTCGCAGTGGAAGTTCGAAAGCCGAACCGGCTGGCCCAGCTTTTCGCGGGCCATGAATGTCGGGACGAAGCCCGACTTCCTCCTTTTCCAGCCGCGGACCGAATACCACTGCGCCCGCTGCCTCGGACATCAGGGCCACATCTTCAAGGGCGAGGGCATCAGCCCGACGGACGTCCGCTACTGCAACAATGGCGTGGCGCTGAAGTTCATTCCGGCCTGAAGCGGTCGCCTCAGCTCTTCACCTTCACATACTCACCCGGCGCGTCGCCGAGCGGCTTGAGTTTTCCCAGGGACGGATCGCGGGCCGGGACCATCTTCCCGGACTTCGCTGCGAGCCACTCGCGCCAGTGGGGCCACCAGGAGCCGGGATGCTCGCTCGCGCCGGCCATCCACTCGTCCAGCGTCGGCGGCAGGGCGTCGTTGGTCCAGTGGTTGTATTTCTTCGCGTCGGGGTGGTTCACGACCCCCGCAATGTGGCCCGAACCCGCCAGGGTGAAGGTGACGGGTCCGCCGAACAGCCGGGCGGACTTGTAGACCGAGCGCGCCGGGGCGATGTGGTCTTCTTTGGAAGCCTGGAAGTAGAGGGGCGTTTTCACCGTCGAAGGATCGAGGCGCACCCCACCCATTTCCATCTCGCCCTTCGCGAGGGCGTTACGCCCGTAGAAGCTGCGCAGGTAGTTCATGTGCAACGCCTTGGGCATCCGGGTCTGGTCGGAGTTCCAGAACAGCAGATCGAAGGCGGGGGGCTCCTTGCCCATCAGGTAGTTGTTCACGAAGAACGACCAGACGAGGTCGTTGGCCCTGAGCGCATTGAAGGTGTCGGCCATGGCCGCGCCCGGGAGAACGCCCCCGGCCGCGTCCATCCGCTGCTCGAGCTCGGCTAGCCAGGCTTCGTCTGTGAAGAGCAGCAGGTCGCCGGCTTCGGAGAAATCGTGTTGCGCAGCGAAGAAGGTGGTCGAGGCCACCCGATCGTCGCCTGTCGCGACCATGTGGGCAAGGGCCGCGCCCATCAGCGTTCCGCCGATGCAGTAGCCGACGGTGTTGACCCGATCGGTTCCGCACTGCTCCATCACCTTGGAGGTGGCGAGATAGATGCCGTCTTTCAGGTAGTCGTCGAAATCGGCGCCCGCCAGCGAGACGTCCGGGTTCACCCAGCTGCAGATGAACACCGTGAACCCCTGGGCCGTCAGCCAGCGGATCATCGAGTTCTCCACCCGCAGGTCCAGGATGTAGAACTTGTTGATCCACGGGGGGAAGATCAGCAGCGGAATCTCGTGCTGCTGCTCGGTCGTGGGCGTGAACTGCAGGAGTTCGAAGAGGCGGTCGCGCCAGACGACCTTGCCCGGCGCCGTGGCCACGTTGCTTCCGACCTCGAAGCGGCCGAAGTCGGTCTGGCTGATGGCCAACTGGCCGCCGCCTCGCTCGATGTCGGCGGCGAACTGCTGCATGCCGCGCACAAGGCTTTCGCCTTTCGAATCCATCATGGCCTTCAGCGCGGCAGGATTGGAGGCCAGGAAGTTCGATGGTGAGAAAGCGTCCGTCAGCAACTTCGTGAAGAACGCCGCCCGACGCTTGGTCATCGGGTCGACGTCGTCCACCCCGGCGACAAGCGAATTCAGCCACTCGGAGGTGAGCAGGTAGGACTGCTTGATGGTGTCGAAGACCGGATTCTCGGACCATTCCGGAGCATTGAACCGCTTGTCTCCCTTGGGCGGGGAAACGGACGGCTCGACGGCCTCTCCCGCGGCGCGCCGGGCTGAGGCGGACCACAGGTCCATGTATCGGCTGAAGAGGTCGGCCTGGGCCTTGAACAGCTTGTCCGGGTTCGCCGCAAGCTGGGTCATGACCTCGGTCATCGCTGGCGCGACGTGGAAGGGATCGGGCGATAGCGCGCCTGGCCGATCGGCCTGACGCAGCGCCGCTTCGGCGATCGCGCCCTGGGCGGTGATCGACGCTCGCGCGAGGTTCAGGGAGAGTTTCTCCAGCGACTCGCGAACGCTCGGATCGATCAGGTGCATCTCGTAGGCGAGATCGGCCTGCGCGGCTTCGGCGTCGCTGGCGGCGCACGCCGCCTCGGGACGCGGCGCCTTGTCCTCGGCGTCGGCCGGCCCGGCATCCGGGCTTGCCGCGGGCGACTTCGCAGTTGACGGCTTCGTCCGCTTCGCCTTCGGAGCGGTCTTCCGTTTCGGGGTCTCGCCGCTGTCCGCCATGCCCGTCTCCTCCGGCTTGCCGCCCTTCCGCCGGGGCCAACGATGTCCTATGACCATGACCGAACAGAAACGGCGCGCCAGTCCCTTTTGATGGCTCTCACGGCTCGGAACAAGACGGGTGTCGCCCTTGCGGCCCTTATCGGCGCGGCCGCCGCGCTCGGCGGCTGCGTGAGCAATGATCCGTTCGCGCCGCCCACGGACCCCGAATCCGCGGCCGCCGTGCAGATCAGCGAGGCGGTCGCGCGTAGCCGCGCCTATCCCCGCTGGCGGGACTTCCCGGCGGCGCCGACCGGGGTGCCGGCGCCCTCGCAGTTCGCCGCCCGCGTCGAACAGACCGAGGCCGCGCGCATCGCGCTCGCCCGCGCTGCCGCGGGTCTCGAGTGGACCCTCGAAGACACCCAGGGCTTCGCCAGCGCGACGCGCCGCCTGGTTGACCCGGATCTCGCTGCACCGGTCCCTCCGGACGCCGCCGCGCGCACCGAAGCATTCGCAGCCGAGACGCGGGCGCGCGCTGTCCCACCGCCCGTCGCGAAGTAAGGCCGACCAGATACCCATCCGGACGGTGCGACCGCTTCTGGCGCACCGGTCCTCGAATCATACGAAACTGCGCTCAGGAGTTTGTCCGATGTCTTCCACCCGTCTCGACCGTGCGCTCGCGCTGGAAGCGGTCCGCGTCACCGAAGCCGCCGCCATCGCCGCCGCAAAGCTGGCGGGGCGTGGAGACGAGAAGGCGGCTGACCAGGTCGCGGTGGACGCCATGCGCACGGCGCTGAATCTGCTGCACATCGACGGCCGCATCGTCATCGGAGAGGGAGAACGCGACGAGGCGCCGATGCTCTACATCGGCGAGAAGGTCGGAACCGGTAAGGGTCCCCGCGTGGACATCGCGCTGGATCCGCTGGAAGGCACCACCCTAACGGCGAAGAACATGGCCAATGCGCTCGCCGTCATGGCCTTCGCCCCCGAGGGCGGCCTGCTGAATGCGCCGGACACCTACATGGACAAGATCGCCATCGGGCCGGGTTTTGCGGACGGCCTGGTCGATCTCGACGCCCCGCCCGAGGAGAACGTGCTGGCCCTTGCCAAGGCCAAGGGGGAACCGGTCGGCGAGATCACGGTCTGCGTCATGGATCGTCCCCGGCATGCGGACCTCATCGCGGCCCTCCGCAAGGTGGGCGCCAAGGTCGCCCTGATCACGGACGGGGACGTCGCCGGCGTGATCCACACCACCGACCCCGACGCCGACATCGACATGTACATGGGGCAGGGCGGCGCCCCGGAAGGCGTCCTCGCCTGCGCCGCGCTGAAGGCGGTCGGCGGCCAGTTCCAGGGACGACTGGTGTTCCGCAACGATGACGAACGCGGCCGCGCCGAGCGGATCGGGATCACCGACTTCGACAAGAAGTACGGCCTGCACGAGATCGTCCGCCACGAAGCCATCTTCGTGGCCACCGGCGTGACCCAGGGCGTCATGCTTGACGGCGTGAAATATGACCGCGGCCTGGTGAAATGCCATTCCCTGATCATGAGCTCGTCGAGCGGCACGGTGCGCGACGTGCGCATGCGCAGGCCCGCCCCCTGATGCCGGATGGGGCAGGCCAGCTCTCCGGGCGGGCCCCCGCCTTCCTTGGGGTGTCCCGCTCCCTGAGCGGGCGGCGCTGGCGGCAGCGTGCCGCCGATCCCGCCCTGGTGCAGGCCCACCAGCGGAACCTCGGGTTGATCGAGCCGCTGGCGCGAGCACTCGCGGCGCGAGGGGTGCGGGCGGAGGAGGGCGCCGCCTATCTGGAGCCCACCCTGAGGGCCCTCTTCCCGGATCCCTCGAGCTTTCTCGACATGGACCGGGCGGCCGAAGCCATCGTCGACGCCCTGGAGGCCGGCACGCCCACCCTGGTCTTCGCCGACTATGACGTGGACGGCGCCTCGTCGGCGGCGCAGCTGGTGCGCTGGTTCCGGGCCATGGGCGCGGACCTGCCGATCTACGTTCCCGACCGGGAGACGGAAGGGTATGGACCCACGCCCTCGGCCTTCGATCGCATCAAGGCGCAGGGAGCCCGGCTGGTCATCACGGTCGACTGTGGCGCCGCCGCCTACGACGCTATCGCCCACGCCTGCTCGATCGGCCTGGAGGTGGTGGTCATCGACCACCACCTGATGCGCGAGGATCCCCCGGCGTGCCGGGCGGTTGTCAATCCGAACCGGCCTGGCTGCCCGTCGGGGCAGGGAATCCTGGCCGCCGCCGGCGTCACCTTCGTGCTTCTGGCGGCGCTGAATCGGGAAGCCCGTCGGCGCGGGCTCTTCGCCGGTCGCCCCGAGCCGGACATTCGCCGCTGGCTCGATCTCGCGGCGATGGGCGCGGTCTGCGACGTCACATCGCTCACCGGTTTCAACCGCGCCCTTGCAGCTCAAGGATTCAAGGTCATGTCGGCGTGGGAGAACCCCGGCCTGCGCGCGCTGATGGACACCGCCTCGTCCAGGGGACCCGCGAATGTCTTCGCCGCCGGCTTCATTCTCGGCCCCCGCATCAACGCGGGCGGCCGGATCGGACGGTCGGACCTCGGCGCGCGGCTGCTGTCGACCGATGACCCGGAGGAAGCCCGCGCGCTGGCCGAGGAGCTCGACGCCCTGAACGCGGCCCGCAAGGAGATCGAGCGAGAGGTCACCGATGCGTGCATCCGTATGGTGGAGCAGGATTCCAATTTCGATCCCGACGCCCCTGTCGTGGTTGCGGCAGGCGAGGGATGGAGGCCCGGAGTGGTCGGCATCGTGGCTGGTCGTTTGCGGGAACGCTGGCGCAAACCCGTCGTCGTCATCGGCCTCGATCCTTCCAGCGACATAGGCAAGGGGTCGGGACGCTCCCAGCCAGGCGTCAACCTGGGCAAGGCGGTGCAGGAAGCTTGGGAGAACGGCTTGCTGCTGGCGGGCGGCGGGCACGCCATGGCGGCCGGGCTGACGATACGACCGCGTGACGTTCCGGAGTTTCGCGCCTTCCTCGAGAGCCGTTTGCGTGACGAACAGTTCGCAGCCAGCGAGGCCGATGCGGTGGACATTGACGCGGTCGTTACGCCCCGCGGGGCAGACCGGGCGCTCTGGCAGGCCTTCGAGCGTCTGGCGCCCTACGGGCCGGGAGCGCCCGAGCCGCTGTTCGCTCTCGCCGGCGTCAGGGTGCAGCAGGCGCAGGCCCTGAACGGGGGGCATGTCCGGTGCCAGGTGGTGGCGGAGGACGGAGCCCGCCTCAAGGCCATCGCCTGGCGTTGCGCGGACACGCCCGTCGGACAGCGGTTGCTCTCCGCGGACGCCGGTCTTCACCTGGCCGGACGCCTGAAGGCGGACGACTGGAACGGGCGGGAAGGCGTGCAGCTGGAGATCGAGGACGCCGCGGATCCGCGGCAGAACGGATGAGCCGGGGCGCGACGAACGGACCATCCCGGGTAGGGCTTGCAACCTCCGGAATCGGCGGCTATATCCCCGGTCCCGCGAGCGCGGTCCCTTCGTCTATCGGTTAGGACGTCAGGTTTTCAACCTGAAAAGAGGGGTTCGATTCCCCTAGGGACTGCCACTCGCCGGGGCGTTTATCGCCCAGCCAGCGAAAATTTCGCTTCCCTCTCTCAAAATGTGGCGTAACCATGTTATGATTAGCCGTCCGTCCTTCGGGGACGACGGGCGCCAGGGGCTGGACTGTGGGGTACGACTTGGAAGGAACCGCGTCGCACGACGTCGCGGTGCGCATCAGCGGGCGGATCAAGTGGTTCGATCCCGGTAAGGGATACGGTTTCATCGTACCCGACGAGCCGGACAAGACCGGCCTGAAGGATGTGCTTCTGCACATTACCAGCCTCAGGGACTCCGGCCGCGAAAGCGCGATGGAGGGTGCGACGATCATTTGCGACGTCATTCGCCGGCCCAAGGGTTGGCAGGTGGCCGAGATCGTCGACCTGGACGAGAGCGCGGCCCCGCCGCCAGCGGAGCGGCGCGGCTATGACAGCCTGCGCCGGGAACGCGGCGACTTTCTGCAACGGCCGGTTCGCCGGGCGTCACAACCGTTGACGGCCAGCGGCCCGCTCGAGCGGGCGAAGGTCAAATGGTTCAACCGGACGAAGGGCTACGGCTTCGTCGTCCGTGACAGCGAACCCGGCGACATTTTCGTTCACGTCGAAATTCTCCACCGTTGCGGACTTGACGATCTGCAGCCGGGCGAGGACGTGATGGTCAGGTTCGCCGACGGGCCCAAGGGCTTGGTGGTGGCGGAGATCCAGCCGGCCTGACGGCCTCCACACGGATACAGTCGCATGCGCTCATCCAACCGCCGCATAACCCTTGCGGGCGTGGCCGCTTCCGTTCTGCTCGCGGGGTGCGCTGGCGCCGAGAAGGCGTCGTCCCAGCCGGCGTTCGAGGATCTGGAGGTGGTGACCGCAAAAGGTCAGACCCATCGGTTCAAGGTGGAGATCGCCGACGACGATGCCGAGCGCGCCCGGGGCCTGATGTTCCGCGAGAGCCTGCCGCGGGACCAGGGCATGTTGTTCCTGTTCCCCGAGGCCGGTGAACGCAGCTTCTGGATGAGAAACACCTACATTCCGCTCGACATCATCTACATCGCGCCGGATGGCCGGATCGTCTCCATTGCGCGGAACACCACCCCCTTCTCGGAGGCCTCGGTGCCTTCCTATGGGGCGGCCAATGGCGTGCTGGAAATCAACGGCGGTCAGGCGGCGGAACTCGGCATCGAGCCCGGCGACACCGTCCGCCATCCCTTTTTCAAGAACCGCTAGGCGGCGTTGCAGGCCTCTGGGCCCCGTGGCAAAGAAGCGCCTCGCCGAATGGACGGGGCGTAGCGCAGCCTGGTAGCGCATCTGCTTTGGGAGCAGAGGGTCGCAAGTTCGAATCTTGCCGCCCCGACCACGACGGCCGAAGGAGTGAAAACATGCTGGCGCGCATCTTCCGCCCGTCCAAACCGGCCATGCAGTCCGGAAAGGCCAAGACCCATCACTGGGTGCTCGAGTTCGAACCTGCGTCGGCCCGGACCCCGGAACCGCTGATGGGCTGGACCGCCAGCGCCGACATGAATGGACAGGTTCGCCTGACCTTCGACGCGCGTGAGCAGGCGGTGGCCTACGCGCAACGGCACGGCATCCCGTTCCGGGTGATCGAGCCCGTAGAAACCAAAGCAATCATAAAGGCGTACGCGGACAATTTCGCCTGGAACCGCAAGCAGCCCTGGACTCATTGACCCACGGCGCCCTTAGCTCAACTGGATAGAGCACCTGCCTTCTAAGCAGGCGGTTGCAGGTTCGAGTCCTGCAGGGCGCGCCAGGTCCAGCCGTGGTCCCGAAGCCATGGCCCCTGGCCAGCTTCACTTCTAGGGTACCCGGATGCGAAACCGGCCGCAGCCCCGATGACCGCCAATCCCGAAGTCGCCCGCCACGCCGCCCGACAGGCCTTCATCCGCGGCGACACCGTCGCCGGCCTGCGTGCTTACAGGCAGGTGCTTGCGCTTGCCCCGGAAGACTCCGACGCTCACGCCCAGCTCGCGCACGCGCTCGAGCGTGCGCACGATCTGGCGGCGGCCAAGATCCACGCGCGGGCGGCGATCGCCCTCGATCCGGGTTCGAACATCGCCAGGGTGGCTCTTGCCCGAACGCTGCTGCGTGAAGGCGACTTCGCCGGCGCCGAGGCAGCGGCGCTTCCCGTGGCCCAGTCCGGGACGTCCTCCAGCAACGACCGGGCGGTCGCCTGGGGCGTGGTCGGGGACGCACGGGACCTGGCAGGGGACGCGGCCGGAGCGTTTGACGCCTTCACGGCTGCAAATCAGCTGACCCTCCAGAAGCATCGTGCGCTCCGCGACACCGCTGACCAACTCTACCACCCCCAGGGTGTTCGTCGCATGACGACCTTCGTGGCTCACGCAGACGTACGCGGATGGCGCCCGCGCAAGGCCTTCTCCACCCCCGCGCCTGTGTTCCTGGTCGGTTTTCCTCGGTCCGGCACCACGTTGCTCGACCAGATCCTCTCTTCACATCCCCGAATCAGCTGCCTTGAAGAGAAGGACTATTTCTCGCTCGCCTTGGCCGAGGTCTTCACCACGTCCGAGAAACTCGCGCAGATGGGTCATCTCGAAGACGAAGAAGTTCGGGCCGTGCGGAGAGCCTACTGGCGGCACGCGGGTAAGCCGCGCTCCCGCATCGTTGTGGACAAGCTGCCCCTGAACATCGTCGTTCTTCCCCTGATCAAGGCGGTTTTCCCGGACGCCAGGGTCATAGTCGCCCTGAGGGATCCTCGCGACGTGATCCTCTCCTGCTACCAACAGCGGTTCGGCATGAATGTCGCCATGGCCCAACTGCTCGAGCTGCCCTCAGCGGCCGCGTACTACGACGCAGTCATGACGCTTCTGGAGGTCTGCAGGCAGCGTCTGGACCTTGCGTTGCACGAGGTCCGCTACGAACGGGTCGTGGAGAGCCTGGAGGACGAGGCGAGGGGGCTGTGTGATTTCCTTGGCGCGCCCTTCGACCAGGCCATGCTCGACTATCGCCGCACCGCGCTCGCCCGCAGCATCAGCACCCCGAGCGCCAGGCAGGTGATCCAACCCTTGTATTCCAGGTCCATCGGGCGGTGGCGTCGCTATGCGGATCAGTTGGAACCCGTGCTTCCCGCGCTTACGGCCTGGTCTCGCCGTCTCGGCTACGACGTGCTGGACGCGGCCACTCCGGCGTAGCGGTCCAGCCCCCGCCGCAGGTCCGCGATGAGGTCCTCCGGGGCTTCCAGGCCGATATGCAGGCGAATGAGAGGGCCTCCGAGATCCTCCCGGTGGATTCGCCGGTCCAGCTGCGGATCCTCGTAGGTGGCGAGACTCTCGAATCCACCCCAGGAGTACCCGAGACCGAACAGTTGAAGCGCGTCCAGAAGAGCCTCCGCGGCCTCTGGCGCGCCTGGGGCGAGCACCACCCCCATCAACCCGGATGCGCCCGAATAGTCGCGCTTCCAGATGCCGTGGCCGGGTGCGCCGGGGAGCGCAGGGTAAAGGACGCGGGCCACTTCCGGCTGGGCTTCCAGCCACCGGGCCACCTTCAGGGCGTTGCGACCATGTTCGGCCAGACGGACCGGCAAGGTCCGCAGGCCGCGCAACGCCAGCCAAGCGTCGTCCGGGGACACGAACCAGCCCATGTCCTCGATCGTGGCCGCGATCCTGGCGGCAAGCGCCTGGTCATTGGTGGCGATCGAGCCGAGGAACACATCGGAGTGCCCCGCCACGTACTTGCTGAGCGCCTGCACGCTGACATCCACGCCGTGGGCCAGCGGCTTGAAGAGCAGCCCGGCGGCCCACGTATTGTCCATGATCGTAGTCCAGCCCCGCGCGCGCGCTAGCCGAGCCAGGGCGGGTACGTCCGCCAGATCGAACGTCAGCGAGCCGGGCTGTTCGATGAGCACCAGTGCAGGAGCCTCGCCTGCCTGATCGAAGACATCCTCTGCACTGGCTGTTGCCGGATAATAGCGGGCGCCGACGCCCCAGCGCCGCATCTGGCGGTCCAGGAAGCGACGGGTAGGGCCATAAACGGCGTCGGTCGCCAACACCTGGTCTCCCGGCTGCGCAAGCGCCATGACGCCGATTGTGACCGCGGCCAGGCCCGTGGGCGCCAGGAAGACGTGCGAGGCGCCCTCCAGCTCCCCCAGAGCAGCCTCCAGGGCGCGATGAACTCCCAATCCTTCGATGCCATAAACAGGCCCCAGGCCGGCATCGCGCAGGTCTCCGGCCCGGGCGTTGAGGAGCGTGGTGGCTCGCTCCAGAGGAGGGTTCACGCCCCGTCGGCCGCCCGGGCGGGCCGTTGCGTCGCGTATCAGTCGCGTGCGCTCGTCCATGGGGTTGACGGAAGCCCTGCTAAGCTGGCCTGTTCAACGAACAGCAGTAGGCGGCGAGTCCGTGGTGGGCAAGCCGCCGGCGGAGGTGTCCCGATGATCAAGCGGTGGGCGATCGTCGTCCTTGCGGGCGGCCTGGTGAGCTGCGGCGATCCGGGCTCCGCCGTCGATACGCCGCCGCCTGACGCCGTCGCCGTTGAGGGCGCTCCGCAGGCAGGCGCTCCCTCGGCAAAGGGCCAGGGCGCGACCCTGCGCACCGTGCGCGCTCGCGGACGCCTCGTGTGCGGGGTCAACCAGGGCCTTATCGGGTTCGCCTATCCCGACAACCGCGGGCGCTGGAGGGGCTTCGACGTGGATTTCTGCCGGGCCATGGCCGCGGCGCTGTTCAACAATCCCGACGCTGTGCGTTTCCAGCCGCTCTCGTCGAAGGAGCGTTTTACCGCCCTCGTGGGCGGCGAGGCCGACGTCCTTTGGCGCAACACGACCTGGACGCTGTCACGCGACACCGGCAATGCGCTCGATTTCGCCGGGGTCAATTACTACGACGGTCAGGGCTTCATGGTGCCGCGCTCGCTGAACGTCAGCAGCGTGACGGAGCTGAACGGCGCGCGCATCTGCGTGCAGACGGGAACCACGACGGAACTCACCCTGGCCGATTACTTCCGCTCCAAGGGGCTCCGCTACGAGGCCGTCGTTGTCGATACCGAAGATCAGGCCCGGGCCAACTATGCCCGTGAAGCCTGCGACGCGTTCACGACCGACATCTCCCAGTTGGCCGCCGCCCGCACCACCATGGCCAATCCCAATGACCACGTGATCCTGCCCGAGGTGGTCTCCAAGGAGCCCCTCGGGCCGGCTGTTCGCCAGGGCGACTCCCAGTGGCGCGATATCGTCGCGTGGACGCTCTACGCGACCGTCCTCGCCGAGGAGATGGGCATCACCCAGGCCAACGTCGATCAGATGAGATCGAGCTCCACCGATCCCGAGGTCCGACGTCTCCTGGGGGTCGAGGGCGGCATGGGGCGGATGCTCGGCCTCAGTGACGACTGGGCCTATCGGATTATCAAGGCGGTCGGCAACTACGGCGAGATTTTCGACCGGAACATCGGGCGCCGTTCGCCCATGAAACTCGAAAGGGGAATAAACGCGCTCTGGACCTCCAGGCCATCGGGCCTGATGTACGCGCCTCCCGTGCGCTGACCGGAGCTCGGGGGGGTGAAGGTCGGTTCGGTGAGGGCGATGGCCGGCGGGTGGAAGGGGCTCCTGCTGCAGGCCGGGCTCGTCCTCGCGCTCGTGGCGCTCGCCATCTGGCTGGCGCGCAACGCCGGCGCCAACATCGAAGCCCGAGGGGTGACGACCGGGTTCGAATTCCTCGGCCGTGAGGCCGGGTTCGACATATCGCAGAGCCTCGCACCCTATTCGGCGAGCGATACCCATGCGCGGGTATTCCTGATCGGCGCTCTTAACACCCTGCTGATTGCGGGCCTGGGCATTGTCGCAGCGACCGCGATCGGGCTGTTCGTGGGCGTGCTTCGGGTATCCAGGAACTATCTGGGCCGCCTCGTCGGCACAGCCTACGTGGAGGTGGCGCGGAACACGCCGCTGCCGGTGCAGATTCTCGTCTGGTACAACCTCGTTCTGCTGGCTCCGCCGCCCCGGGCCGCTGTCGGCGTGGACGGGCTGGTCTTCCTCAGCAATCGCGGCGTCTACCTTCCGAAACCCGTATTCAACGAGTTCGGCAACCTGGCCATGCTGCTGGCGGGAGCCGCCGTGGCTGGGGGGCTCGTGCTCGCCGCCTGGCTGCGCCGGCAACGGACTGAGAAGGGTCTCGGGGCCGCGCCTGCCTGGGGATGGGCGGTTGCGCTGGGCGGCGCTGCGCTCGCGCTGATTGTGACCGGCAACCCCTCCGCGGTGAGCGTCCCGCATCGTTCAGGCTTCGGCTTCGAGGGAGGCTTCACGATGGCTCCGGCGCTTATGGCGCTTTGGGCGGCGCTTAGCTTCTACACGGGCGGCTTCATCGCCGAGATCGTACGAGGCGGACTGATGGCGGTTCCGCCGGGCCAGACCGAGGCTGCTCGCGCCGTGGGACTGAACGAAGCGCAGTCCCTGCGCCTCGTTATCCTCCCGCAGGCGATGCGCGTGATCGTCCCGCCGCTGGCCAGCCAGTACCTGAACCTGACCAAGAACTCCTCGCTCGCGGTGATCATCGGCTACCCCGACCTGGTGGCGGTGTTCGCTGGCACCAGTCTCAACCAGACGGGTCAGGCTATCGAGATACTGGCGCTCGTCATGCTGTTCTATCTGGCCATCAGCCTGTCGGTTTCCGCGTTCATGAACTGGTGGAACAGCCGTTCCGCCGTCTGGGCTGCGGCCCGATGAAGGCAATCCGGCTCCCTCCGAAGCAGACCGCCCTCGCCTGGGCCCGTGCGAACCTCTTCGGCGGGGTGGGCGACACCCTCCTGACCCTTGTATTCGCGACCCTGGCCATCTGGATCGCGTGGAGTCTTCTGAGCTGGGGCGTGTTCCGGGCCGACTGGTTCGGCGATTCCAAGGAAGCCTGTACGAGCGGGGGCGCTTGCTGGGCGGTCGTCACCGCACGCTGGGAGCAGGTCGTCGCCGGCTACTATCCGCACGGCCATCTCTGGCGGGTGGGAGCGGCGTTCCTCTTCCTCGCGGCAGCGGTGGTTCCGATCGTCTGGAGACGCCTTCCGACATGGACCGTGGCGCTGTCTCCGCTCTCCATCGTGGCCGCCTTCGCGGTCCTGGGCGGCGCGAACATACTGCCCCGCGTCCCGACCGATTATTGGGGCGGAATCCTGCTGAATGTTCTGGTGGGCCTGACCGGCGCCGTGTTCGCCCTGCCCATCGGCGTGCTGCTGGCGCTCGGCCGCTCGTCCGACCTGCCGGTGATCAAGGGGTTCTGCATCGGCTTCATCGAACTGGTCCGCGGGGTGCCCCTGATCACCCTTCTGTTCATGTCGTCGGTCGTGTTGCCGCTGTTCCTGCCGACCGGCATGGATCTGGACAAGCTGATGCGCGCGCTCGCCGTGGTGACGCTGTTTTCGTCGGCCTATATGGCTGAGGCCGTGAGGGGCGGGCTTCAGTCCATACCGAAGGGACAGAAGGAAGCCGCCCGCGCCCTCGGCCTCGGCCCGGTGCGGACAACGGCCCTCATTGTGCTGCCGCAGGCCATGCGGATCTCCATACCGGCGGTCGTCAACACCTTCATCGGGCTCTTCAAGGACACGTCCCTGCTCTACGTCATCGCCCTGATCGAGGTGACCGGGGTGATGCGTCAGGCGCTTGCAGACTTCGCGTGGCAGGGGCTGGAGGCGGAGGGATACGCGTTCGTCGCGCTGGTGTTCTGGATTGCCTGTTTCAGCATGTCGCGCTGGTCAGCCTCGCTCGAGAAGCAGGGCGGGGGACCGCGTCGGCCGGCGGAGGAGCCCGCATGAACCTGAAGAAGCGGCCCGAACTTGGACCGCCGGTCGTGGAGATCCGCGGCGTACACAAGTGGTATGGGCAAACCCACATCCTCAGGGGCGTGGACCTCAGCGTGTGCGACAACGAAAAGGTCGTGATCCTCGGGCCATCCGGGTCCGGCAAGTCCACCCTTATCCGCTGCGTCAATGGACTGGAGCCCTATCAGGAAGGTTCGATCCGCGTGAATGGCGCGGAAGTCGCCGGTGACTCGCCCCAGGCGGCTGCGGCGCGTCGGGCGACGGGCATGGTGTTCCAGCAGTTCAACCTGTTTCCGCATCTCACGGTGCTCGAGAACTGCACCCTGGCCCCGATCTGGGTGCGGAAGGTTCCTCGCCGTAAGGCGGAAGAGGAAGCGATGGAAATGCTGGACCGGGTCCACATCGCAGAGCACGCCCGCAAGTACCCGGCGCAACTGTCCGGGGGTCAGCAGCAGCGGGCGGCTATCGCGCGGTCATTGGCCATGAACCCGGAGATCATGCTGTTCGACGAACCGACGTCGGCGCTGGACCCCGAAATGGTGGGTGAGGTGCTCGAGGTCATGACCGAAATGGCCTATGCCGGGATGACCATGATGGTCATCAGCCACGAAATGAGCTTTGCACGGGAAGTCGCTGATCGAGTTGTCTTTATGGACGAGGGCGAGATCGTCGAGGTGGCGCCGCCCAAGACCTTCTTCTCGAACCCGAAAGAAGAGCGTTCGCGGGAGTTCCTGAGCCGCATTCTCTGAACGCGGGGGCGGTCACGCAGGGCCGGTTGCGACCGGGGCGCCCGGGCGGGAACCCCACTCGGCCCAGGCCCCGTCGTAGATCGCCGCATCCTCCTTTCCGAGGACGGCGAGAGCAAGAACGATGACGGCCGCTGTAACGCCCGATCCGCACGAGGCCGTAACCGGCCGCTCCGGATCAACGCCAGCGCTCAGAAGGAGCTCTCTCAACTCGTCGGGTCCGCGCAGGCCGCCATGGTCGCCCAGGAGCCCTGCGATCGGCAGGTTGCGCGATCCTGGCATATGTCCCGAGGCGAGCCCGGCGCGCGGTTCGGGAGCATCGCCCCTGAAGCGGGCCGCCGGCCGCGCGTCCACGACCTGGCCGCCGTTCGCCAGTTCCCGCCTGACGGCTTCGAAGTCCCGCACCAGCGCGGTCCGCGTTCGAGGGCGAAACACCGCCGGCTCGCAGGCGACGTCACCGCTTTCGATGGGAAGGCCCGCGGCCATCCAGCAGGGGAGGCCGCCGTCCAGGACGGAGACCCGAGTCGCGCCCATCACCCTGAACGTCCACCAGACGCGTGCGGCCGAAAACAGGCCCTGCTGATCGTAGACCACGATCCGGTCCGTCTCCGAAACGCCGAGCGATCCCACGGCGGCCGCGAATTGTTGCGGGGAGGGCAGCATGTGGGGCAGGGGGCTCGACCTGTCGCTGATCGCCTCGATGTCGAAGAACACTGCGCCGGGGAGATGGGCCGCGCGCCAGCCGGCCTGGGCGTCGCGGCCGTCCAGAAACCAGCTGCCGTCGACAATCCGGAGGTCGGAAGCCCCGAGGAAGTCGGCGAGCCGGGTGGGCGAGATGAGGGGTTGGACCATCCGAGCTTCCAATGGCCTTTTCGCGACCCATAACAGAGCTCAGCCTGGCTAGGCCCGCCGGAGTTCGAGCTGAACGACATTGGTCCGGCCAGTCCTGAATCCGGCCTCGCAGTACGCCAGATAGAAGGCCCAGAGCTTGCGGAACCGCTCATCGAACCCGAGCAGACGAATGTCTTCCCAGGCCGCCTGAAACCGTTCCCCCCACTCGGCCAGCGTGTCCGCATAAGCCTGCCCGAACCGAGCCAGCGCCCCCCATTCGAGCCCGGCCTGGGCCACGACGGGCTTCAGCGCCGCCTCGCTGGGCAGCACGCCGCCGGGGAAAATGTACTTCTGGATGAAGTCCGTCCGGCTGCGGTAGGTTTCGAAGTGGTCGTCCTGAATGGTTATGATCTGCAGGCCGGCGCGGCCCCCCGGCTCCAGCACGTCGTGGATTTTCCCGAAGTAGGCCGGCCAATACTCTTCGCCCACGGCCTCGAACATCTCGATGGAGGCAACCCGATCGAAGCGGCCGTCGACGTCCCTGTAGTCGACAAGCCTGATGTCCGTCCGGTCAGAAAGTCCCTCCTTGAACAGTCGCTTACGGGCGTAGTCGTACTGCTCGCGAGAGATCGTAATGCCCGTCACCCGCGCGCCGACTTCCCGTGCGGCGAACTCCGCGAATCCCCCCCAGCCGCAACCGATCTCCAGGACGTGCTGGTCGCGCTGCAGGCCGATCGACTCGGCGAGCGTTCGGTACTTGTTTCGTTGAGCCGCCGAGAGTTCCTGCCCGGCGTGTTCGTGCCGGGCCGAGGAATAGGTCATCGTGCCATCCAGCCACTTTTCATAGAACTGGTTGCCGAGATCGTAGTGGGCGTGGATGTTGCGCCGGGATCCGGCTCGGCTATTGCGCCTGAGAAAGTGGTTGAAGTTGTTGATGAGGCGTACGAGGGGATTACCTCTCACCAGCCGGCGCAACCGGTCGTAGTTGAGACTGAGGACCTCCAGGAGGGCGGACAGGTCCGGCGTATCCCACTCGCCGCCCATGTATCCTTCTGCAAAACCGATATCGCCCGCCGCCATCACACGGCCCACGAACCGGTAGTCCCTCACTTGCAGGACCCCCGTCGGGCCCTGGTCGCGCCCGCGGATGACGAGCTTCCGGCCCTCAGGCGTAATGATCTCGAATGCGCCGACGGCCCAGTTGCTCGCCGCCAGCTTGAGAAACATTCGGAACGGCGCAGGTGTGCGCCGAACCTCGGGCAGGCTCCAGATCGGCGTATCGACGGGCGCGGCCTCGGTCATTGGGCGTCCTCCGGATACCGGTGCTGCAAAGTCCAACACAGAACAGGGTTTTTCGTCCAGTCACTTGACTGCACGATATGCCGCCAGCGCACGCCGTCGGGCGGCGGCGTGATCGACGATCGGAGCGGGATAGGTGCAACCGAGCCTTACCCCGGCAGTCGCGAGAACATCGCCGGGCGCCATCCACGGACTGTGGAGCCACCGGGCAGGAATCCGTGAGAGCTCGGGGATCCACCGCCGGACATAATGGCCATCCTGATCGTGGCGTTCGCCCTGAAGCACTGGGTTGAAAACGCGGAAGAACGGTGCGGCGTCCACCCCGGACCCTGCGGCCCACTGCCAGTTCATGGGGTTGTTCGCCGGATCCGCATCAATGAGCGAATCCCAGAACCACGCTTCTCCCTGGCGCCAGTCGATCAGGAGGTCTTTCACCAGGAAGGAAGCGACGATCATCCGGACCCGATTGTGCATCCATCCCGTCTGCCGCAACTGACGCATGCCGGCGTCGACTATCGGAAAGCCGGTTTGTCCTTCACGCCAAGCCTGCAGCCCCCCGCCATCTTCACGCCAGGCCAACTGGTCGAAAGCGGAGCGCATGGAACGGTGGGTCATCGAGGGGAAATGATGAAGTAGGTGCCCGGCGAACTCCCTCCATGCGACCTCGTCCGACAGCTTCCTGGCGTCCCTCTCCAATCGCCGATCCGACTCGGCGGCTGTGGAAGCCGCCTCAGTCACCCGCCAAGGCGCAATCTCGCCAAATCTCAGATGAGGGGAGAGGCGGGAAGTGGCGTCCATTCCCGGGAGATCGCGGGCGGTCAGATAGCCCGACAGATCACTCGCAAGGAACGCTGAGAGCCGAGCGCTCGCGCCCTCCTCACCCGGCGTCCAGTCGGCGATGCCCTCCCGCGTCTTCCATATTGAGGGGCCCGTCGCTGATCGAATGGGGGATTCGCTGGATGGCCAGGTGACGGGAGGACGTAGCGTGGCCGGCGCGGGCAGGTCGGGAGACGGAAAAGCGCGCGACAGAAGCGCGCGGTGAAACGGCGCGAACACCCGATAAGGGGCGCCGCTCGCGGAGAGCAGTGTGCCCGGCTCAGACAACCAGCCTGCATTGAACGCGGTGAAAGCCAATCCGTGCAGGGCGCCGCGGACCCGGCGTTCGCGTTCGCCTGAACCCGGGTCGTACAGCCGACTGAAAGCGACTGCGCCGGCGTCCGTTTCACGCGCAAGCACGGACAGGACATCCGGCGGTGAACCGGACCGTATGATCAGGCGCGATCCCTTGGCCTTGAGTGAATTCTCAAGGGCGAGAAGCGACCTTTCGAGCCACCAGCGCGATGCTGATCCGAGGGGGCGTGCCTCCAGCTCGTCGCTGTCGATATAGACCGGGATGATCGAACGGCCGCTTTTCACCGCCCAGTCGAGCGCCGGATTATCGGCCAGTCGCAGGTCGCGTCTGAACCAGACAAGCACAGGTTGCTGCTTCTCGCCGGCCCTCGCGCGCCCCACAGATCGCATCCCTCTTGTGACTTTCGAACCGACGCGCCACTTCTACGAGCGACCTCTCGGGCTGGATCAGGCCCGGCCCCTCAGGAATATCCCTTGACCACGCCCAATCCCGTCATCGAGTTGAATGCGCCCTCAGGGCGTCCCGTCCGCATCGGCGCGACGCAGAAGCTCGCCTTCATCGCAGGCCCTTGCCAGCTGGAAAGTCGTGAGCACGCCCTGGAAACCGCACACGCGCTGAAGGAAATCTCCGCGCGCCTGGGTGTCGGCCTCATCTACAAGACCTCGTTCGACAAGGCTAACCGGACATCCGCAAACGCTCAGCGGGGGCTTGGCCTGAAGGCGTCGCTGCCAATCTTCGCCGAGATTCGGGAGGTCACGGGGATGCCGGTGCTCACCGACATTCACGACATCGAACAAGCCCGCATTGCGGCAGAAGTCGTCGACGTCCTTCAGATCCCGGCCTTCCTCTGCCGCCAGACCGACCTGCTCATTGCCGCGGCGGAGACTGGAAAGGCGATCAACGTCAAGAAGGGGCAGTTCCTGGCGCCTTGGGACATGAAAAACGTAGTGGCGAAGATCACGGGTGCAGGCAATCCGAACGTAATGGCCTGCGAGCGAGGGGCGTCCTTCGGCTACAACACTCTGGTTTCCGACATGCGCGCCTTGCCGATTCTGGCTCAGATCGGCTGCCCGGTCGTCTACGACGCCACCCATTCCGTGCAGCAGCCGGGCGGTCAGGGGACGAGCTCAGGCGGGCAACGGGAATTCGTGCCGGTCTTGGCCCGGGCGGCTGTCGCCGTTGGGGTTTCGGCGGTGTTCATGGAAACTCACCCTGACCCCGACAATGCCCCCTCCGACGGCCCGAACATGGTGCCCTTGTCTCAGTTCGAGGCGCTCGCTGGCGAACTGCTTGCATTTGACGCCCTTGCCAAACAGCGAGCGGCCTGATCCGGCCTGAGCCATGGCAGCTTGGACGCTGAAGCGAGGGCTGGTTTGGACCGCGGCGACCATTTGCGGGCTCATGGCCGTGGCCGCCTTCGCATTTCGCGACGACATACTGTTCAAGGGACTTGATCCCCAGGTCCCCTATCAGACCTATCAGCCTCCGGGCCCCCCGGACTATTCGCAGGCTCGCTCATGGGCGTTGCCCCTGCCGGGGGCGCCGATGTCGGCCACGGACGAGCCCCAGGCCGACGTCTTCTTCATCCATCCGACAACCTATGACGGCGGAATTCACTGGAACGCGCCGCTTCGGAACGAGGCGTCCGAACGCTTTCTCCAGCGCGTCGCCCTGCCCAACTATGCAGGTCCGTTCCTGCGAACCGGGCGCATCTTTGCGCCACGGTACCGTCAGGCCAGCCTTTACGCCCAGTCGACGCTGCGGGATGACGCCCGGGAGGCGCGCGCTTTCGCCTATGAGGATATCCGTCGCGCTTTCCGGTATTGGCGCGCAGAGCACGACACGGGCCGCCCGCTGATCATCGCGGGCGCGGAACAGGGCGGGTTGCTGGCGGACCGGCTCCTGCGTGAGGAGGTCGCGGCCGATCCTGCGCTGCGCGACCGGTTGGTGGCGGCCTATCTGATCGATACCTTGACCCCGCAAGACCGCTATGCCGTCGGCTCGCCGATCCCCGCATGCAGCCGCCGGGCCGAAACCGGCTGCGTCGTGGCCTGGGCCGAGGAACCGGAATTGGACCCGGAAGCAGCCCACCGAAGGCTCCGCCGCGCCCTCGTATGGAACGGCGCTGGCCGGCTCGTGAACCTCGGGAAGAGGGATGCCTTGTGCGTCAATCCGGTCCTGGGCGCGGTGAGCGAAGGTGCCGTGCCCGCGAGGCGCAACCGGGGCGCAGCCAATGCAACCGGGCTGGAGTGGGGCGTGCGCCCTGCGTTCCTGCCTCGCCAGGTAAGCACTCGGTGCGCGGACGGGCTCTTGCGCACGTCGACGCCGAAGTCGGCCTCGCTCAGGCCTGCGGGTTCATGGGCGGAACGCAGGAAGATCGAGCCGTACAACCTCTTCTATGCTGACATTGAGTTCGATGCTCAGGCTCGTCTCGCCACGAAGATCGCGGGATCGGCTCAGGCCGGGGCATCGGTGCGATCAGGGCGCCAGTCGTAGAGTTCTGTGAGGACGTTCAAAGCACCTCCACGAGAACTCTCAAACTGTGGATCCCGCTGCAGCTGCATCCGGGCATCGGCTGCCGCAGCCAGGAGAAGGTCTCGGTGCGCTATCGGATCAGCGATGCGATAGTCCGGAAATCCGCTCTGGCGCAGCCCCAGAAGATCCCCACCTCCGCGCAGGGCCCAGTCGGTTTCCGCGATCTCGAAGCCATCCTCGGTGCGCCGTAACACCTCGAGCCTCGCCGTCGCCGCCTCTGACAGACGGCCATCATAGAGCAGAAGGCAGGCGCTTTCAGCCGTGCCCCGGCCGACGCGACCGCGAAGCTGGTGCAGTTGGGCGAGCCCGAACCGTTCCGCGTGCTCTATCACCATGATGGAGGCGTTGGGGACATCCACCCCCACCTCGACCACGGTGGTGGCCACCAGCAGCTTGAGACGCCCGGCCGAGAAATCCGTCATGACCGCGTCTTTTTCTGGCCCGCTCATCCGCCCGTGGACAAGGCCGACACCTTCACCGAGGTGTGCGGCCAGGTCGCGGCAGCGGGCTTCCGCAGCGGCTAGGTCGCTCACCTCCGATTCACTGACGAGCGGACAGATCCAGTAGGCCTGAGCACCGGTCGCGAGCACGGACTTCAATCGGGACACCACTTGCCCGATGCGCGAAGACGGCACGGCGCGCGTAGCGACCGGCTTGCGTCCCGGCGGCTTCTCATCAAGACGCGACACCTCGAGGTCCCCGAACTGCGTCAACTCCAGAGTGCGGGGGATCGGGGTCGCAGACAGCGCCAGGACGTGGACGCCATTCCCTTTGTCCTGCAGGCGCTGGCGCTCACTGACGCCGAAGCGATGCTGTTCGTCCATCACCGCCAGACCCAGGCGGTGGAAACGGACATCGTCCTGGAAGAGGGCGTGAGTGCCTACGGCAATGTCGGCGGCGCCATCCGCCAGTTGGGCCAGCTTGTCCGCTCTTGCTCTTCCATTGTCCCGTCCGCTGAGGAGCAGGCTCCGCAGTCCCGAGGCTTCCCAAAGTGGGGACAGGCGATCAAAATGCTGACGCGCCAGCACCTCGGTAGGGGCCATCAGGGCCGCCTGGCGTCCGGACCCGACGACATCCGCCATGGCCAAGGCCGCCACGACCGTCTTGCCGGAGCCCACGTCGCCGTGGACCAGCCGGCTCATTTTCGATCCGGAGGCGAGATCGGCGCGGATTTCGGCGAGGGCCCGCTCCTGGGCCGCGGTCAAGGTGAAGGGAAGGTTGGCCCTGAGGGTGAGAGAGGCCGCGCCCGGCACGATGGGCTCTGTCCGGATGGATTTGCGTGCGGAGCGCCGGCGACCAAGCGCCAGCTGATGAGCCAACAGTTCATCGAAGGCGAGACGACGTCGGGCGGGAGAGCCGGGTTGCAGATCAGTCTCGGTTTTCGGCGCGTGGAGGTGAGCAATGGCCTCATGCCATGACGGCAGGCCCTCGCGCCGCACCCAGGCCGCATCCTGCCATTCGGGAAGATCCGGAGCCTGTTCAAGCGCGAGCTCGATGAACCGCCGAAGCTGGCGTGAGGTGATGCCGGCGGTGACGGGGTACACCGGTTCGACCGGGGGCGGACGTTCCGTGCTGTTCGCTGGGATCAGGTAGTCCGGATGAGGGACCTGCACTTCTGGACCGAAGCGTTCCACCCGTCCGCTGACCACCCAGTGCGACCCCACGGGCAGCTTTCTCTGCAGGTGGTCCCCGAAGACCTTGAAGTAGATCAGGTGAATGAACCCCGTGGCGTCCGCTGCGCGCACCTTGTAGGGGACGCCGGGACGGGTCGGACGCTGGTGCTGGTCGATCACGACTTCGAAGGTTTGAATCCGGCCTTCCACGGCGGATGAGGCGGTGGTCAGCTCCCGGAACACAAGGCTGTGCGGTGCGGTCAGCAACAAGTCGCGCACGATCGGCCCCGCGGCCTTTTCGATGAGCGGGGCGATCTTCGGCCCGGCGCCCTTCAGGCTGGAAACGGGGGCGAAGAGAGGAAAGAGAATCTCCGGCCGCATGTCGGTAGCATAACCGCTTACCAAGGCGCGCGCGGAGCGCTATGACGCCCGCCCAACACAGGTAATTCCATGACCGAGCCCTCGCAGGAGGCGCGACTTAACCGACTATCCTTCCGCGCCTGGCGGCGGGGATTTCGTGAGGCCGACCTCGTGCTCGGGCCCTTCGCGGACCTCTACCTGCCTGCGATGTCCGAAGCAGAACTTGCGGATTTCGAAAGACTTCTCGAGGTTCCGGACCAGGATCTATACGGCTGGATCATAGGCCGCGAGCCGACGCCCGAGGCTTATCGAGGCTCTGTTATGGATCGGCTGAAGGCGTTCCAGAGCTCGGCCTTCGCGGCAACCCCGGATCATCTCAGGGGTTCTTGAGCGCTCGATGACTCCATTGCAGAGAATTGCGAAGGTCGAAGGCGGCCTCGAACTGGCCGGCGCGCCTGAGGGCTTCGACGGCCTGGTCATGGCCGACCTGATGAAGAGCCGCGGCGGCGTAGCGCTCTTCGTCGCCCGTGACTATGCCCGGGCAGACGCCTTCGAGGCGGCGCTCGGCTTCTTCGCACAGGATCTGACCGTCCTGCGATTCCCTGCCTGGGATTGCCTGCCGTATGATCGTGTGAGCCCCACGCCCGCCATCGCGGCCCAGCGTATGGCGGGTTTGTGGAGCCTTGCGCGACGTGGCGCCGACGACAAGCAACCGCTGCTCGTCCTGACCACGGCGCCGGCGCTCCTCCAGCGCGTGCCGCCGCGCGAGGCGCTGGTCGAGGCGGGCTACTCGACCCGGGTCGGCCGTCAGGTCGATGTCGCCGACCTGGAGCGCTACTTCGCGGTCAATGGCTACCAGAGGGCCTCGACCGTCACCGATCGGGGCGAGTTCGCGATCCGGGGCGGCGTGATCGACGTCTATCCGCCCGGCGCCGAGGAGCCGGTGCGGCTGGACCTATTCGGCGACCAGCTCGAATCCATCCGCGCCTTCGATCCGGCTTCGCAGCGGTCCACGCGGCAACTGACCGAGATCGAGCTCTTGCCGGTCAGCGAAGCCCTGCTCGACAAGGACGCGATCTCGCGCTTCCGTTCGTCCTGGCTGCGGATGTTCGGCGCGGCGGGCGACGATCCGCTATACGCGGCGGTCAGCGAAGGCGCCCGTCGCCAGGGCCTGGAGCACTGGTTGCCGCTCCTCTACGACCGTCTCGAGACGCTGTTCGATTACCTGCCGTCCGACACCCTGGTGGCGCTCGATCATCTGGCGTCGGAAGCGCGCGACGAGCGCCTGGCGATCATCGAGGACGCCTTCGAGGCGCGGAAGGAAACCTCCCAGTCCCGCAAGGGCGGTGGATACAAGGCTCTTCCGCCCGACGCGCTCTATCAGACAGCCGAAGAATGGGACGCCGGCGTCTCGGGCCGCCCCTGGCGTCGCTTCAGCCCGTTCACCCGTGAAGGCGACGACGTCGTGGACATGGGGGCCAGGGGAGGGCGGGGCTTTGCGGCCGAACGGGCCCAGGACAGCGTCAACCTGTTCGAGGCGGTATGCGAGCATGCCAAGGCCCTTTCGAAGGACGGCAAGCGCGTGCTCTTCGCATCCTGGAGCGAAGGGTCTTCCGAACGCCTGGGGACCATGCTGGCGGACCACAGACTGAAGAACGTCCGCTTCGCTCCCTACTGGCAGGCGGCCAAGGCGGCCGACCCCAAGACCCCCCAGCGGGTGGTTCTGCCGATCGAAACCGGGTTCGTCGCCGACAACCTCGCGGTGATTTCCGAGACGGACATCCTCGGGGACAGGCTGGCCAGGCCACGCAAACGCAGGCGAGCCTCCAACTTCCTGGCGGAGGCTTCGGCCCTAACCCAGGGCGATCTCGTGGTTCACATCGATCACGGCATCGGACGCTACGAGGGCCTCAAGACGCTCGAGGTCCAGGAGGCGCCGCACGACTGTCTGGAGCTGCACTACTACGGCGACTCCAAGCTCTATCTGCCGGTCGAAAACATCGACCTTCTGACCCGCTACGGCGCAGAGAGCGACGGCGTTCAGCTGGACCGCCTGGGCGGCGCCGCCTGGCAGGCCCGCAAGGCCCGGGCCAAGGAACGCCTGCGCGAGATGGCGGAAGGTCTGATCAAGATCGCCGCCGCCCGCTCGCTCAAGTCCACCGGTGAAATCGATCCGCCGCACGGCCTGTTCGACGAGTTCTGCGCGCGGTTCCCCTACGAAGAGACCGACGACCAGCTGGCCGCGGTCGGCGACATCCTGGGCGACCTGGGCGCCGGCAAGCCGATGGACCGGCTGATCTGCGGCGACGTCGGCTTCGGCAAGACGGAAGTCGCGCTGCGCGCCGCCTTTGTAGTGGCCATGTCCGGCAAACAGGTCGCCGTGGTCGCCCCGACCACCCTCTTGTCGCGGCAGCACTTCAAGACTTTCTCCGAACGGTTCGCCGGATGGCCCGTGAAAGTGCGGCAGCTTTCGCGCATGGTCGGGGCGAAGGAGACGGCGGAGACCCGTGAAGGCCTGAAGGATGGGTCGATCGAGATCGTCGTCGGCACCCACGCCGTGCTCAGCGAGCAGGTAGGGTTCAAGGATCTCGGCCTCGTCATCGTCGACGAGGAGCAGCACTTCGGCGTCAAGCACAAGGAGCGGCTCAAGTCCCTGCGGGCGGACGTCCACATGCTGACCCTGACCGCGACGCCGATCCCTCGCACACTCCAGATGGCCCTGTCGGGCATCCGCGAGATGTCGATCATCGCGACCCCGCCCGTCGACCGCCTCGCCGTCCGCACCTACATCGTGCCGTTCGATCCCGTGGTGGTGCGCGAGGCGCTGCTGCGCGAGAAATATCGTGGCGGTCAGGCCTACTACGTCACGCCGCGGATCAGCGACCTGCCGGATCTCGAAAAGTTTTTGCGCGAGCAGGTGCCGGAGGTGAAGTTCGCCGTCGGCCACGGACAGATGGCGTCGACAAAGCTCGAAGAGGTGATGAGCGCCTTCTACGACGGCCAGTTCGACGTCCTGCTCTCCACCACGATCGTGGAGTCCGGCCTCGATATCCCGACGGCCAACACCCTGATCATTCACCGCGCCGATATGTTCGGCCTGGCGCAGCTGTATCAGCTGCGGGGTCGCGTCGGACGGTCCAAGGCCCGCGCCTTCGCATATCTGACCACCCCCGCCGAGAAGCCCATGACGCCTGCCGCCGACCGGCGCCTCCGGGTTCTGCAGTCGCTGGACAGCCTCGGAGCGGGCTTCCAGCTCGCCAGCCACGACCTCGACATCCGTGGCGGAGGCAACCTGCTGGGTGACGAGCAGAGCGGGCACATCAAGGAGGTCGGCGTCGAGCTCTACCAGCAGATGCTGGAGGACGCCGTCGCCGCCATGAAAGAGCAGGGGGCCGACGACCTCTACGACGAGCGCGGCTGGTCGCCCCAGATCAACGCAGGCGTCGCGGTATTGATTCCCGAAACCTACGTGCCGGACCTCAACGTCCGCCTTGCCATGTATCGTCGCCTGGGCGAGGCGGAACGGCTCGAAGATCGCGAGTCCCTGGCCGCAGAACTGATCGACCGCTTCGGCCCCCTGCCGGAAGAGGCGGCGCAGCTGCTGAAGATCGTGGGCGTGAAGGGACTTTGCCGACAGGCCAACGTGGCGAAGATCGACATCGGGCCCAAGGGCGCCGTGATCAGCTTTCGCGACGACCGCTTCGCCAATCCTGGCGGTCTGATCGCGTTGATCCAGCAGCGGCCCGGCGACTGGAAGCTGCGGCCGGACCAGAAGATCGTGGTGAAAGGCGAGTGGCCGACCGCCGAAGGCAGGCTACAGGCGGCCGAACGCATCGTCGGGGAACTGGCCAAGATCGCTCAGGCCGCCTAGCCACCCCGGAACCCACCAACGGCGGTTTCAGCCGGCTTCGCGCCGCACCGTCTGGAGCGCAGCCTGCTCGAGGGCGTCGGCGGGCGTCTGCCCTGGCCCGAGAATGGCGGCGCCGACGTCGAATTCGACGACGAAGGGGGACTGGCCTTCGCCCGCGTCGAAGGCCGTACAGCCAAGGACTGCCGCGATCCGCTCGCCGACCAGCCGCGCCTGCGGTTGCGAAGTCGCCGGCAGGGCAAGGGCGAATACCTCCGGCGCAAGCCGCGCCGCCGTATCCTCCGAGCGGACCAGGCGCGCCACCATCGAGCCGATCTGGGGCATCGCCTTGTCCAGCCAGCCCGATGCGCGCGCCCGCGCCACTTCCGGCCGGTCGGAGACTCGCAGGACACACAATGAAAGCGGGCGTCGCAGGCCGTGAGCCGCCCTGCCAAGGCGGGAAAGGTGACTGGCGAACAGGTCGCGCGTGAAGAGGCCGGTCGCCGCATCCATGAGCCCGGAGCCCCGGACGCGGTCGAGGGCTTCGCGCACGGAAGTCTGGCGGCGATAGGCGAGGGCGAGGGACATTACTCGGGCGGCGGTCTCCTGCTCGGAGACATCGGGCGCGGCCACGTCGGTGACGCCCCGATTATAGGCCTCGGACAGGTTCAGGTCGTTGTTGGACCGCAGGTAGAGCAGCGTGGGGACATGGTAGAGGCGCGTGTTGCGCCGCATCCCGCCCGCGATGGCGAGCGCCGAAGACTGGTCATCGCCGCCCCACAGGACCACCGCGTCGAAGGCGCGCTCGTGGAGGTAGTCGAAGGCCGTATAAGCGGTGAAGGCCGCAACGACCTCGGCCGAGGTCGCCTGCAGGGCGTTGGAAAGGGCCAGGAAGGCGGGGGCTGGCTCGCCGACCACGAGAATGCGCGGCGGGCGGTGGGCCTCCTCAGGGAGGTCCAGGTTAAGTCCACGATCTGCGAACGTCTCGCGCCGCAAGGCGAACTCATCTTCCGCCACCGCAGAGCGCACGGCCTGTTCCAGCCGCAGTGCAGCCTGGGCGGGGTGAGGCGCCGGGGGAAGGATCAGGTCAAAGGCGTCCTGCGCCGTCGCGGCCATCGGAAGGGCGAGGGCGATGACCGGCAAGCGGGCCGGCGCGTAAGCCCGGCGCAATTCCCCGGCCGCCGCCGCCGCATCGTCTTCGCCGGCGACGCAGTCGATGATGACCGCTTCGATAGGAAAGTCGGCGAGTGCGTGCAGGGCCCCTTGTAGAGCGCGGGCTGTGACCGTGCGCCATCCGAGCCGGTCCAGGCCTTCGGCCAAGGGGGCGGCGACGGCGTCGTCCCCCGAGAGGATCAATACGCGAGCGTTCGGCCCCAACCCCAACCCCAGTGCGCGGAACACGCGTTCGGCGACCGCAACGGCCGCAAGGAATCCATCGGCGGACGATACAGCCGCCCGTCCGCTCCGCAAGCGGCGCCATGAGTACTGCGACGCTTCGGGGTTTCCCCGCGGCGGTCGCAGGGTCTATGCAGGCCCTCCAGTGGAGGATCGGTATGGCGTCAATCGCCCAACAAGCTGCCGGGATCGGGCGGCTGACGGGACGTATCGTGGTCAAGGCCCTCGTGCGCCTGTGGGGACGCGACGTGATGCTTTACGTCGGAGGGGTCTCGTTCTTCGCTCTGCTCGCCGTGTTCCCGGCGCTGGCTCTCATGCTGGGTTTCTACGGCGTGGTGTTCAGTCCCGAGCAGGCCCAGATCCAGGCCGCCGGCATGTCCCACCTGTTGCCGATCGGCGCCCGCACCCTGTTCCAGCGCGAGGCCATGGAGCTGACGATGGGTTCGGTAAAGGCGCTTTCGGCCCAGTCGGCCGTCGCGCTCTTCATCGGCGCCTACGCCACCCACCGGGGTTTCAAGGCTTTGCTCGCCGGTCTGAACTTCATCCATGACGAGGACGATCCCCATGGCTTCGTCCGCTTCAACCTTCTGGCCTTCGTGGTCGCGCTTTCCACATTTGCCCTGGCGACCCTCATATCGGGGGTCGTAATCGTGGCGCGACTCATGGCGGTGCCTGACCTTCGCATCGAGGGCTACGGCTGGTTCGATAGCGAATGGCTCTGGATCGGCCTGGGGCTGCTTTTCGGTTTCACGGCGATCTTTCGCTACGCCATGTCGCACCGGGAGAGGGTCGCATGGCGTGCGTCCCTCGCGGGCGGTCTTACGACCACCGCCCTCTCGCTCTTCGCCTCGTGGTTTTCAGCCTATTACGTGAATCAGATTTCAGCCCTGGGGGCGACCTACGGCTCGATCGGCGCCGTGGTGGTCTTCCTCATCTGGCTGTCCTGGTCGGTGAATGCGGTGTTCTTCGGGGGGGCGCTGGCGACCGAAGCCGAGATCGCGCTGAAAGAACGACGCGGCCAGGAGCAGAAGGCCCGGCTCAAGACCCGGTCCGTCAAGACAGGTGCGCCGCACCGCGCTTTTCGACGGTGAACGCGAGCCCAGAAGCCGTCTCCCGGAGTTCCACGACGCAATGACCGGTCTGACCGGCAAAATGGGGAACGTCGATCCGCGCCATGGGATCGTCCGCCAGCAGCACCACCTGCTGGCCTTCAGACATGCCCTCCAACGCCCGGCGCAGGCGGAGGGTCGGGACCGGACAGCGATGTCCACGCGCGTCGACGGTCAGATGGGGGGGCTCAGAGTCCAAGGGGCCTCACCTTGCGAATCCGGTCATGCTGATCGCCCATGAGCAAGCGCCCGTCGAGCCCTGTCGTGATGCTGGCCGCCGCGTTCGGGATCGCCCTGGGCGCGGCCCCCGGACAGGCCCAGGCGCCGCGCCTGCCACCCGAATTCCACGCCAGAGTGTTTCTGGCGGGCTTCGAGCGGCCCCTGGAAGTCCGCCAGGCGGGTCTGAAACGGCGGGTCGACGTCGCGACCGCCGGTATCGTGCAGAGCTTCATTTCCGACCGGACCCGCGGCGCCCTGGTGGTCATGACAGCCGCCGGCCGCCGGCGGGTAGCCTTTCTGTTCCCGCTCGCGGCGCAGGAGGTGAATGCGCCCATCCCGATGGAAGTGTCGGCTTTCGCCGGCGCGCGGATGACCCGCATGGGCGGGTCACGCGTCGGCGGCAGGGCGTGCACGCTCTACCGCTACGTCGGATATCTGGGGCGAAACGGTCAGCTGTGCGCCTCGGCCGACGGCCTGGTGATGCAGCTCAAACCGGATGGGCGCAAGGAGCCCCTGTTCCAGGTGCTGTCCATCACCTTCGCCAAGCAGGACCAGAGGTGGTTCACGCCGCCGCCCGATTATCAGGTATCTGCCGTACCGGGGACAGGCGGCATCGCTGTGCGTCCACAGGCCTCGGTATCTCGCTGAACGAATCACCCGGGCGGGCGTTTTCGACGGACAAGCTTCATTGCCGAGGAATGCCCGATGGCGCCGCGTCCGACCTGGCAGGGCCACCTGCGACTGTCCCTCGTGACCTGTCCGGTCGCGCTCTACACGGCCACGTCGCGGTCCGGCGATATCTCCTTCAACCTGCTGAACCCCGAAACGAACAACCGCATCCGCATGATTCCCACCGACCCCGAAGCCGGGCCGGTGGAGCGCTCGAGCCTGGTGAAGGCCTATCAGTTCGAGAAGGACCAGTACGTCATCGTCAGTGACGAGGAACTGCAGTCGGTAAAGATCGAAAGCAATAGGACGCTCGACATCGAGCGGTTCGTGGATATCGAGGACATCGACCGGCTCTACTGGAACGATCCCTATTACCTCTTACCGGATGGAAAGGTCGCGGCCGAGGCCTATGCCGTCATTCGCGAGGCGATGGAGCAGTCGGGCCGAATTGCGCTCGGGCGGGTGGTTCTGCACTCGCGGGAGCGTCTGATGGCGCTGGAGCCCCGAGGGGACGGTCTCGTGGCCTATAGCCTGCGTGCGCATGACGAGGTCAGGCAGCCCAAGGACTACTTCGACGACATCCCGGACGTGAAGGCCGACGCCGGCATGGTGGATATCGCCGCCAAGATCATCGAGCAGATGTCCGGCCCATTCGAACCCAAGGAGTTCCGGGACCGGTACGAAGATGCTCTGCGAGAGCTCATCGACGCCAAGCTGAAGGGCAAGAAGCCGACGGTGCACGCCGAAGAACCCGAGGACACCGACGTCAAGGACCTCATGGCCATGCTGAAGAAGAGCCTTGGCCAGTCCGCGCCGGCCAGGCGCAAGCCGGCGGCGCGCAAGTCGGAGCCCGCCAAGCGCAAGGCCCCGGCGAAGAAAACGGCCCGGCGGCGCGCTTGATAAAGCGGTTCCGGCGTCAGCTCTTCGCTAGTCGCCTGATCGCATCCTTCAATGAGCCAGCGGCGTCTTCATAGCCGTCCCAGGCCTTGTTCCGCTTCATCAGTCGGGGCGCCGTGCGGATCGTATATGCCTTCGGGTCCAGCCCCTTCCGAGCCTGGCCCCAGGTGATCGGGTAGGAGACCGGCGCACCTGGCCGGGCGCGGGGGGAGAGCAGGGCGACGGCCGTCGACATGCGGTCGTTGCGCAGATAGTCGAGAAAGATCCGGCCGCCACGCGCCTTCTTGGCCATGTTGATGGTGTAGAGTTCCGGGTGATCGGCGGCCATGCGGGCCATCAGTTCGCGCGTGAACGCCTTGGCTTCGTCCCATTGCACGGGGTTGCGACCGCCATTGGCCAGCGGTGTGACCACGTGCAAGCCCTTGCCGCCCGTCGTCTTGAGGAAGGGCGCCAGACCCACGGTCTCCAGTCTTTCCTTCACCGCCTTGGCCGCCTCCACGACGCGGTCGAAGGGAATGGCCTCGTCGGGGTCGAGATCGAAGACGAAGCGCCCCGGCAGCTCGGGCTGGCCTGGCAGGCAATTCCAGGGGTGAAACTCGCTGCCGCCGCTCTGGGCGCCGGCGATGACGGCTTCCGGGCGGTCGAACTGGAGGTAAGGCTTGCGATCGCCTGAGATGCTGGTGAGCGCGATCAGGGACGAAGTTCCCGCGCCGGCGTGGCGCTGGAAGAACCGTTCCCCTTCAATGCCGTCAGGGGTGCGGATGAGAGAGCAGGGGCGCCCGGCGATGTGCGGCAGGAACCACTCCATCACCGCCTCGAAATAGCGCACCATCTCGATCTTTGTGACGGGCTTCTGCTCGCCGGACGCCGGCCACAGCGTCTTGTCCGGGCTTGAGATCGAGACGCCGAGCACGACATTGCCGCCGCTTCGGTCCACGACCTTGGCGGCGGATCCCGACTTTTTCTCGGCCTTCCCGAGAGCCTCGGCTTTCACGGCCTCGCGCGCCTCCTCGGTCTCGGGAACGACTTCGCGCGCACTCTTGTCCTCGCGCAAGCCCTTGAAGCTCGCCTGGCGCAGGTTGCCGTCACCGGTGAACCCGGCGAACTGGATCTCGGCGACGAGTTCGGGTTTCACCCAGTGCACGCTCGCCGTCTTGCGCGGCGCGCCTTTCCCCTTGAAAGGCGACTTGTCGGTTTCGAGGGCCTTGAGCTTCGGCAACAGGACCTTGAGCTTTTCCTGCCCGAAACCGGTGCCGATCCGACCGATGTGGACCAGCACGCCGTCACGGTAGAGGCCCGCAATCAATGAGCGGAAGGCGTCACCGTTGGTGTTCCACCCCGCGATCACGACCTCCTGGCCACCACGGCACTTGGCCTTGGTCCAGGTATCGCTGCGCCCGGACTGGTAGGGTGCGTCCAGGCGCTTCGAGACGATGCCCTCGAGGTCCATGCGGCAGGCGGACTCAAGGACTGCCGCGCCGGCGGTTTCGAAGTGTTCCACGAAGCGCAGTCGCGCGGCACTTTGTGCTTTCGCCAGAATGGCTTGCAGGCGGGTCTTGCGATCTGACAGAGGCAACTTGCGAAGATCCTCGCCCTCGGCGAAGGGCGCATCGAAGAGGAAGAACACCAGCCCTCCCGTCTTGCCGCTCGAAAGCGCCGCCTGCAGGCCTGGAAAGTCAGGGCGGCCTTCCTTGTCCAGGGCCACGATTTCGCCGTCGTACACGCCGTCCGGAAGGCTCGCGCTTTCGGCCGCGATCTCCGGAAAACGATGGGTCCAGTCCAGTCCCTTGCGGCTGCGCATCACCGCCTTGCCGCCGTCGACCACAGCCTGGATCCGGTAGCCGTCGAATTTGATCTCGTGCGCCCAGCCGGCAGCAGCCGGCGGGCGGTCAACCAGCTTGCACAGCTGGAACGGGAGGAAGTCCGGCAACTTCGATGCCTTGCGCCCATGTTTCAGGTCGCCCGGCTTTGGTGCGGCAGGCTTCTTTCTGGGTGCGAAGGACTTCACTTCCTCGGGCGCCTCCGGTTCGTCCCGGTTCGACTTCCACACGGCCGCGGCCTTGCCCTTCTTCGCAGTGATGAAGGGCGTCGGCGCCCGGCCCTTGCCCTCGGCGATCTGAACCATCTTGCGGCCTGAGGCCACGGAGAAGTCCGTGTCGGCCAGGAACCGGTCGTCGTCGCCCACGCGCGCGTGCTCGTCGTCTGACTTGATCAGCAGCCAGTTGGTCCGCTTGCCGCGATTGCGGTCCCGGTCCGCCCTCAGGCGCACGAGATGGTAGCGTCCTTTCAGGCGCTTGCCGTCGAAGGTGAAAGCGAGGTGTCCCTTCTTCAGCGCCGCGTCTATGGAGCGCTCGCTGTCCGGCTTCCAGTAGCCGCGATCCCACAGCATGACCGTGCCGCCGCCGTACTGATCCTTGGGGATCGTGCCTTCGAAGTCCCCGTAATCCAGCGGGTGGGGTTCGGTTTCCACCGCCAGGCGCTTGTCGCCTGGATCAAGAGAAGGGCCCTTGGTCACCGCCCAGGAGAGGAACACGCCGTCGTGCTCGAGTCGCAGGTCGTAGTGGAGGCGGGTCGCCGCGTGCTTCTGCACGATGAAACGGGGGCGGTCGGTCCTGGCGACCTTCTTGCTGCCGCTGGGTTCGGGCGTCTTCTTGAAGTCCCGCATCGAGCGGTAGGTTTCGAGCCTGTCGGCCATCGTCGTCTCCAGCTTCACGGGAGGAAAGCGGCGGCAGGCCCGGCGGTTCCCCCTCAGCCGGGAAGGGGAAGCCGCACGGACGCGGCCAGGCCTCCCTCGGAGCGGTTCCGAAGCGTTACGTCGCCACCGTGGGCGCGGGCGATCGATCGGGCCACCGGCAATCCCAGACCGAATCCGCCAGCGCCCGGTGCTCGGGCGGGGTCGCTGCGATGGAAGGGCTCGAACACCCGGTCGAGCTCGGCTGTGGACAGGCCGGGGCCCTCGTCCTCGATCAGCAGCCGGGCCCAGTCGCCCTCGCGGGCCAGGGAAACCCGTGCCCTGCGGCCGAACTTGACCGCATTCTCGATCAGGTTGGTGACCAGTCGGCGCAGGCCGACAGGATCGCCCTCGACGACCAGTCCGCCCCCCTCGAACTCTGCGTCCAAGCCCACCTCGCGCAGGTCGTCGACGACGGACTGGACGAGGGCGCCAATGTCCAGCCTCAGCCGCTCGGCGCGGATGTCCTCTCCGCGGACGAAGGTCAGGGCCTGGCTGACCATGGCGTCCATCTGCTCGATGTCGGCGGCGACCTTGTCGCGCACCTCCGGGGGCGCGCCTTCAATGCGGAAGCGCATGCGGGTCAGGGGCGTGCGGAGATCGTGGGCGATGGCCGCGACCATGGCGGTTCGCGCCTCGACATAGCGGCGCAGCTTGTCCTGCATGTCATTGAAGACGGCCGCGGCGGCCCGGACCTCGGCTGGCCCGGCCGTCTCGAGCGGCGGCGCGCCCGGATCGCTCCCCAGGCGTTCCGCCGCCTCGGCGAAGGCGTGGATCGGCCGCGCCAGGCGTCGTGCGATCAGCCAGGCCAGGGGCGTGAGCAGCAGAACGCTGATCCCGAACCACACCAGGGTTCGCAGCTGCCAGGGGGACAGCCAGGGCCGCGACGGTTCGAGCACCACCCAACGACCATCGGCGCGTTGGAGCGCCGCGGAGAAGGCGGGGAACATCAGCGCTCGCCCAGGCTCCCCACGCATCCGGAACTTGCGGACCTCCCCGCGGGGCGGGGCTTCGGGTCCGACGGTGACGAACATCTGGGTCACGGCCTCTTCCGTGCCCTGCGCGTCCCGCCGCCGGGTCAGTTCAACGCTGTGGACGGCATGACGGATCTTCAGCGCGGACTCCTGGAGCCCGACCCGCACGCGCCCGCGTTCCACCCCCAGCTCCCGCGCCAGCAGGCCAGCCAGAAGGGGCTGCAGGGGCTCATGGCCATTGGCGCGGAGTTCGGGCTCCCGGTCCTCGATCTTCGTCCGCAGGCGCTGTCCCTGATCGGTGACGACGGCTTCCCCCTGCAGCGCCCGCGCGGCCTCCGCGACGGAAAACCCGAGCGGCCGCGGGTCAGGCAGGAACAGCACTACCGCGACATTGATCAGGTGGGCCGCCGCCAGGGTGAACAGGACCAGAAGCAGGACCTGGACGAAGATGGGCGCCGAGGAGAGGCGAGGCCGCTTCACCGCCGCCTCGGCGTGGCGGCGAACATGTAGCCCTCGCCGCGTACGGTGCGGATCGGGTCACGGCCGGCTCCGTCATGGAGCTTTCGTCGCAGGCGGCTGATCTGCACGTCGATGGCGCGGTCGAAGGCGTCGCTGGCCGGGCCCCGGGCGAGATCGAGCAGCTGATCGCGCGTGAGCACCCGTCCGGGTCGTTCGACCAACACCCGCAGAAGGTGGAACTCCCCACCCGAGAGGTTCACCGCCACCCCGGAGGCGGAGCGCAGTTCCCTGCGCACCAGATCCAGGGTCCAGCCGTCGAACTCGATCATCGTTACGCCGGCCTCCTGGGGGACTTCGCGGCGGCGGCGGAGGACAGCCCTTGTGCGGGCGAGCAGCTCCCGGGGCGAGCAGGGCTTGGGGAGGTAATCGTCAGCGCCCAGTTCGAGCCCAACGATGCGGTCGGTCTCCTCGCCCATGGCGCTGAGCATGATCACCGCGGGCCCGTCCGCCGCTGACAAACGTTTGCAGATCGACAGGCCATCTTCGCCGGGCATCATCAGGTCCAGCACCACCAGGTCCGGTGCGAACCGGCCAAGGGCCTCGTCCATAGTCCGGCCATCTCCGACCGCCTCAACGGCGTAGCCGTGCCCTCGCAGGAAGTCGGACAGGACGTCGCGCACGCCAGGATCGTCGTCGACGACGAGAATTCTTGCGGTCTGGACGTCGGTTTCGATCATCGCGGTCTTCGCCAGCTTCGCGCGTGTTCTCCCACGGCTCAGACGTAGCCGTATTTCACGCCTGAAACAGGCCCCGCACGAAGCTGTTTCAGAAGCGACACGATACGAAATCCCCGCGCCACATGCTGTGGTCTCTCTGCGGAGGACCCGGTCGTCTGCCGACCGCAAGCAAGGATGAATGTGCATGTCTCTGAAAGTCCTGACCCTGGGCGCCGCCCTGGCGCTGGCCGCCAGCGCCGCCGTCGCCGCCGGTGAGCCCGCTGAGCGCATCGAAGAGCGAATTGTCGTGATGGGGGGGGACGGTCCCCGCGGCATGGACGCGGACAAGGACGGCGCGGTGACACGCGAAGAGTTCCGCGCCTTGCACGACCGAATGTTCGCCAGGCTCGACAAGGACGGCGACGGCAGGCTGGCGGGCGACGAATTCCGTCATCGCAGCAAGGGGCCGGGCGGCGAGGAAATCGAAATCGAGACCGGGGGACCGGGCGGCGGCCACCATGGCGGACCTGCACACCACGGGGGCGGGGAGCGCGACGTGCGCATCGTGCGACATGGTCCTGGCAATCTTGACGCGAACAAGGACGGGAAGGTGTCGTTCGAGGAGTTCGCGGGACCGATGCGCGAGCATTTCCAGGAGATGGACAGGAACCGCTCCGGTTTCCTGGAGGAGGACGAACTGAAGGGTGAGCGGCGCATGATGTTCCGGCATGAGCGCCGGGACTAGGGCCTGACCCCCAGCATCTTGCCCAGCTCGACCCCGGTCTCGTCTATGGCCTGTCGCGCCTGCCGGGACAGGTAGGCGAAGTTGAACGCGCCGTGAGCGAGGCGGGGCCAGCAGCGATGTTCAATCGACGTTCCTGCGGCCCGCGCCTTCTCGCCGAAGGCGCGGATCCCGGGGCTCAGCGGATCCAGTCCGACCTCCACCAGGACGGTCGGCGGGAGCCTGGCGAGATCTCGATCCGCGATCCGGAAGCCGTCCAGCGCGCCGCCCTCGGATCGGTAGTCATCGATCTGGCGTCGGATATAGGACACCGCCGCGCGACCCAGGAATCTGAAGTCCTTGAGCGAGCTGCCGACCCACTCGGTCTCGCCGACGTCGAGCAGGGGATAGAGCAGAAGCAACCCGGCGGGGCGGGTGGAGGCTTCCAGCGCCGTCCAGGCGGCCATGTGACCGCCGGCGGAGTCCCCGCCGACGGCGATGCGTCGAGGGTCCGCGCCCAGTTCGTGCGCCTTCTGGACGGCCCAGCGGAACGCCGCGGCCGCGTCGCGGTGCATGGCCGGGAAGCGGTGCTCGGGGGCAAGCCTGTAATCGACGGAGAGCAGCCGGACCCTCGAGGCGCCTGCGAGCCGTCGGCAGAGCGCGTCGTGACTTTCCACGTTGCACAAAACGAAGCCGCCGCCGTGGAAGAACACCAGCAGCGGACCCGGCGCATCCGCCCCCGGCGGGACATAAAGACGCGCGCGCAACGACCCGTTATCGCCTTCGATCAGGAGATCCCTGGCGTCCGGGCAGGCGCCCAGGGCCGCCTTGTCGAGCGCTTCCTGGTGCAGTCGGCCGATCAACGCCCGCGCGAGTTCCAGCCCGTGACGGGACAGGCCCAGGGGGTTGTTCGCCGGCGCCTTTCTCACGCGTGAGAATTAGGCCTTCATCGGCCGGCTGCAAACTGCCTCGTCAGTTGCCTGCGGGCTCCGTGCGCTTGCCGGCTCGTGACAGGGGCCCGCCGAACCTTTCCCTGTTTTCGGCGGTGTCCGGTATCGGCGCATTGGCGACTGTCCGCGTAGCCGTCGTGGCCGGCGCCGGATCGGTGTAGAGCCGCGTCGGCGCGGCGGCAGTCGTCGGCGCGGGCGCGACTGTCTGAGCTTCGGCTGCGCTGTCCGGACCTTGCTCAGGGTTGGCGGGTGATCCGACGACCGTGGGGTCGCCATCCTTCTTGACGGCATCGGTCTCCGTCTGGGCCCAGGCGGGGCCCGCGAGCAGGAGGATGGCGGCCGGAAGGGCGAGGCATGACGGTTTCATGGTGAGACATCCATTGTCTTCGGCCCGACTTGGCGAGCCGTGGAACCAACCGTCAGGCCGCAGTTCGGTTTCCGAGAGCGGCGACAAATCGTCGATCATCCAGTCGGCGCTGCGCTTAGCGTCTGATTGTGTGGGGTAAAATCCAGCGGACCTCTGGCGGACGTCCGAAGCAATGCTATCAATTGCTTGCCGCGCGAGTGCGGCGGGCGCGCCTTGCCGGCGCCGGGGGGAAAGACATGACTGAATTCACCGCAGAGCACTTCGACGAGATCTGCAACAGCGACGCCGTGCGTACCCAGATCGCCACTGTCGAGACCGCCCGAGCGGGGGCGGTCAAACAGTTCGGGATGATCCTGATCGGCGGCATCGTCGGGACGGGCGTCGCCACCTTTCTGGCCGTCTCGGTCTCTTCGCTCCTCGCCGGTATCGTGCTTGTCGGCGGCTTGGTGGCGACGCTGATTTTCGCCTACCGCCCGATCGAGAAGGTCAAACGCGGGTTGAAGCAGCCCATGCTGGAGAGCCTGGCGGCTCGTGGCGGCATGAGCTACGCCGCCGAGGGTTTCGAGCCTCCCTTCTACGCCAGCGCGCGCAAGTCGCTGTTCGGATCCTGGCTGTCGGATGAGACCTTCACCGACCTGTTCCGGGGCCAGGATGAGCGGGGCCGGCCCTTCGCCTTCTACGAGGCGCATCTGCAATCGGGGAACGACAAGAACAAGTCGACCGTCTTCCAGGGCCAGATGTACGGGTTCTCGACCGGCGGCGGCGAAGACGCCCTGGTCATCGTCCCGGACCGCGGGATGTTCAACTTCTTCAAGCCGGCCTCCGGCATGCAGCGGGTGAAGTTCGAAAGCCACCCCGAGTTCGAGAAGCGCTTTGAGGTGTATGCGACCAACCCCTCCCGGGCGATGGCCGTGCTCGGGTCGCAGCAGTTGCGCGACCGTCTGTTGGCCCTGCGGGGCAAGGGCAAGCTGTTCGGCTACGTCGACGGCCAGGACGCCCTGTTCGCGGTGACCGGCAAGGACCGGTTCGAGCCGGGCAGCATGTTCAAGGCCCAGGACGGCCAGCACCGCGCGCGGCTGATGTTCGACGACGTCTGCGCATCCCTGGCGGTGCTCAAGGAGCTTCGCGCCGCCTTCGGCTGAGCGCCTGGTTCAGAACCAGGCGCGGAGGCCGACCGTGAAGCGGGTCTCCTCGGCGTCTTCCCCGGCGGCGCGCGAAAGATCGGCCGTGCCGCCGAGACTCCGCTCCCAGGAGACTCCGACATAGGGCGCGAGCTCGCGGCGGATCTCGTAGCGCAGGCGCAGGTCGAGTTCGATGTGGGTCAGGCCGGAACCCAGGCCAATCTCGGGGATGTCCTGCGCGGCAAGGCCGAGTTCCGCCTGCGGCTGGAGCACGAGCCGCTGGGTCAGGCGCAAGTCGTAGCTGCCTTCCAGCCGCCCGGTCACGTCGCCGTCTTCAGACACGAACAGCGCCCCCTCAGCCTCGAACCAGTAGGGCAGGAGGGTTTCGGCGCCGACGACCGCCCAGGTCTTGGAGGGATCGGGCTCGATATCGTGACGCAGGCCGAGCTGCAGGTCGGTGTAGCGCCCCACGGCCCGCGAATAGAGCAACTGGACCTCGGCCGCCTCGACTCCCTCACCGCCCGCGCCTTCGCCCTCGGTCTTCACGACGAGCCGGTTGATGTCGCCGCCCCACCACGCCTCGATGTCCCAGGCGTAGCCGGTTTCACCCGATCCGGCGCGGAGCTCGGCGGTATTCAGCATCAGTTGTGAATGCCGCCCGCCGCCATGCTCCTCGGCCAGTATCGCGCGCGCGCGATCCATCGCATCCCCGCCGAAGTAATCGTCCGCGAGCGAGTTCGCCGGCGTCGGAGGGGGCGCGGCGCCACCCACGGGGAGGTCAGCCCCGGTCAGGCCGCCGGCCGGAGGCCCGTGTCCCGCGTGAGGATCAGCGTCGGAAGCGGGAGACCCGTGCCCGGCGTGGGGGTCGGGCGTTGCGGCGCCCGCGCCATGTCCGGCATGCGGATCCTCGTCGGGCGCAGGAGTCGGCGAGTGAGCGGCGTGAGGGTCGACCGCTGCGGGCGCGTCGTGACCCGCATGAGAGTCGACTGCAGGCGGCGCAACGTGTTGTCCCGCATGCGGATCGGCCGCCGCCTCTGCTGGCGGCTCGCCCGCCGGGTGGTGGCCGGCGTGCGGGTCCTGAGCGAGCGCCTGCGTGGCCAGCGCCGACCCGGCGACGGCGAGGAGAAAGGCGCAATTCATGCCGGCTTCCCCTCGACCGTTCGGACCTTGAAGACCTGAAACATGCCCGCGTGCATGTGGTAGAGCATGTGGCAGTGGAAGGCCCAGTCACCAGCCTCCGCTGTCATGTCGAAGGTGACCTTCCCTCCCGGAAGAACGTTCACCGTGTGTTTTCGCGGCATATGGCCGACCGGGCCGTGCACCAGTTCGAAAAAGTGTCCGTGCAAATGGATGGGGTGGGTCATCATGGTGTCGTTGACCAGGCTGATCCTCACCCTCTCGCCGTGCCGGAAGGCGTAGGGCTCGGGGCCCTCGCTGAATTTCTTGCCGTCGAAGCCCCACATGAACCGTTCCATGTTCCCGGTCAGACGGATCTCCAGAGCCCGTTCGGGGGGCCGTGTGTCGGGGTTCGGCTCCAGCGCCACCAGGTCCCGGTAGACCAGGACCCGGTGGCCGACGCTTTCGAGCCCCTGGCCCGGCTCGCCGGTTCGGTCCATGGGCATCGGCGCGATCATCTGCACGCCCGGCCCCATCTCGACCTGTGGGGCTTTCGATGGATCGAGCATGTCCATGTCCATGCCTTCCATGTCACCCATCACATCCGATCCCCGAACGCGGGGCGGGCCCATGCCCGGGGGCGTCGGCGCCGAGCCGTGGCCCATGGCCGCGTGGTCCATGGCGGCATGGTCGACCGCCCCATGCGCCCCGCTGCCATGGGCGGACATGTCCATCCCCATGTCGCGCATGGTCACCAGTGGGCGCTCGCGCAGGGGAGGGACCTCCGCCGTCATCCCGGGACGTGGCGCCAGGGTCGCTCGGCCCATACCCGAACGGTCGCTGGCCTCGGCCACCAGCGTGTAGGCGCGTTCTTCCGCAGGCTGGACGACGACGTCGTAGGTCTCGGCGTTGCCGATCTGGAACTCGTCCACCTCAACCGGGCGGACGTGCTGACCGTCCGCCTGCACCACCGTCATTCTCAGGCCGGGAATGCGGACGTTGAAGACGGTCTGGGCCGCGGCGTTGACGAAACGCAGGCGCACTCGCTCGCCGGGCCGGAACAGGCCGGTCCAGTTGTCTTCCGGGCCGTGCCCATTGATCAGGAAGGTGAAGACCGCGCCCGTGACATCGGAGATGTCGGTCGGATCCATGAGCATCTTCGCCCACTCGATGCGCTCGGCCAGCATCTGGTCGCGCCCGGCCAGCAGCCCCTCGATGGTCTGCTTCTGGTAGTTGAAAACCCCGCCTTGCTGCTTCAGGCGCCGGAACACCAGATGCGGATGCATGAAGGTGTAGTCCGAGAGCACGATGACGTGGTCCCGGTCATAGGCCACCGGATCCGCGCCGGCCGGATCGATGACAATCGGCGCGTAATGGCCCGACTGTTCCTGCAGGTCCGAATGGCTGTGGTACCAGTAGGTGCCGTACTGCTGGATGGGGAACTCGTAGACGAAGGTCTCGCCCGGGCGGATGCCCGGGAAGCTGACGCCGGGAACGCCGTCCATCTGGAACGGCACCAGCAGCCCGTGCCAGTGAATGGAGGTGTCCTCGTCGAGGTTGTTGGTCACCGACAGACGGACGTTCTGGCCCTCACGCAACCGGATCAGCGGTCCAGGCACTGTTCCGTTGATCGCTACCGCATGGCCCTGCCTGCCATCGATGCGGACCGGCGCATGGCCAATGGTGAGACGGATGTCTTCGCCGGTGAGCGCCGGGGGCCTGGCGCCCTCGGACGCCGCTCGCGCCCACGACGGCAAAAGGGACGCCCCCACGGCGCCGCCGCCAAAGGCGAAGGCTGCGCGAAGAAGCGCGCGGCGGTCGACCGAACGAGAACGTTCCGGCACTGGCTTGATCTCCTCCCGAAGGCCGGGAATTGGCCCCTGCCGGCGGCGATGGCAAGGCGTCCGAACCGCCCAGCGAGGTCAGGGGCGTGGCGGACGGGGTGGGATTCGAACCCACGGTGGGCGCAAACCCACGGCGGTTTTCAAGACCGCTGCCTTAAACCACTCGGCCACCCGTCCGGAGCGCGCCTCTTACCACTTCGCCGCGCGGGTTTAAGAGGCTGTTGAGACCGGCGGCCTAGAATTTCGCCGCTGAACCGGGACTTGCGGGGCATGGGCGACATCTTTTCCGAGATCAAGGCGGCGGGGCTCGTGCGTGCGCTGATCCTCATCGCGTGTGGATTCTGGCTGACGGCCTGCGCCAGCCCCCGCTATGCGACACTCGAGGAACGTGCGCCCGCCGTCCGGGCGGATACGCGGGTCGATCGCGACGCCAAGCCAGTCTCCGGCACGATGCGGCCCTACAAGGTCAATGGCCGCTGGTACACGCCGAAGGCGCAGCCGGATTACGAGGAGGTCGGTCTGGCATCCTGGTACGGCACGATCCACCATGGGCGGCCGACGGCCACGGGCGAGATTTTCGACGAGTGGCGCATCTCCGCGGCTCACAAGACCCTGCCCCTGCCGTCGATCGTCCAGGTGACCAACCTCGAGAACGGCAAGTCGATCCGCGTTCGGGTCAATGACCGTGGCCCCTTTGTGGACGGGCGCATCATCGACCTGTCGCGCGCGGCCGCCGACGAACTCGGCTTCGAGAAGAAGGGCGTCACCCGGGTTCGGGTGCGATACATCGGCCCGGCCGGCCGGGGCTGAGAATTTAACGCAGCAGGCTGTTGCGCCCGGCGCATTAGCCGCCATTGTGCGGCGCGTGAGCCGTGGCAGATTCATCACTTTCGAAGGCGGGGAGGGGGCCGGCAAGTCCACCCAGGCCGCCATCCTCGCCGAGCGCCTGCGGCTGCGTGGCCTCGAAGTCGTCCTGACCCGCGAACCGGGCGGTTCCCCGAACGCCGAGGCGGTGCGGGAACTGGTCGTCACCGGCGGCGCCGACCGCTGGTCTCCGCTCGCCGAAACCCTCCTTATGTACGCAGCGCGCGCAGATCACCTCGATCGCACCATACGCCCGGCGCTGACGCGGGGAGCCTGGGTTGTCTGCGATCGGTTCTCGGATTCCACCCGTGCCTACCAGGGCGCAGGCGGCGGCGTCGCAGTGGAGGTGATCGACGCGATCGACGCCGAAGTGGTCGGCGCCGACCAGCCGGACCTGACCCTGATCTTCGATCTGCCAGTTGAGGTCGGCCTCGAGCGCGCCTTCGGCCGCGACATGTTCCAGGCCCGATTCGAGAGCAAGGGCGCAGAGTTCCACGAGCGGCTGCGCCAGCGGTTCCTGGCTCTCGCAGCCAGGGACCGCGCACGATACGCCGTCGTGGACGCCGCCGAAGACCAGGCGTCGGTCGCAGCGGCAGTCTGGGAGGCTCTGCGTCGTCTGCCGGAGCTCGCCGAAGGAGCCGGCGCCCATGGCTGAGCCTCCTCCGCATCCGCGTGAAGTCTTCACCTATGAGGGCGGGGAAGGCGTCGAAGCTGAATTCCTCGACGCCCTGCGGCGCGAGCGCCTGCACCACGCCTGGCTGCTGTGCGGACCCGAGGGCGTGGGGAAGGCCACGTTCGCCTACAGGGCGGCGCGGCGGCTCCTCGGCGCGCGGCCGGATCCCGATTACGGTTTGCTGGGCTCCTCCCCGGATGACCACGTAAACCGCATGATCATCGCCGGCTCGCATCCCGATTTCCTCGTGCTGGAGCGGGAGGTGGAGGGCGACAAGGTCAAGAAGTTCATTTCGGTCGACGCCGCGCGGACACTCCCCGAGTTCTTTGCGAAAACGCCGTCGCAGGCCGCTTACCGCGTGGCTATCGTCGACGCCGCCGATGACATGAATATCAATGCGGCCAACGCCTTGCTCAAGACACTTGAGGAACCGCCGGAACGCGGCGTGCTGTTTCTGGTGGCCCACGCGCCGGGACGGCTCATGGCCACCATCCGTTCGCGTTGCCGCAGGCTGACCTTCCAGCCATGGCCGGAGGAGGCCGTCGCCGGGTTCCTCCGGGCGCGGAGCGATCTTCCGGCCGAGCAGGTCGCCGCGGTGGCGGGAATGGCGCGCGGCGCCCCGGGGCGCGCGCTGACACTGGCGACCAGCGAGGCTCTTGCCATGGATGCGGCGGCGCGCGCCCTGGTCGAGGGCGATCCTCCCGGCGAGGCCGAGCTCCTGTCGGTGGCCGACCGCTTCCGCGGGACGGAAGGGCAGCGGCGCTTCGACCTGTTCCTGGACCGGCTGGCCGAAGCGGTTCGTGCGCACGTGACAGACGGCGTCGCCGCCGGAGCCGTCGAGCGCTGGGCGACGCTGTGGGACCGCCTGGCCAGGGCGCCTGGCGAGGCGGAGGCGCTGAACCTCGATCGCGCCGACGTGTTCTGGTCGCTGTTGGCCGAGTTGAAGGCCGTGCGCGGGGCGGCCTGACATGATCATCGACAGTCACGTGAACCTGCACCACGCCGACTTCGACCCGGACCGGGACGAGGTCATCGCCCGGGCGCGCGAGGCCGGCGTGCGCCTGATGGTGGAGATCTCGGACAAGGTCTCGACGTTCGACCAAACCCACGCCATCGCGATGTCCCACCCCGACATCTGGTGCACCGTGGGAACGCATCCGCATTACTCGGTGGAGAACCCGGATCTCGCGGTCGCAGATCTGCTAGCGCTCGCAGCCAGGCCCAGGGTGGTCGGGATCGGTGAGTGTGGGCTCGATTTCCACTACGACTGGAGTCCCCGGGACATCCAGGCCCAGGTGTTCCGCGTCCATTGCGCCGCCGCCCGCCAAAGCGGCCTGCCGCTGGTGGTGCATACCCGCGAGGCCGACGCGGTCATGGCTTCCATCCTCGAAGAGGAGATGGGGAAGGGGCCGTTCCGCTTTCTCATGCACTGCTATACGAGCGGACCCGAACTCGCGAAAAAGGCGGCGGAACTCGGCGCGTGGTTCTCGGTGTCGGGGATCGCAACGTTCAAGGCGGCGGAAGAGGTGCGCTCAGTCATCCGCGACATGCCGGCGGAGCGCATCATCGTCGAGACCGACTGCCCCTACCTTGCCCCCGTTCCCATGCGGGGGCGACGCAACGAACCGGCCTACGTCACCCACGTCCTCGACAAGCTCGCGGCCATCCGCGGCTGGAGCGTCGAGGAGGCGGAGGGCCGCACCGAGGACGCCTTCTTCGCCCTTTTCGACCGGATCCCGCGTCCGTGAGCGTCGAGTTCGAGTACACGGTGCTCGGCTGCGGTTCGTCGGGCGGCGTGCCGCGCTCGGACGGCGACTGGGGCGACTGCAATCCGGCCGATCCGAGGAACCGTCGCACTCGATGCTCGCTGCTCGTCCGGCGCCCCGGGGGCGGGCCGGGAGATGAGGCGACCACTGTGGTCGTCGATACCTCGCCGGACTTCCGCGCGCAGATGCTTGCGGCCGACGTCCGACGGCTGGATGCGGTTCTCTACACTCACGACCACGCCGATCAGACCCACGGCATCGACGACCTGCGGGTTTTCGCCATGCGGTCGAGGGCGCAGATCGAGTGCTGGATGGACGACGCGACCCGTGCGCGTCTCGCTCAGCGGTTTGACTACATCTTCACGGGCGGACAGGGCTATCCGGCGATCGCCCGGGCGGCGGCCCTGCCTGAACATGGCCGGCCGTGGAGCGTCGATGGCCCGTCGGGCCCCATACCGATCGTCACCTTCGACCAGGCGCACGGCCCGATCCGCTCGGTCGGCTATCGCATCGGCGACGCCGCCTATTCCAGCGATCTCTCCGACCTGCCCGATGAGGCTTTCGAAACACTGGCGGGCGTGCGCCTGTGGATCCTCGACGCCCTGCGCTGGACGCCGCATCCGACCCACATCCATGTCGACAAGGCTCTGGAATGGATCGAGCGGGTTGGCTGTGAACGGGCGGTGCTGACCAACCTGCACATCGACCTGGACTATGGGACGCTGAAAGCCCGGCTGCCCGCTGGGGTCGAGCCGGCCTATGACGGGCTTACGCTTAGGCTGTAGGGGTGGCCTGCGTCGCCAGCCGCCGCCCGCGGGTGCGCATGTAGATCATCACGCCCACCGGGATGAGCATGTAGACCATGCCAGGCAGGCCGGCGGCCCAAGGGCCCGTCGGCAGCAGGACAGCCAGCAGAATGGACGCCAGGCCGACGCCGCCGGCGATCATCCAGCAGGCTTCGCTGATCCTGGCTTCGTCCGCGATCTCAGACCGTTCGCTCTGACGCCGGGCATGGCGAAACAGCAGGACGTACAGAAGGGCCAGCGCCACGAAGCCCACGCCGTAGATGAGGTACAGCGCCTTCATGTCGCCGGGCGACTGAACGATGGGCGACCCTGGAAGGGTTCGCCCGGAGAGATAGAAGGCCGTCGATTCGCCAAGCAATCTAAGCGGATAGACGTAAATCATGACGACGAAGACGATGATCAGGCTGAGCAGCAGGCCGGGGGCGTCATCCGTGCGGTGAAGCTTTCGGTAGCTGTGGTGCGACCACCAGAAGAGCGCCAGTAGCGCGAAGCCGGCCGCGAAGGCGGGAATCTGCGCGACGGCGGCCAGCAGGTCGTCGAGAGTCCTGGGCAAGGCGTCGCCCGAGACGACGAGCAAGGTGATGGCGAAGGCGAAGGCGGCGTCGACGAAGGCGTCGACCCGGCTCGAGCTTGTGTTCTGCAGCGCTTCGTCCATGACGTTTCCCCGACAGCGTCCGCGGAGGATGCGAAGGAACCCGCCGGGCCGCAAGGAGCCGTGGGCCAGCGAGGAGCCGCAACGGCCGCAACGGCATGACCGTCCTCGTATTGCCCATAATATATCTTAGGCGAGTTATGTTTCGGTCGCGGCGGAGCCTAGACCTGCAACCGGCCTGCCGTCTGGGCCGCCCTCTCCAGGATGCGCGCCGTCACTGCGGGATCCGCCGCTGTGTCCCACTGGCCGCGTTCGAAGGTGCCGCCGATGATGACGCCATCGCTGCGGGGAAAGATGTAGGTCGGTCCCGCCATCAGGTTGTAGTCGAGCTCAGCCTGCGGCAGCAGCACCACCAGCTGGCCGCGCACCGGCGTCAGCGCCTGGTCGCCGAACAGGTCCCGCGCCCCGAGCCCCGTGCAGTTGAACACCACGGTCTCGGGCAGCACCGCCAGCTCCGCCGGCTCACGGAAGCGGCGCACCTCCACGCGACCTCCAGCGACCAGCACGTCCTCGAGCACGGCCTGCAGGAAGACGGCGGGCTCGATCATCATGGTGGCGTAGCGCTGCACCCAGGCCTGGCCAAACGGATGCTGGCCCGGCGCGAGCACTGCCATTTCCGGCGCCACGTCTTCCAACGCGCGCGTGAAAGGCCCGAAATCGCGCCGCTCGTCATAGAGCGTGTAGCTGCGGCGCCAGCTCACTCCGTAGGGTCCGCCGAGCTGGGTCTGGAAATAGCGATAGGACAGCCGGGTCGCGGCGTGAAACTGTTGTCGGAAGGCGACGTCGGCCGCGTCGCTGTCGAACACGGTGGTGGGCCACCAGTGGCCGCCTGCGATGTTCGAGGTGGTCAGGGGCGGAAGCGCCTCGGCGTAGATCGTCACCTGCGCCCCGCGCTGCTGCAGGATGCGCGCCGTGGTCAGGCCCGCGACCCCTGCCCCGATCACGGCGCAGCGCACGCCGGACACCGGACCGGCCAGATCGGCGGCCAGCTGGGCCGTGCCCCAGGACAGGGTGATGCCGGAGCCGCCGTGGCCGTAATTGTGCACCAGCCGTTTGCCGCCCAGCGGCTCGGCCTTCACCACGAAACCGGCTGGCCGGAACGGCCGCAGGCCGACGACGACTCGGGTCACGCGATCGGCCGAGACCTTGATCGGACGCAGGATGCCCTGCGCGGTAAGGCCGGGCGCAGGCCTGGGCGTGGTGGCGCAGGCGGCCAGGACCCCTGCCCCGAGCCCCATGCCGATGAGGCTGCGGCGTGAGGGCGCGACGCCCGGGATCCCCGTTTCGCGGCCTGCAGCTTTGCTCATGCGCACTTCTCCCGCCTCAGGCGCGAACCGTTAGAGTGAAGGGATCGTCGCGCGCTGGCGACGCCGGCGCAATCGATGTTAGCTTCCGCCCCTCATTACTTTTTCTAAGGCGACGATGGCGCGCCCCGCAGTATCGCTGAACGCTCTCCGAGCCTTCGAGGCGTCGGCCCGCCACCTGTCTTTCACCCGGGCGGCGGACGAACTTTGCGTCACCCAGGCGGCGGTCAGCCATCTGGTCAAGGGCCTGGAGGAACGGCTCGGCGCCAGGCTGTTCCGGCGGTCTCCCCGCGGCCTGGTCCTGACCGACGAGGGCGTCGCCCTCACCCCGGTGCTGGCGGAATCCTTTGAACGGATCGACAGGCTGCTCGAACGCTTCGAGGGTGGCCGCCTCCGTGAGGTGCTCACCGTTGGCGTCGTGGGGGCCTTCGCTGTGGGCTGGCTGATGCCTCGCCTGGCTTCATTCAGGACAGCGCATCCGTTCGTGGACCTGAGGCTCCTGACCAACAACAACAAGGTCGACCTCGCCGGAGAGGGCCTCGACTGCGCCATCCGTTTCGGCGACGGCGCCTGGCACGGGGCTGAGGCCGAGCGTCTGTTCGACGCACCCCTGTCTCCCCTGTGCGCGCCCGTGCTCGCCGAGCGGATGCTGGAGCCTCGAGACCTGGCGGGTCATGTGCTGCTGAGGTCCTACCGGCCGCAGGACTGGCCGGCCTGGTTCGAGGCCGCGGGCGTCGAGGAACTCCCCCTCCGCGGCCCGCTGTTCGATAACTCCTGGATCATGGCCGAAGCCGCGATGCAGGGGGAAGGCGTTGCACTCGCCCCTCCCCTGTTGTTCGAGCGCGCCCTTGCCGACGGCAGGCTGGTCCAGCCCTTCGACGTGACGGTGACGACGGGAGCCTACTGGCTGACGCGGCTGACGTGGAAGCCGCCCAGCGCCGCGCTCGAAGCCTTCGCCGGTTGGCTGCGCGCCGAAGCCTCCGGCGCACGGAACGGCTAGGCTGAGCCTCGGAGGATCTTCTCCATCGGCCGGCCCTTCGCCAGTTCATCGACCAGCTTGTCGAGATACCGGATCTCGCGCATCAGCGGATCCTCGATTTCCTCGATGCGCACGCCGCAGATGACGCCCTTCACCTCGACGCGCGCCGGGTTCAGCCGGGGCGCTTCGGCGAAGAAGGTCTCGAAGTCGGTCTTGTCTTCCAGCCGGCATGCCAGCTGTTCCGGACCATAGCCGGTGAGCCACGAGATGATCTGGTCGACCTCCTCCCGGCTCCGCCCCTTCTTCTCGGCCTTGGCGACGTAGTGCGGGTAAACGCTGGCGACACTCGTAGTGTAGATGCGGTGCTTTTGGGTCATGGGGCCTGTTGGTTGGCGACGGCGGGCAAGGCGACGCTCTCCGCCGTCGACGCCTCGCCGACCCACTCCCAGTGCCAAGGCTCGAAAACGTAGTTCACGAACCCGAAGCGATGGGCGTTGCGCACCAGCCAGCGATAGGCCTCCGTGCGCGTCTGGAAGAGCCGGTTGGCGGGCGCGGTCGAGTCGATCCGGGATTCCGGCAGGTGGCCGAGATTGAGATCGACGGCGTACCCGGTGCCGTGAGGCGAGCAGGCGGCGCGCCGTTTCCCGTCGCAATTGCCCTCGATGGCGCAGCGTTCGCCGTCCGCGTCCGGCTGCCGATAGCCCGAGAAGATGGTCAGGGCCCCGGGATTGCGGGCCAGGACGCCGTCGCGCCGCGCCGCCTCGACCATGGCGCGATAGGCGACGAGCGCATCGCCCCTCAGCCTGCGGTCTTCGCGGCCATAGGTGTCCTCGCGCCCGGGAAGGTTGGTCATGATGAAGGTCGCGGGCGCGGCAGGGCATTCGCCCCGAACCCGCGCCATGACGAACGGACGGCGCTCCTGCAGCAGGCCTTTGAGGACGGTGAAGGTGTCGGGCCCGAAAACGCCGTCGGATTTGAGCCCGTGCCGCGTCTGGAGCTCAGCGACGCCCTGGGCGAAAACGGCGGTGCCGAACCCGCAGGTGACGCCGATCTCGCGCTGTAGAAGGGGCGCGTAGATCTCCCAGCCCTTTTCGGCGACGCCGAACGGCGCCCATTCCATGGTGTCGATCAAGTCAGCGTTCTTGAGCGCAGCCTCGGCGAAGGGGTGGTCGGCCTCGCCGCAGGTGGCGTAGGCGGGGTCGGCGGCCGCCGATTGCGCCTGAGCCGTCGGCGGGAAGGCCAGGCCGGTCGCCGCCATCGCGACGGCGCCCAGCAACCCTGCGATGCGCCTGGACATCGGTCCGTCCATCCTCGTCAACGCCCCGATCTGAAGAAAACACCGCTCGCCGCGCCTGCGCAACAACCGTCACGGTTGGCGCAGCCGCCGAACTGGTTAATCCTCGGGGTGAAGGGGGACCACGAATGACGCCGCAAGCCGACCGCTACACCAGCCTGGACGTTCTTCGCGGCGTGGGGATTCTCGGCATTCTCGCCGTCAACGCGCCGTTCTTCTCGATGCCAATGGCGGCGATGATGGACCCTCTGGTGCTGGGGCCGCTGGACGAGACTTCGACTTCGGTGTGGGCCGCCGTCCGGGTGTTCTTCGAACGCAAGTTTGTCACCCTCTTCTCGCTGCTGTTCGGGGTGTCGATCCTTCTGATCGCCGGCGAGGAACGCGGGGTCGCGGACCGTAGCCGCGTTCTGAAGCGGCGACTGATCTGGCTGGCCGTGATCGGTCTGATCCATGGCGCCGTGATCTGGTATGGCGACATCCTGCTCACCTACGCCATCGCCGGCGCCATCGCCGCCCTCTTCCGAAACTGGGAGCCGCGCAAGCTCTTCATGCTGGGCGGCGTGCTCTACCTCGCCTTCGCCGCCCTCGAATCCTTGAGCTACTGGGCGCTCGCCTTCCTGCCGGCGGAAATGCTGGAGCAGAGCATGGCCTGGGTCGGGGCAGAGGGCGCTCGGGCGGAGATCGCGGCCTATACCGGCGATCTCGCGCAGGTTCAGGCCCAGGCGCTGCAGAACTGGTCTGTCGTGGTCGGTTCCGCCGCCTTCTTCATCCCCACGAGCATGGGGCTGATGCTGATCGGCATGGGGCTTTTCAAGACCGGCGTCCTGACAGCGCGGCGCGGAGCGATCTTCTACCTTCTGCTTGTCGTCGCGGGCGCCGCGGCCCTTGCCGCCATCGGCTGGGCCGTGTCCCGGGAAGTCGCCGCCGGGCTGGCCGATCCTGTGGCCCAGGCCGTGCGCAGCACGCTTAACGCCCTGCTCGCGCCGGCCGTCACCCTCGGATACGTCGGCGTCGTCTGCCTCTTGCTGAAGACGCCCCTGAAGGCTCTGACCCGTCCGCTCGCAGCCACCGGCCAGATGGCGTTCACCAACTACCTGACCCAGTCGCTGATCATGACCGGCATCTTCTACGGCGCACGCGGCATGGGCTTGTTCGGAACGATGAGCCACGCCGATCTGGCGCTGATTGTCGGCGGAATCTGGCTGTTGCAGCTGGTCTGGTCGCCCCTGTGGCTGGCTGTCTTCAGGTACGGACCGCTCGAGTGGATCTGGCGGACCCTCAGCTTTGGGCGGCCCGTACCCTTCCGGCGCTAGACGGACCCAGCGGCGCCGTATGAGATCGTCGATGGCGCGGGCGAGTCGCGCGCATCGGAGACCCGGATGACCGACGCCCCAGCCGCGCGCCGCCCGAACCGGATCCTGGCCGCCTTCGCCGCCAGCTGTCTGCCCTACGCCGCCTTGGGGCTGCCGGTCTATGTGACCCTGCCCGAGTTCTATTCGGACCACATTGGCGTCAGCCAGGCCTACGTCGGACTGGTCTTCCTGCTGGTCCGCCTCGCCGACGTAGTGGTCGACCCCTTTCTCGGCATGCTGATCGACCGTACCTCGACGCGCTGGGGCCGCTACCGGGTGTGGATGGGCGCCGGAATGCCGATCCTGATGGCGTCCGTGTTCATGCTGTTCATGGTCCAGCGCGGCGCATCCGCCGCCTACCTGACGACCTGGCTGGTCATCATGTACGTGGGCTATTCGATCAGCCTCCTGTCGCAGATGAGCTGGGCCGCGGTCCTGTCGCCGGACTACGATGAGCGGTCGCGCATCTACGGGTGGTGGCAGGCCGCCAATATCGTGGGCGTGCTGGCCGTGCTGGCCATTCCGCCCATCGTGCTCAACGGGGGCTATGGCGACTACGTGGGCGCCGTGCGCATGCAGGGCTGGTTCATCCTCGGCGCCCTGCCGCTCACCCTGGCGGTCACCTTCCTCTTCACGCCGGAGCCGCGCAGCGCCAACCCGCCGGCGCATGGCAGTCTGAAAGCCTATGCCGGTCTTTTCCGCATGACGGCGATGCGCCGTCTGCTGGCGTCGGATCTCATGCTGGGCGCCGCACGCGGCACGGTAGGCGTGCTGTTCTTCTACTTCTTCGAACAGGCGCGCGGGTTCGATCGGGCCGACACCACCATCCTGCTGCCGGTCTATTTCGTCGCCGGCCTTGTGGGCGCGCCGCTCTGGGCCTGGCTTGCTCAGAAGATCGGCAAGCATCGGGCGCTGGGGGCTGCCAGCATCTTCTTCGCCGTCTCCCTGTTCGCCACAGGGATGCTGTTGCCCGGCGGCAGTCTACCCCTCACCGCGTCGGCCATCTTCGTTACCGGCCTGGCCTTCGGAGCCGCCGACCTGCTGCTGCGGGCCATGATGGCGGATGTCTCGGACCAGGTGAGGCTGGAGCAGGACGCCGACCGGACCGGCCTGCTGTTTTCCGTCCTCAACGCCACTTCCAAGATCGGTTACGCGGCGTCCGTCCTGACTTTCGCGCTGCTCGACGCAGCGGGGTTCGTGACCGAGGCGGAGGCGGAACGGGCCCGCGGCGCCGGTCAGGTGCTCGCCAACACGCCTGAGGTCATCCGCTGGCTGGAGATCGCCTTCATCGGCCTTCCCGTTCTGCTGCTCCTGCTGTCCGCCTGGGTGCTGCGCGGCTATCCCCTGGACCAGGCCCGCCACGCCGAGATCCGCGCCGCGCTGGACGCCCGCGCCCGTCTCGCCCAAGAAGGCGCATGACGGACGCCTCGCCCTCCCCTTCCCCGATCCAGCGCCTGCTCTCGGTGATGGCCCGCCTCCGCGACCCGCAGGGCGGTTGCCCATGGGACGTGGAGCAGACCTTCGCAACCATCGCGCCCTACACCGTCGAGGAAGCCTATGAGGTCGCCGACGCCATCGAGCGGAATGACCTGAAGGAGCTGAAGGAAGAGCTCGGGGACCTGCTGTTCCAGGTCGTTTTCCACAGCCGCATCGCCGAGGAGATGGGCGAGTTCGCCTTCGATGACGTGGTCGAGGCCGTGGCGGCCAAGCTGATCCGGCGCCACCCTCACGTATTCGCCGACGCGGGGTTCCGCACGGCGGATGAACAGACGGTCGCCTGGGAGCAGATCAAGGCCGAGGAGCGCAAGGGCAAGGAGAAGCACGGCGTGCTCGACGACGTTCCGGTCGGCCTGCCCGCGCTGACCCGCGCCGTGAAGCTGACCCGGCGTGCTGGACGCGTCGGCTTCGACTGGCCGTCCACGGACGAGGTGATCGACAAGCTCCACGAGGAACTCGACGAACTGAAGGCCGAGATCGCCGCCGGCGACCAGGCCAAGGTCCGCCAGGAGATGGGCGACCTGCTGTTCGTGGTGGCCAACCTGGCCCGCAAGCTCGACGTGGAGCCCGAAGACGCCCTGCGAGCCGCCAACGCCAAGTTTACCCGCCGCTTCGCCTATATCGAACGGCGCCTGGCCGAGAGCGGCCGCCGCCCCGAGGACAGCGATCTCGAGGAGATGGATGCTCTCTGGAACGAGGTTCGGCGGTCCGACAAGACCGGCTGAACCAGGCCCCACGGCCTACTGGGCCGCAGCCTTCAGGGTCGCGTCGGGAAACAGGCGTTCGAAACGGCCGAGCGCCTGGCTGTCGAGCTTCACCGACAGTTCGAGCGAACCATCGTCGCCTTCCTTGCGACTGACGATGCGGCCATTGCGGTAGAGCCACGCAAGGGCCTCCCCCTGGCTGGTGTCGAGCAGGATCTCGACCTCGGGCGCATCATCGATCAGGACCGCGATGGCCTCGCGCAGCTCCTCGATCCCCTCTCCTGTCCACGCCGAGACTACGACCGCAGGCGTCCCTGTGAGCTCGACATGGCGGATCGCCCGTGCGCGGGTCAGGCCCTGCTCCTCCTCGGGAAGCAGGTCCGCCTTGTTCCAGACCTCGAGCAGCACCTGCCGCTTGCCCTCGGGCGGCGTCAGCCGCTTCAGCACTTCCTCGACATCCCGGGCCTGGGCGACCGTGTCGCGCCCGGCGATGTCACGAACGTGCAGGATCAGATCGGCCTCCCTCACCTCTTCGAGCGTGGCGCGGAATGCCTCCACCAGTTCGTGCGGAAGGTCCGAGATGAAGCCGACAGTGTCGGAAATGATCGCATTGCGTCCGCGCGGCAGCTTCACGGTGCGCTGGGTCGGGTCGAGGGTGGCGAACAGCAGGTCCTTGGCCAGGACTTCGGACCCGGTCAGCCGGTTGAACAGCGTCGCCTTGCCGGCGTTGGTGTAGCCGACCAGCGCGACGGTCGGGAAAGGCACGCGCTTGCGGGCCGCCCGGTGCAGGGTACGGGTGCGGCGCACCTCTTCCAGTTCGGCCTTGAGCTTGACGATGCGGTCCGCGATCTGGCGCCGGTCGAGCTCGATCTGGGTTTCGCCCGGCCCCCCGGTCTTGCCGAGGCCGCCGCGCTGACGCTCAAGGTGGGTCCAGGTGCGCACCAGCCGGGATCGCTCGTACTCGAGCCTGGCCAGTTCGACCTGCAGTTTGCCTTCCGCCGTGCGGGCGCGTCGCGCGAAGATCTCCAGGATGAGGCCGGTGCGGTCGATGACCTTCACCTCCCACGCCTTCTCGAGGTTCCGCTGCTGGATCGGGCTTATGGCTTCGTCGATCACGGCGACGTTGGCCTCGGCCGCGCGGATCAGCGCGGCGATCTCCTCGACCTTGCCAGACCCGAACAGGGTGGCGGGCACGACCTTGCGGACGCGCGCAACCTCCGCGGCGCGCACCTCGAGGTCCAGGGCCATGGCGAGCCCGGTGGCCTCCTCGATGCGCGCGTCGGCGTCGCGAGCGCTCGCGGCGCCCGGAAGTTCAGGATGGATGACGACCGCGACCTGGGTTTCCGGCGTGCGGTCGACGAACTTGTCTGTCACTCGCTGTCGGCTTCGACTTCGGGTTCGTAAAGCTGAACCGGCTGCGAGGGCATGATGGTCGAGATCGCGTGCTTGTAGACCAGCTGGGACTGTCCATCCCGGCGAAGCAGCACGCAGAAATTATCGAACCAGGTAACGACGCCCTGCAGCTTCACGCCGTTGACCAGGAAGATGGTCAGCGGGGTTTTCGACTTTCGAACGCTGTTGAGAAAGGTGTCCTGAAGGTTCTGTTTCTTGTCCTGGGACATCGGCGGTTTCGCCCCCCGGTTCTTTCTTTTCGACGGGAGCCCAGCGCTCCCACACACATCACGGCGCAGATAAGCGGGCGGCGGGTGCGGGAGCAACCCCCACCATTTCGTACCCTCCTCGGGTGACGCGGGTGACGCGCAGGAACGACGCATCAGAATGACAGCGCGGAAGCTCCATGGACTACACGGAGTCAGAAAATGAGGTCGATTGGTTCAGTCCGGCCGATCTTTGCAATCGCAGTTCGGACATCCTGGCGATTCTGGACCCGGAAGCTCCGCTCCTGCAACAGACGTTGTCCACGATTAGGGTTCGGGGCGTAGTTCCATTCACTTAGTCGCACCAACGCCGCCCCTCGTCTGACGGGGTCTTCCAGCTGTTCGACAATTGCCGACGCGGCTCGATCATAATCGTCCAGACAAAGCAGTGCTTCGTACAACAGCGTACCTTGCCAGGACTCTGACTCCAGCCGCGGTAGCAGGGCTCTTCCCTCGTCCCTTCGGTTCAGTGCCGCGAGCGCACAGATTCGTCTGAGCGCCAGCCACGCGAGATCGGATTTAGACTGCGGTTCGAAGCGATTGAGCACCACCAGCGCTTCTTCGGCGCGACCAGAATTCGTCAGTGCTCCCGCGTAGGTCAGTGCCGTGAACGTCGTCAACGCACCTTCTCGCTCCACTGCCGCATCCTCGCGCAGGCCGGCCAAAGCCTCGTCGTGGCGGCCTAGCGCGAACAAGACAATGGCGCGTTGGGTATGGAGATCGACCAGATTCAGTTCGGTATCGGCGTATTGTTGGCGGGCTGCACGGGTACGAGACACCGCAATCTCCTCGAGGGCGGTGGCAAAATCCCCGAGTATGATCCTCATCCCCGTCATCTCATTCGCTGCTCGCAACGAATTCGGATGCTGGGCAATCCAACGGCGAAGGTCCGCCCCACGCTTCATCGCATGACCGCGCGGATCGAAGTTTGGATCCCCACGGTTCACAATCGCATCAAGCCGTCCGTCCAGTCGCGCTTCGATCACGCTGTAAACGCTTCGGAGGCGTCGAGTGGCACGTTTGGCCGCCGCCGGGTCATCTGCATGTCGATTGATTGCCCAGCGAAGCCAGAGCCAGTCGATGTGGCCGCCTAGGTCCGAAGGGGCATAGTCCAGCCGGTCCAGAGCGCGCATCAAGCGAGGGAAGATTGCTTTGTTGGCCCCAAGGCGCGCGATGTCATCGGGGGAAATTTCGTTTGCACCGCCGAGCGCTTGTATCCCTTCGATCAGTTCAAGGGCGCCGTTCGGGTCAGATTCAACAAGCGCTTGAACGCGGGTGGCCTCGATCGGTACAGCGAAGCTGGACCCCGCGGGCACGCCGGAGAGTATGAGGGCCAGGGCAATGGCGAGAGTAGTTCGGAGCAAAGCTGATTTTCCCAAACTCATGATCGGCGGCGGACTCTCCCGGCAACCTGCAACCGAATTCAGTTCTCGGATCACACCGCCTGTTCGCGCGCCTGCCGATAGTAAAGTTCGCGAAGTTTCATCGATATGGGGCCAGGGCGCCCGTCGCCGATGCGGTGACCGTCTATGGAGATGACCGGCTGCACGAAGGCAGAGGCGGCGGTGAAGAAGGCTTCCTTCGCGGCCTTTGCCTCGTCCACCGTGAACGGCCGCTCGGAGAGTTCGACGCCCGCCTCCCGCGCCAGCGCGATCAGGTTGTGACGGGTGATGCCGCGCAGGATGTTGCAGTTGGTGTCGCGCGTGCGCAGCGCCCCCTCGGCATCGACGATCCACGCGTTGGTCGAGGAACCCTCGGTCACGAAGCCCAGGTCGTCGACCAGCCAGGCCTCGGCGGCGCCGGCGTCGCGCGCCGCCTGCTTGGCCAGGACATTGGGCAGCAAACCGACCGTCTTGATGTCGCAGCGCCCCCAGCGCTCATCCGGCCGGGTAACCACGGCCACGCCCTTGGCCGCCTTGGCGTCGCCGAGTGCCGGGTCGATCGCCTTGCAGGTGATGACCACGCTAGGAGGAACCGCCGGGTTGGGAAACGGGTGGTCCCGCCGGGCCGTGCCGCGCGAGATCTGGATGTAGCAAAGCCCGTTGCGGACCCGGTTGCGCCGGACGACCTCGCGCAGGACCGCGGTCAGGGCGGCGCGGCTCATCGGATGGGCGATGCGCAACTCGTCCAGGCTGCGATGCAATCGCTCCATATGCCCCTGAAAGTCCGCGAGCCGGCCGTCGATGACCGCCCAGACCTCGTAGACCGCGTCGGCGAACTGGTAGCCGCGATCCTCGATGTGGACCACGGCGTCGCCGTGAGGCGCAAAGCGACCGTTCACATAGGCCTGGCGCGACATCAGTCTTCCTCGGCCTCTTCGCCGTTGCGCGCCGGCGCCACGCCGAGGGACTTGAGCTTGCGGTGCAGCGCCGAGCGCTCCATGCCGATAAAACTGGCCGTGCGGGAGATGTTGCCGCCGAAGCGCAGGATCTGGGCGCCGAGGTATTCGCGCTCGAACACCTCGCGCGCTTCCCGCAGCGGCAGGGCGATGATGCGCTCGGGGCCGACGGAGCCCGCCGCGCCCGCCGACGCCACTTCCGACGGCAGCATGTGGGCGGTGATCGGCTCGTTGGGGTCGCCCGTCGCCAGGATCAGCAATCGCTCGACGTTGTTGCGCAACTGCCGGACGTTGCCGGGCCAGGCGTGCACCTGCAGGGTGGCGATGGCGTCCTCGCCAAGGCGCCGGCGGGGCAGGCCCTGGGCGGAGGCGATGCCGTCGATGAAGTAGTCGACCAGTTCGGCGATGTCCTCGCGCCGCTCCGACAGGCCAGGCACCCGGATCGGCACCACGTTGAGCCGGTGGAACAGGTCCTCGCGGAAACGGCCGGCCGCGATTTCGTCGCGCAGGTCCCTGGAGCTGGACGAGATGACACGGACATCGACCTGGACGTCGGCGTCGCCGCCGACCCTCCGGAAGCGCTGTTCGACCAGCACCCGCAGGATGCGGCTCTGGCTTTCCCGCGGCATGTCGGCGACTTCGTCCAGATACAGGGTGCCGCCATGGGCCCGCTCGAACACGCCGATCTTGCGCGGACGCCCGCCCTCCCCCTCCTCGCCGTAAAGCTCGGAATCGAGGCGTTCGGGCGTCATCCCGGCGGCGCTGATGGCCACGAACTCGCAGCGGGAACGCGAACTGGCGTCGTGGATCAGGCGCGCGACCAGCTCCTTGCCCGAGCCGGGCGGCCCGGAAACCAGGATCCGGCTGTTGGCGGGGGCCACCTTGGCGATCGTCGCGCGCAGCTGCTGCGCCGCCTGGGAGCGTCCGATGAGGTTGTCCGGCACGAACGCCTTGGCGCGCAGCGCCCGGTTCTCGCGGCGGAGGTTTGCGGCTTCCAGCGCGCGCTGGACGATCAGGATGAGACGATCCGACTTGAAGGGCTTTTCCAGGAAGTCGTAGGCCCCGCGCTTGATCGCGCTGACCGCGGTTTCGATGTTGCCGTGCCCCGAGATCATGATCACCGGCAGATCGGGGTCGAGCTCCTTGACCACGTCGAGCAGCTCCAGGCCGTCCAGCCCTCCGCCCTGCATCCAGATGTCGAGCACCAGCAGGCCCGGCTTCCGCGCCTTGAAGGCCGCCAGCGCGCTTTCGGAATCCACGGCCGTGCGGACCGCATAGCCTTCGTCCTGCAGGATGCCGGCGACGAGTTCCCGGATATCCGCCTCGTCGTCCACCACCAGTATGTCTGCGCCGGTCACCGGTTTCATACGCGTCCTCAAGCCGCTGTGGCGGGCGGACGGGCCGCCCCCTTGACCGCGCGGGGGAAGCGCAACACCACCCTCGCGCCGGTCAGTTCGACCGCGTCGCCGAGCACGAGCTCGCCGCCGTGGTCCTCGCAAATTCGTTTGACGATGGCGAGACCGAGCCCGGTGCCCTTCTCGCGTGTGGTCACGTAGGGCTCGGCCAGCCGGTCGCGATCCTTGGCCGGCAAGCCGATACCGTCATCCTCGACGATGAAGCACAGGCCGTCGCCTTCCAGCGCCAGGGAGGCGGTCACCCTGCCCGGCGAGTCGGGATCCGAAGCCCGCCGCGCCGAAACCGATTCGCCGGCGTTCTTCAGCACGTTCGTCAGGGCCTGGCCGACCATCCGCCCATCGGCGACGAACCGGACCGACGGCAGCGGTTCGACGAGTTCCATCTCCGCATCGGGCTGGGCCACGCGCTGGGCGAACACGGCCTCACGCAGAAGTTCGGCGGGGTCCTCCTCCGCGAACTTGGGCGCCGGCATGCGGGCGAAGGAGGAGAACTCATCGACCATCCGGCCGATGTCCCCCACCTGCCTGACGATGGTGTCCGTGCAGCGGTCGAAAGTCTCGAGGTCGCCCACGATCTGGTCGCGGTACTTGCGCCGCAGCCGCTCGGCCGAGAGTTGGATCGGAGTCAGCGGGTTCTTGATCTCGTGGGCGATGCGGCGCGCCACGTCCTTCCAGGCGGCGTTCCGCTGGGCCGTGACCAATCGCGTGATGTCGTCGAAGGTGAGGATCAGTCCGCCCTCCTCGCCGTCGGAGACGCGAACGCGAAGCCGGTGCGTGTCGCCGCCACGGGTCACGTCCACCTCCTGATCGCCCGCCTCCGGAGGGCCGGATACGACCGTAGCGAGCTCCGGCGACACCTTGGCCAGCGGCTTGCCGACCGCATCGTCGCCGATGTCGAGCAAAGCCTGGGCCTGGCGGTTGATGGCGGACACCCGGCCGCGCGCATCGGTGCCGACCACCCCGGCGCTGACACCGGAGAGCACGGTCTCGATGAAGCGCCGCCGCGCCTGCGCCTCCGCGGAGGCGTTCTTAAGCGCTTCCTGCTGTGTCTGAAGATCGCTCGTCATCCGATTGAAGGCCCGGGACAACACGGCGATCTCTTCGACGTCGCGGTCGGTTTCGACCCGCACGTCCAGGTCCCCGCCGGCGACGCGGTCGGCCGCTTGCACCAGGCGGGCGACGGGCGCGGCGATGGCGCCGGCCGCCGCCATGCCGAGCCAGACGGCGCCCACCAGCACCAGCAGGGCGGTTTCCACATAGACGAGGATGAAGGCCGACTGGATGCGCGCCCGGCTCTGCTCGGCCTCGCGATAGGCGACGATCGCCTGCTCGGCGTTGCGCAGGCGGCCGATGATGCCGGGTTCAAGGTAGCGGACCCCGTACAGATAGGCGTCGCCGTAACCTTCGAGCCGGTGCACCGCGCGCACGAGGTCGGGGTCGGGAAAGACGCTGACCGGCAGGACGTCGCCGCTCCTCGCCTCGGCCAGGGTGGCCGGCGGCGGCGCCGAATAGGCCGGGGCCTGGGGCGCCTCGGCGCGCGCCAGAACCTGGCCCTGCCCGTCGATGACATAGACGGCGACGAAGTTTCGGAGCTGCGCGAGGTCCTCGAGCGCCCGCGAGAAGGTCAGCCGCGTCGGGAACATGGCGATCACCCGCGGCTGGCTGAGGTCTTCTCCCATTGCCTGCAGGTCCGAGCCGACGGCGCTGGTCTGCTGGTCGACGTAGGTCCGCGCGATCGAGGCGCCGTTCTCGACGGCCGTGCGCACCCGCTCGCTGAACCAGTTCTCCACCCCACGCGTGACCAGCACGCCGAAGAACAGCGCGACGACCAGGGCCGGGGCCACGGCGGCGATGGCGAACATCTGCACGAAGCGGAGGCGCAGTCGCGCCCCGGCGTCCGTCTGCCGCTCGCGCGCCAGCTTGCCGACGCGCCACACCACGGCGGCGGCCAGCCCGACAATGACCAGCAGATTGGCCGCCAGAATCCACAGCAGGAGCTGGCTCGCCGGCGTGATCGGTCCGGTGCCGGGCGCCGAAGCGACCAGCCAGATCGCCAGCGACGTGACGATGGCCGCGACACCGTAGAGAACGCCGAATACGACCTTCCCCCGGCGGTCGCCGGGCCAGGCCTGGAAGGCGGACATGGCTGGCGCGCCCTTGCGGACGAAGGCGTTCAGCATGGCGTCAAGCTAAGCAGACAGTGTGCCTCATTTTCAACAGCAATGTTGCTGCAATACGGCGCCACTGTGTCAGGCGGCGAGGCGAGCCCCCTGCCTCAACCACAAGTTCGTGAGCGCCGCCTCCACCTCGCGCTGGGTCTCAAGCCGGCAAAGACGGGCCTTGGCCGCGCGGCGTTCCTGGGCGGAGGCCGGCCATGGCGCCTGCTCGACGTACCAGCCCAGATGCTTGCGGAACATCTTCAGCCCCAGACCGTCGCCGTAGAAGGCCAGGCTCTCGCGGAAGTGCTCGATCACGATATGCAGCCTCGCCTCCGCCTCCGGCGCCGCGTCGGGCTGTTCTTCCGCGAGTGCGCGGTCGATGGCGGGCGCCAGCCACGGACGGCCATAGACGCCGCGGCCCAACATGACCGCGTCCGCGCCGGAAACGCGCAGCGCCGTACGGGCAGTGCCTGCATCGACGATGTCGCCGTTGACGATGACCGGAATGCGGACGGCCCGCTTCACCTCGGCCACGGCGTTCCAGTCGGCCTCGCCCTTGTAGAACTGCTGACGCGTGCGCCCGTGAACGGTGACGGCGGCGACGCCGAGCTCCTGCGCCCTCTGCGCGAGTTCCGGCGCGTTGCGGGAGGCGTCGTCCCAGCCCAGCCGCATCTTCACGGTCACGGGACGCGACACGGCGGACACGGCCGCGCCGATGATGCGTGACGAGAGTTCGAGGTCGCGCATCAGCGCCGAGCCGGACGCGACGCCGGTGACCTCCTTCGCCGGGCAGCCGAAGTTCAGGTCGATGATATCCGCGCCCGCCGCCTCGGCCATGGCGGCGCCCTTGGCGATCATCTCCGGATCCCGGCCAACCAGCTGGATCACGGTCAGCCGGAGCCCCTCCCCCACGGCGGCGCGGCGCACGACATCTGGCCGACCGCGCGCGAGTTCCGCACAGGCGACCATCTCGGTCGCGACATAGGCCGCGCCGAGGCGCGAGGCGGCGCGGCGGTACGGCAGGTCGCTGACGCCGGTCATGGGGGCGATCAAAACCCGTCCGCCGATCTGCACGTCACCGATGCGCAGGCTGTTGCTCATGGGCGCCTTGTGACCGAGGCGCCGCCGCAGGTCCAGTCTTGCGCCGCGCAGGGTGAGGCCCCAAACAGCCGGCCATGACTTTCGACGCCATCATCGTCGCCGCGGGTTCGGGGAGCCGCGCGGGCGGACCGAAGCAGTGGCGCCGGCTTGCCGGCAAGCCCGTCGTGCGCTGGTCGGCCGAGGCGCTGCGGGCGGCGGGCGCGGGCCGCCTGGTGGCGGTCATTCCTTCCGACGCCCGGGCGCAGGCGCAGGAGGCGCTCGCCGGGCTGGACATCATCCTCGCCGACGGCGGCGCGACGCGGGCGGCCTCGGTCCGGTCCGGTCTCGAGGCCATCGGCGCCGATGCGGCGGACGCGGTCCTCGTCCACGACGCCGCCCGCCCCTTCCTGGGCAGGGAAGTCGTCCGCCGGCTGCTCGGGGCCCTGGCGGACGCGGACGGGGCTGTTCCCGCCCTCCCCCTTGCCGACACGTTGAAGCGCGGCGATGGCGAGACGGTCGAGGGCACCGTGCCTAGATCGGGTCTCTGGCGCGCCCAGACACCCCAGGCCTTCCGGCGGGTGGCCCTGACAGCGGCTCACGCGGCCTGGCCGGCGGGCGAGGAAATGACCGACGACGCTGCAGCCGTGGAACGCAATGGCGGGATCGTGCGCCTGACCGCAGGCGACCCACGGCTGATGAAGCTGACCTATCCGGAGGATTTCGAGATGGCCGAAGCGATCGCGGCCGGCCTGCGGCGCACTCGCGTGGGCCAGGGCTTCGACGCCCATCGCTGGGGCCCCGGCGACGCGGTCTGGCTATGCGGCGTGCGCATCGACCACGACCAGACGCTGGTCGGCCACTCCGACGCGGACGCCGGCCTGCATGCCATCACCGACGCCGTTCTCGGCGCGCTGGGCGAAGGCGACATAGGCGATCACTTCCCGCCCAGCGATCCGCAGTGGAAGGGCGCCTCGTCCGACCGGTTCCTGAAGCACGCCGCCGACATGGCCGCGGCCCGTGGCGGCCTGATCGTCAACGTCGACGTGACCCTGGTATGCGAGCGACCCCGGATCAAACCCCACCGCCAGGCCATGCGCGAGCGGGTGGCGGGAATCCTCGCGCTGCCGCTTGGCGCGGTCAGCGTAAAGGCCACCACGACGGAAGGCATGGGCTTCACCGGCCGCGGCGAAGGACTTGCGGCCCAGGCCGTGGTGACCGTGGAGCTTCCGGCCTAGGCGTCGGCCGTCTCGGCTTCCTCGGGCTGCTTCTCCCGCTTCGGCAACAGACCCTTCAGGAAGTATCCGGACCGCACCTTCAGGTCCCGCCACAGGGCGCCGACCAGGTTGGTGTAGTCGTCCGTCCACGGCCGCACCGTCGTCGGCTCGGGCCGGCTCCAGCGCGGATCGACCTCGAACAGCACCGAGCCTGCCGGCGTCGGTGCGAGCAGGAGCGCCTCGGTCGAGGCTTCGAGGTTCTGGGCCGCGTTCTCGTCCTCGTAGTAGGTCTGGTGGAGCGCCGGCACGCCCAGGTAAACGGCCGCGGCGATGGCCGGCTGGGTGATCTCCAGATTGCGGTTGGACAGGTGCAGCACCACCACCCCGTCCGGCTTCAGCGCCTTCAGGTAGGTGCGCAGCGCCTCGACGGTCAGCAGGTGTGTCGGCACGGCGTCCGAGGAGAAGGCGTCGATGATCAGGATGTCGAACTTGCCGGCCGGCTCCTTGGCGAGGCTCAGCCGGGCGTCTCCCATAACCACGTCGACGGGAGCGCCGTCGGTGCATTCGGGGCTGAGGAAGGAGAACTTGTCCGGGTCCCGGGCGAACTGCTCCACCAGCGGATCAATCTCGTAGTAGGTCAGCCGGTCCTGGGCCCGCATGTAGGCCGCCATGGCCCCGGTGCCCAGACCCACGACCCCCGCCGTCACGCCTTCGGGCTTGGCGTTCTGGACCTTCAACATCGCCTGTCCCAGCGGAGTGACGGTGGCGTAGTAGAGCATCGGCACGCAGCGGTTCGTCCCGCTCGTGATCTGGGCGCCGTGAAGCGTGGTTCCGTGCAGGAGCATCTTCACCTCGCCGAGCTGCGGGTCTTCGTAGCGGGCGATCCGCAGCACGCCGAAGAAGCTGCGGTCGTTGGCGGTCCACTCGTAGCGCCCGGCAACGGCGTGGGCGGTGAAGCTGAGCACCGCCAGGGCCACGATCATCAGGTTGCGCTGGCGCCGCCCGAGGAAGGCCAGGATTCCCGCCACGCCGAAGAAGATAAAGGCCGCGCTCTGGGCGAAGCCCCAGGAAATGTACTGGTGAACCTCCGGCACGGCGCGAAGCAGCTGGAACAGCAGCGGCGGGATGATCGCCAGCACGATCGCCGTGAAGTGGCAGAACAGGTCGCTCGTCTCGGGTTTGGCGAAGGCCGCGTAGCCCGGACGGTCGGAAGGCAGCCGGCGCAGCGCCAGCGACATCACGCCGATGCCGGCCCGGCGGACCAGACGCCGAAGTCCCTGGAGCGGCCCCCCGCCCGTGACGTCGGACATGTCGGCCACGATCCACCGCCGCCCATCCTCGGATTCCGCGCGCGGGCGGGCGAACAGGGCCAGCAGCAGCACCAGCGGGTATTCCTGCACCGTGTCGAAGATTACCGGCGCCAGCAGGGCGTTGAACGCCCCGCCGATCACGCCGCCGAGGGACAGCAGCAGGTAGAACTCCGTCAGGCGGTCCGGCGGCGGACGCCGGGCGGCCAGGTTCTGGTGGCACAGCAGGGCGGTGAAGAAGAAGGTGCCGAGGTGGACCACGAACAGCATCGCCCAGTAGGCGGTGTTGAAGGGCAGCATCCAGGCGCAGATCGAGACGAACACCGCCTGCATCAGCAGGGTCGCCGGCCATTGAATGAGCGGCCGGTTCGAGAAGGCGATGACGAAGGTCAGCAGGTAGAGCGCGAGCGGGATCACCCAGAGGAACGGGGCCGATGCGACGTCCGTGGTCAGGTGCTGGGTCACGCCCAGCATCAGGCTCGATGCAGCCGCGGCGAGCAGGACCCAGATGACCTTCTCGCGCATCGGCACCGGAGCCGTACGCGCAAGCGGCGCCGCCTCGGGCGACCGGCGCGCGCCCCAGGCGACCGCCGCCAGGCCCACAGCCAGGATGAAGAAGAAGCCGTATCCGATTGACCAGACGAGAGTCTGAGATTGCAGCCTGAGGAGCGGCTCCATGATCGCGGGGTAGGCCAGCAGGGCGATGAAGCTGCCCAGATTGCTGGCCGCATAGAGCACGTACGGGTTCTTTGCGTCCGGATGACCGGCCCTCACCCGCGCGTACCAGGCCTGCAGCAGCGGCGCAGTGGCCGACAGGACGGCGAAGGGCGCGCCCACCGAGAGTGCGAGCACCCCGAGCAGCCACAGGATCGGTGTGGCCGGATTGGGCTCGCCGAACACGCCCGTGACCTGCAACGGAAGGAACAGCGCCGCCAGCGCCAGCAGCACGAGGTGAGTCACGAGCTGCACGCGCAGGGATTTCACGCGCTGCAGCAGATGGGCGTAGCCGTAACCCAGCAGCAACGCGGCCTGAAAGAACACCATCGCCGTATTCCAGACCGCCGGCGAGCCGCCGAGCATCGGCAGCACCAGCTTGGTGATCATGGGCTGGACGAGAAACACCAGGGATGCGCTGGTGAAGATCGCGAAGGCGAAGAGAGCCGGCGTTGCAGGGACCCCGGGGGCGGCGGGCGAGGCGGCGTCGCTCATCATGGATTCCTGAGTGGCGTAGAACGGCTTTGCAGCGAACGCGTTAGGCTCATCCGGACCCGACTCACTCCCCGCCGCGAGAGGCTCGCATGTTTCCAGACGACATCGTAGCGCTCGCCAACGAGGTGCTGGAAGCCGCCAAGGAAAAAGGGGTGATGATCGTCACCGCCGAAAGCTGCACCGGCGGGCTCGTCGCTGCGGCTCTGACCGCCGTGTCCGGCTCCGCCAAGGTCGTCGACCGCGGTTTCGTCACCTATTGCAACGAAGCCAAGCACGAGATGCTGGGCGTACCGACCCAGCTTATCGACGACGTGGGCGCGGTGTCCGAGCCCGTGGCCAGGGCCATGGCCGAAGGCGCGCTGAAGAACTCGCGCGCCCAGCTCGCCGTGTCCGTCACGGGCATCGCCGGTCCGACCGGAGGCACGCCGTTGAAGCCCGTCGGCGAAGTTCACTTCGCCACCGCCATGACCGACGGGCAAACCCAGCACCGTTCCGAACTGTTCGGCGCGCTGGGCCGCGAGCGCGTCCGCATGGCCAGCGTGAAGGTGGCGCTCAACCTGCTGTTTGTGCGCCTGAAGGGGGTCAGCCCTGCGCCGAAGCCGACCGCGCCGGGGGTTGAACGGCCGTAGGGCCATAGAGGCGCATGGCGCGCTTCTCGAAGCATTCCATCAGGCGATTGACCGCCCGGTCGAAGTTGGCGGCCAGGGTCAGTTCCAGCAGCGTCGACTTGAAGGCGAAGTCGATGTCGAAGACCAGACGCGTGCCCTGGGGGTGCGCCTCGAACAGCCAGCGGTTCGACAGTCTGCGGAACGGACCGTGCAGCAGGCGCACCTCGATCTTCGGCAGCAGCGGATCGCGGCGTACGCGAGTGGCGAATTTCTCCCGCAGGAACTTGAACCCGACGGTCGCCTCGGCGTCGACGACCGTGACGCCACCCTCTTCTTCATGCGCGTTCCAGGTGCGCATGGAGGTGATCCACGGAACGAACTCCGGATACCGATCCACATCGCCCACCAGCTCGAACAGCTGCTCGGGCGTGAACGGGAGGATACGGACGACGCGGTGGCGGGCCATTACCGGGCGAGCTTCGCGTCCCGGGCGGCGCGCAGCCGCGCGTAATCCTCACCCGCGTGGTGCGAGGAACGGGTGAGCGGGCTGGAGGAGACCATCAGGAATCCCTTGGCGCGCGCGATTGCTTCGTAGGCCTTGAATTCCTCAGGAGTCACGAAGCGGTCGATGGCGGCATGCTTGCGGGTCGGCTGCAGGTACTGGCCGATGGTGATGAAATCGACACCGGCCGAACGCATGTCGTCCATGACCTGCATCACCTCCTCCTTGCTCTCGCCCAGGCCGACCATCACCCCGGACTTGGTGAACTGGGAGGGATCGCGCTCCTTCACCCGCTCGAGCAGGCGCAGCGAGTGGAAATAGCGGGCGCCAGGACGGATCTTCAAATAGAGCCGCGGCACCGTTTCGAGGTTGTGATTGAAGACGTCCGGCTTCGCGTCGATCACCACCTCCGCGGCGCCGTCCTTGCGCAGGAAGTCCGGCGTCAGAATCTCGATGGTCGTGCCAGGAGCCTGCAGACGGATCTGGCGCACCACCTCGGCGAAATGCGCGGCGCCGCCGTCAGCCAGGTCGTCGCGGTCGACGGAGGTTATGACGACGTGGTTGAGGCCCATCTGGGCCACCGCCAGGCCCACCTTGGCCGGCTCTTCGGGATCGAGCGGTCCCGGCAGGCCAGTCTTCACGTTGCAGAAAGCGCAGGCCCGCGTGCAGGTGTCGCCCATGATCATCAGGGTCGCGTGCTTCTGGCTCCAGCACTCGCCGATGTTCGGGCAGGCAGCTTCCTCGCACACCGTGTGAAGGCCCTTCTCCTTCACGATGGCGCGGGTCTCGTTGTACTGGCCCGAGCCCGGCGCGCGAACGCGCAGCCAGTCGGGCTTGCGCAGCACCGGGCTGTCCGGGCGCGCCTGCTTTTCGGGATGGCGCAGCGCCCGCGCCGCGACCGTATCTATGACCGTGACCATGCGCGGCGTATGTCGTCCTTTACCGGACGCAGATCAAGCGCAGCGTGCCGCACCGCGACAAACCGGCGTCATGCGCCGTGGCTCAATCCTTCGCCTTGGCGTTCAGCCAGATGCGGCTGCCGTTGTTGTTCCAGCTCGGACCGCAGTTGGGGACGAACGTGCCACCCACCTCATTGGCGTGCTTCTGCGCGGCCTGGTTGGCCAGGTTGTACGCCGTCGCTTCGTCCGGATGCCCGGTCGAGAAGGTGAACCACACCGGAACGCGGCCGTCGCCACGCACGCATCCGACGGCGCCATATCCCGGGGTGGGATCGGCATCCACCGAGTCCCAACCGCTTTGCCGGATCGACTGCGCCTCCGGCAGGATGGTGTTGACCTCGGCTTCTGAAACATTGCCTCGGATGAGGAGATCGCCGCTTTCGTAGTTGTACACGATGAACAGATGGCCCTCGCGGGCATCGGCCGCCGCAGGCGCAAGACAAGCCATCATTGCCCCGATCGTCCCGATTGCGCAGAAACGCTTGATCATTGACGGAAACTTTCCCTCCACCACCCTCTGGAAGCTGCCGCGCCGGGCCCCCGCGGTCAACCATGAGGTGTGGGGTGAATCTGCGAGTCCGTGCTGATGGTGATCGCGAGACGAACGGGCTACAGCTTCGCAGTGCGCCGGTTCCTGGTCATAGCCGCCATTCTCTCCTCGCTTGCCGGCTGCGGCGGGCAGGAAGCCGGCGCCTTTCTCGACTCCCGCACCCCGCCGGCCCTCGGCCCGCGCTTTTGGCCGCCTGCAGGGTGGGCCTGGGGGGTCCTGCGGGTCGAGGGCGCGCCCGAGGTCCGGTACGGGGTGGCGTCGCCTGCGGGGCGTCCGGCCGGACACGTGATCTTCGTGAGCGGTTACGGTGAAAGCGCCGAAGTCTATTTCGAGAGCGCTCGCGACCTCCTCGACCGCGGCTATGCAGTCTGGACCCTCGAGCCTCACGGCCAGGGCGGGTCGGGGCGGTTTCGTGGACCCGCTGACATCGGCCGTTCGGCAGGCTTCGACCGCGACGCCGCGGCGCTGCGGGCGCTCGTGGAACAGTTCATTCGTCCGGCGCAGGACGATCTTGTGGTGGTGTCAGCGAACGGCTCGGGCGCGCTGACCGTACTACTCGCGGTTCAGGACGGCCTCCGCCGCGTGGACCGGCTGCATCTCAGCCACCCGGATCTGACGCCGGAGCCCTCGCTGACCGCGAGACGGCTCACCCAGGTCGGTCTAGGAATGCTTCGCGCCCGCGGCGCAGCCTGGCGTCGGCCCGAAGGCGATCTCACGAACCGCCCCGCCCTGCCCGCCGCGTGGCAGGCCGCCAACCCGGACCTGCGGATGGGCGGCCCGGGCTGGAGCTGGCTCGACGCCGAGGCCCGGGCGGTCGACGCTGCAAGCAACCCCGAAGCAGTCGCTCGCGTGACAGTTCCAGTTGTCATGGCGGCTTCCGCGCGAAACCGGCCGGCCGCCGAACTTTGTGCGAAGCTTCCCGACTGCACGGGCCTCTTTGATCGGCCGACCGCACCCAGCCACCTCAGCCGTGGCGAAGCGCGCAAGGCCTGGCTGGCGGTCCTTCTTCAGGCGATCGAGGACCCCGCGCCCGCGGTGGGTGCTCACGGCGTGTAACTTATCTTTTCAACGGAACCCGGCCGCTATAGCTTCGCGTTCCAGAACAAGAAGAACGACAAGTCTTTGAGGAGGCGACGTTCCATGCCGCATCACTTCGATGCGCGGGTGGGGGACAAGAGTGTTTTCGACGCCCTGCTGGACGCGGCCGCGAAGTTCGGCGCCGGCAAGGAGATCCTGGAAGACCAGGACCGGAAACCCCTCACCTACACCGGCCTGATCCGAGCCGCCTTCGTGCTCGGCCGCAAGATCGCGGCCATGACAGAGCCCAAGGAGCGCGTTGGCGTCCTGTTGCCTTCCAGCTCGGGGGTCGTGGTTACCTTCTACGGCCTTCACGCCTTCGGGCGTGTGCCGGTGATGCTGAACTTCACCTCCGGCCCCCGGAACCTGAAACTGGCCGTTGAGGCCGCCGGCGTGAAGCGCATCCTCACCGCCCGCCGCTTCATCGAGAACGGCAAGCTGGAAGACCTCGTCGCGGAACTGGAGAAGTTCGCCGAGATCGTCTGGCTGGACGACATCCGCGCCTCCATCGGGCTTCAGGACAAGCTGTACGGGCTGGCCGCAGGGATCGCGCCGCGCCTGTTCCGCACACGCACCCAGCCCCAGGACAACGGCGTCATCCTGTTCACGTCCGGCAGCTTCGGCGTGCCGAAGGGGGTGGTGCTGACCCAGGCGAACCTGGTGTCGAACGTCGCCCAAGTCGCCCAGCACATCGATCTCGATCCGGCCTGGGTGATGTTCAACCCCCTGCCCACGTTCCACTGCTTCGGTCTCACCGGCGGAGTCCTCCTGCCGATCCTGACGGGCATGAAGGCGTTCATGTTCCCCTCCCCTCTGCTGACCAAGCAGATCCCGCCGCTGCTGCGGGAGGTGAACGTCTCCATCCTGCTGGCCACCGACACTTTCCTGAACCAGTACGCCCGGGCGGGGGAGCCCGACGATTTCGCCAGTCTGCAGTTCATCGTCTGCGGCGCCGAGAAGGTCCGGGAGGAAACCCACCACCTGTTCAACACGCGCTTCGGCGGCGTTCCGGTGCTGGAAGGCTACGGCGCCACCGAGGCTGCGCCGGTGGTGGCGGTGAACCAGCCTCAGGACAACCGGCGCGGCACCGTCGGGAAGCTTCTGCCCGGCATGGAGTGGCGGCTCGAGCCGGTCGAGGGGATTCCGGCCGGAGGACGCCTGTTCCTGCGCGGCCCGAACGTCATGGCCGGCTATCTGAAGGACGGCGATCCGGACGACCTCGAGGCCCTGCCGGACGGCTGGCACGACACCGGCGACATCGTAGACGTGGACGACGACGGCTTCGTGCGCATTCTCGGGCGGGCCAAGCGCTTCGCCAAGATTGGCGGGGAGATGGTGTCCCTGACCGCGGTCGAGAGCTTCGCCGAGGCGGTGTGGCCGGACGGCCGGCATGCCGTGGTGTCGGTACCCGATGCGAAGAAGGGCGAACGCCTCGTGCTGATCACCGACCGGTCCGACGCCGAAGTGGCGTCGCTGGCGGCCTGGGCCCGCAGCCATGGCGCCCCGGAACTGGCCGTGCCGAAGAAGATCCTGAAGGTGCCGCAGGTGCCCGTCCTCGGCACCGGCAAGACCGACTACGTCGCGATCCAGCGGATGGCGGAGACGGACGCCCAGGCCGCGTAGAGCCGACTAGCCTGGTCCGCCGATCACGAAGCCGGTCATGCTGATCGAGCCCAGGTCGATAGCCTCGTTGAAGAAGCGGACTGGCTCGTCCGGCTTCTGCACGGCCGCGATGTAGAGGAGCGGCAGAAAGTGCTCGTCGGTCGGGACCGCCAGACGGGCGTCCGCGCCCGCGTCGGCGAAGTTCACCAGCTGGTCATGGTCGCCGGCCAGCAAGGCCGCCTTCATCTGGTTCTCGAAACGGATCGCCCAGTCGAAGGGCGAGCCTTCGCCGTCGCGGCGCATGGCGCGGAGGTTGTGGACGATATCGCCGCTTCCGGCGATCAGCACGCCTTCGTCGCGAAGCGGCGCCAGCGCCCGGCCGAGGTCGTAATGTTCCCTGGGCGAAAGCCGGCGATCGAGACTAAGCTGGACGACCGGGACGTCGGCGTGGGGATAGGTGTGCGCGAGCATCGACCATGTCCCGTGGTCCAGCCCCCATTCGAGGTCGGCCATGACGTTGCCAAGTCCCGGCAGCGCGCGGACCCGCTCAGCCAGCGCAGGACTGCCGGGCGCCGGATAGGTCATCTCGTGGAGCGCTCGCGGAAAACCGCCGAAGTCGTGGATGGTGCGGGGACGCTCCATCGCCGTGACGGCGGTGACCCCATCGGTTTCCCAGTGAGCCGACACCATCAGTATCGCCTCGGGCCGCGGCAGGGTGCGGCCGAGCTCGGCCCACGCCGCGGCGTGCGGCCCGCCCAGGGCGTTCATCGGGCTGCCGTGCCCGAAGAACACCGCCGGCATGACCCTGGGGTCAGCCATGGAGTTTCTTTGCGATCTCGGCGGTGTGGCGGCCCTGGAAGCGGGCGCCCTCGAGTTCGTTCTCGCTGGGCATCCGGCTGCCGTCCCCGCCGGTGATGGTGGAAGCGCCATAGGGAGAGCCGCCGGTAATCTCGTCCATGCGTTGCTGGCCGCCCCAGGCGTAGGGCAACCCGACGATGACCATGCCGTGGTGCAGCAGGGTGACGTGCAGCGAGTTCAGGGTCGTCTCCTGTCCGCCATGCTGCGTCGCAGAGGACGTGAAGCCGCCGCCGACCTTTCCGACCAGGGCGCCCTTGGCCCAGATGCCCCCGGTCTGGTCCAGGAAGGCCCGCATCTGCGAGGCGGCGACGCCGTAGCGCGTCCCGACCCCGATGATGATGGCGTCATAGTCCGGAAGTTCATCCACGGACGCCAGCGGCGCCTCCTGGTCGAGCTTGTAGCCAGCCTTGCGCGCGACCTCCTCCGGCACGGTCTCGGCCACGCGCTTTACATCAACCTCGACGCCCTCGACCGATCTGGCGCCTTCCGCCACCGCATAGGCCATGCGCTCGATGTGGCCGTAGGTCGAATGATAGAGAACGAGGACGCGCGTCATCTGTATCTGCTCCTGTTGCTATATGGGGCAGATAGGCGCCCCGTCACGGTTCGCAACAGGCAGGCCCGCTCAAAGTTCGCGACCTGACGGGAAGGTGACCGCGCGGCCGGGGCGGGGATCTACAGGTGCAGCACCCGGCCAAAGGCGTCGAGCGAGGCCTCATGCATGGCTTCGCTCATCGTCGGGTGCGGATAGACCGTGGCCCAGAGATCCTCTTCCGTCGCCTCCATGGTCATGGCCGTGACGTAGCCCTGGATCATCTCGGTGACATCCGCGCCCAGCATGTGCGCGCCGATCAGGGCGCCCGTGCCTGCGTCGAATATCAGCTTCACGAAGCCCTCGGTCTCGCCGGCGGCGACCGCCTTGCCGTTCACCCGGAACGGGAAGCGGCCGACCTTGATCTCGCGCCCGGCCGCCTTGGCCGCGGCCTCGGTCAGACCCACGGAAGCCACCTGGGGCTGGGAATAGGTGCACCCCGGGATCGGAGAATGCAGGTTCGCCGACTTGTGGCCCGCGATGTGCTCGACGACGTGGATGGCCTCGTGGCTGGCCTTGTGGGCCAGCCAGGGCGGCCCGGCGCAGTCCCCGATGGCGACCAGTCCAGGCACGTTCGTCCTGCCGTGCGCATCGGTCTTCACGTGGCCGCGGTCGAGTTCCAGCCCAACCTTGTCTGCGCCGACCTGATCGGTGTTGGCGACGATCCCGACCGCGGAAATGCAGACGTCGGCGGTGAGCGTCTCCTTCTTCCCCCCCGCTTCCAGGTCGAGGCTGACGCTGTTTCCACTCTTGGCGACCTTGGTGACCTTGGCGCCGACGCGGAACTTGATGCCGCGCTTTTCGAACGCCTTCTGGGCGGCCTTGGACACCTCCTCGTCCTCGACGGGCAGAATGCGGTCCATCGCCTCGACGACGGTCACCTCGGCGCCCAGGGCGCGATAGAAGCTGGCGAACTCGATGCCGATGGCGCCGGAGCCGACGACCAGCAGCGACTTCGGCATGAACTTCGGGACCATGGCCTCGCGATAAGCCCAGATCCGGTCGCCGTCGGCCTCCAGGCCGATCTGCGGAATGGGCCGCGAGCGCGCGCCGACCGCCAGCATGACGGTCTTGGCCTTCACCGTCCGATCGCCGCCGGCCTTCAGCTTCACGCGGACCGTCGGCGTGGGCGAGCCCTTTTCGAGCGTGGCGTCGCCCTCGATCACCTCGATCTTGTGCTTCTTCATCAGGAAGGCGACGCCCTTGTTCATCTGGGCGGCGACGCCGCGCGAGCGGGCGACGATCTTGTCGAGATCCGCCTTCGGCTTCTCGGCGGACAGGCCGTAGTCTTCGAGGTGGGAAAGCTTCTCGAAAACCTCTCCGGACTTCAGCAGCGCCTTGGTCGGGATACAGCCCCAGTTGAGGCAGATGCCGCCAAGATTCTCGCGTTCGATGATGGCCGTCTTCAAGCCAAGCTGGCTTGCACGGATGGCGGCCACATAGCCGCCCGGGCCGGAACCGATGACGACCAGATCGAAATCACTCACGGGCTGCTCCCTGCCTTGCGCGCCGACCTGATAGCGCCTTCCGACGCGGCGGGGAACGGGCGGCGCGGTTTTCGCCCCGCCCGGCCGGACGTCACCTGGCCGTTGTCGCCTCGCGGCGCAGCGACAGGCAGTACAGCAGCGTGACGGCCATCCCGGCGATGATCGCGCCGCAACCGGCCCAGAGCGCCAGATCCATGGGCGCAAAGACCCACAGCCCCGCGTAGATCAGTCCGCTGATCGCCAGCGACCAGCCCGCGACCCGCGTAGCCTGGCGGCCGCGGGCATCGGGGACGAAGGTCTTTGGGGCCCTGTTCCCGAACCAGGCCACCATGAGCCCGGTGGCGGTCATGACGATACGGGTGACCGTGTCGGCGTCGATGAAGCCCTGCTGCCTCGCGTAGGTCGCGCCCAGAGCGAGGACGATCATGCCGCCGGCCCAGACCAGCGATCCGATCAGTTCCTTCATGACGTTGTCTCCTTGGTGGTCTGCGGTGCGCCTGCGCCCGCATCGAATGAATGGACGAAGCCCAGCAGCGCCTCTTCGAGGACCGAGAGCTTCAGGTGGTAGATGACCGACTTGCCCGCCTTCTCCGCGTGAACCAGGTCCGCCTCCTTCAGCACCGCGAAGTGCGCCGACATGGTGGGCTTCGAGACGTCGAACTGGTCGCTCAGATCGCCGGCGCTCATCGGACCGGCGCGCAGGAGCTGCAGCACCCGGCGGCGCGTGGGATCGGACAGGGCCTTGAACACCGAACTCATGTTACGACGATTAGCTAATCGTCGAACTCTTGGCAAGCCCGGGCGCGCAAATGCAGAGGGGTCGCCCGAAAGCGACCCCCGCAAACACCGTCTTCAATTGGAGAAGATGGTCGGAGCGACAGGATTCGAACCTGCGACCCCTTGACCCCCAGTCAAGTGCGCTACCAGGCTGCGCCACGCTCCGAAGGGCCGCCTTATAGGGATGGCCGCCGCCGCCCGCAACGGACATTCGGCCCTAGCGGTGAAGAACCGCGTCCAGCCGCCCCTTGGCCTGTTCAAGCGCCTGCAGCGCCGCTCTCAGGCGCCGGCGTCCCTCGTCCGAGATGCCGCGTCCGACCGAGGTCCCGCTCGAAGCCTCGATCGTGTCGTCCGCCTCGAGATCCAGTCCGTCCGTCTCCTGGCCCGCAGCCCCGAGAAGATGCTTGAGGCCCTGTTCGCGATAGAGCCTCTGCACGCCTTCGATCTTGAAGCCGCGGTCGTGCAGAAGGGCGCGAACACCCTTCAGCACGGCCACGTCCTGGGGGCGATAGAAACGCCGCCCCCCGGCCCGCTTCATGGGCCGGATGAAGGAAAACCGGGTCTCCCAGAAACGCAGCACATGCTGCGGCACGCCGACTTCGTCCGCGGCCTCGGAGATTGTCCGAAACGCGTTTGGCCCCTTGCTCACGCCGGGACGTTCCCGCCGTCCACCCGAGCTTTCATCACCTGAGACGCACGGAAACTGATCACCCGGCGCGGATCGATGGCGGCCGGTTCGCCGGTCTTCGGATTGCGCCCCATGCGCGCCCGTTTCGAGCGGACCTGGAACACGCCGAAGCCGGAAAGCTTGACGGTTTCGCCGCGCTCAAGGGCTTCGGCGATCAACTCGAGCGTACGTTCCACAAGCGCGGCGCACTCGTGCCGCGAAAGCCCCACTTCCTGATGCACCGCCTCGCAGAGATCGGCGCGGGTCAGCGTTTCGCTTTTCATCAGCGGCTCCCCCGGGCTAGCTCAACCTGTGTCGCGCGAACAGCGGGGGAAGTCAAAGCGTTCGACGCGCATTCTCAGAGGCGTAGGGCGCAGGCTCCCCACGTCAGGCCGCCCCCCATGGCCTCCAGGAGCAGGAGATCACCGGGCTTGATTCGCCCGTCCTCGATGGCGGTGGCCATGGCCAGCGGAATTGAGGCCGCCGAGGTATTGGCGTGGTCGGCCACGGTCGAGATGACCTTGTGCTCGTCGATGCCCAGGCGCGCGGCGACGCCGGCGAGGATGCGCTGGTTGGCCTGGTGCGGCACGAACCAGTCGACGGCGCTGACCTCGACGCCCGCCGCCGCAGCGGCCGCCTCCACCGCCTCGGCGATATTCACCACAGCGTTGCGGAACACCTGGTTGCCCAGCATGCGCAGGTGGCCGACCGTGCCCGTGGTCGACGGTCCCCCATCGACGTAGAGCATGTCCGTCTTCGTCCCGTCGCAGCGGAGAGCGAAACCGAGGAGGCCGCGGTCGGAGGTCGTCCCCTGCCCTTCCGCTGGTTCCATCACGAAGGCGCCGGCGCCGTCCCCGAACAGCACGCAGGTGCCACGGTCGGTATAGTCGAGCAGGCGCGTCATCTCTTCGGCGCCGATGACCAGGGCGCAACGCGAATGGCCGCGGGCGACGAATCCGTCGGCGACGCTCAGCGCGTAGACAAAGCCTGAACAGACCGCCTGGACATCGAACGCCGGACAGACCGGCACGCCCAGCTTGCGCTGCACGATCGAGGCGGTGGCGGGGAAGGTCAGGTCGGGCGTGGTGGTGGCGACGACGATCAGGTCGACTTCCTCCGGCGTCCGACCGGCCGCCGCCAGCGCCCGTTTCGACGCCTCGACAGCCAGGTCGCTCGTCGCCTGGTCTTCCGAGGCCTTGTGACGGCGGCGGATCCCCGTGCGCTCGACGATCCACTCGTCGGAGGTGTCGACGATCTTCGCCAGGTCCTCGTTGGTGACCACGCCCTCGGGCAGGTATCCGCCCACGCCGGTGACTGCACTGCGGATCATTCGACGGTCTCCGCCGCGACGCCTTCGGGCGCGGGCGCTTGCTGGATGGCGGCGTCGAGACGCGCCAGGTTTCGGGCGATACGGGTGGCGTAGTCGCTGGCGGCGAGATCCGCGGCGACCTTGATGGCGTTGGCGAAACCCTTGGCGTCCGCGCCTCCGTGGCTCTTCACCACGATGCCGTTGAGCCCTAGCAGGGGCCCTCCATTGACGGAACTGGGATCGATCTTCGCGCGCATCCGGCGCAGCGAGGGATAGGCGAGCGTCGCGCCGACGCGCGACAGCGGCCCGGCGGTCAGCGCCTCCTTCATCAGGGTGGATATGAAGCGGGCCGTGCCTTCGGCGGTCTTGAGGGCGATGTTGCCGGTGAAGCCGTCGGTGACGACGACATCGACGGTCCCCTTGGCGATGTCGTCGCCCTCTACGAAGCCGTAGTAGTCGAAATCGAAGCCGCCCTCGCGCAGCAGCTTCTGGGCCTCGCGGACCTCCTCATGGCCCTTCACGTCCTCCGAGCCGACGTTGAGCAGGCCGATCTTGGGCTTGGTCGAGCCGTGCACCGCCTGGTGGAAGGCCTCCCCCATGATGGCGAATTCGACCAGTTGCGCCGCATCGCTCGAGACATTGGCGCCGACGTCGAGCACCGCAGTGACGCCACGCAGGGTTGGCCAGCTGGCCACGATCGCCGGCCGGTCCAGCCCCGCCGCCGCCATGCGGAGCAGCAGCTTCGAGACCGCCATCAGGGCGCCGGTGTTTCCGGCCGAGACCGCGGCCTGGGCCTGGCCCGTCTTCACCGCCTCGACCGCGTTCCACAGGCTGGAGCCCTTGCCGCGCCGAAGCGCGACGGCGGGCTTCTCGTTCATGGCGATGACCTGGTCGGTATGCCGGATTTCGCACAGGGCCGCGGCGTCGCCGATCTGCTTGAGGGCCGGCGCGATGCGGGCCTCGTCCCCGTGCAGCAGGTAGCGCACCTCGCGCCCCTCGAGCCGTTTGGCGGCCCGCCTGATCGAGGGTGCAATCACGGCGGGGCCGTGGTCACCGCCCATGGCGTCGATCGATATGACGATGGGGTCGGGCAAGACGATCAATGGCTCCTGGCGCGTGCGGCGGAAGACTCGCTTCCATCAGTCCGGGACGCGCCTTCCTCGAGGCGCGCGGACGATAACGTTGCGTCAGCCTGATGCAAGCGCGTCAATCGTCCGCCTTGTCGCGGCGCAGCTTGGCGAGAACGGCGAAGGGGGAAGGTTCGGCCTCCCCGGCGGGCGGCTCGAACTCCACGCCCGGCTTGCGGGGAAACGGGTCGAGCTCGAGCGCCAGATGCTCCACCACATAGGCGGCCAGGTCTATGACGCGATCTTCGGCCACGTCCGGGGGATCTTCAGAATCGAGACCGAACTCGACGGGCGGACCGTCCTCGACGGGAGGCGCTTCCGCCACCACACGCACGGCGAACCTCGCGTCGATCTCGACCGGCAGCGGTTCCAGCGTAACGCCGCAGGTCTGCTCGGCCGCCGCGGACAAGCGGCCGGAGACCTCCCAGGAATCACCAAAGGGGCGCACCTCGACCTCGGCATCCAACCGGTCGAGGGAAGCCAGGTCGAGCTCCGCGGCGATCCGCCGGCGGCTTTCTTCCGAGGCAGAGATCCGGCGGACGACGCCCTTGCCGATCTGGTCCAGGCGGAGAGGTTCCGACCAGGCTGCAGCTTGGCTCTCGTTCATCGAACTACCTCCGGCCAGGCGGGCGACGCCTTCAGGATCTCGCCCAGGGGCTGGGCTGCCAGCGACGCCTGGGCGCGGCGGACGTAGTCGGCCAGAGCCACAGAATCAGCATCCTCGCCGGCCTCGGCCATCGCCGTCCGCCCGAGCAGGCCCTCGAGCGCCGCAGGATCGTCATCGGACAACGCGTCGCGCAGCGAGGCGATCCGCCCGCGGATCAGCCCGGCCAGCTTCTTCATCTTCTTCGACATCGACAGGTCGCCGACGCCGACATCGCGCAGTACGTCGTCCAGCGCCCGGGCATACGCGTCGAGCGTCTCCTGGGCCGTTTCCTCGGCCTCCTCGCCCTGATCGCGCAGGCGTTCCAGGAGGAGCGCGACGTGCAGGGTGTAGAGTTCGAAACGGGTGTCCATGCGGTCAGGCACGCCCATTTCCCGATAGAAGCCGGGTCGGCGCGCCTGGGCGGCGGCGGCGGCGTAGAGGGCCTGGCCTGCGGCTTTCGCGGGCCGGGGCCGGAACAGACTCTTCAGCATCACAGGCGCCCCTTTTCCGCCTCGCCGTTGAACTAATCGGCGCAGGACGCTAGGTCAAAGGCCGAAACAATCGCGAGCAACCATGCACCGGTATCTGAAAGCCGCGCTCATCTCGGCAGCCCTGATCGGCGCCGGCGCCTGCGCCCCCACCGTGGCCCGCCAGGGCTTCCAGGTGATGGACGCCGCCCCGCGCGACGTGAAGGTCGGCGAGGACTCCAAGTCCAGCGTCCTGTCGAAGCTCGGCTCGCCGTCCGTCGTGTCCACCTTCGAACCGAACATCTGGTACTACGTGTCCCAGACGACGGAGAAGTACACCTATCACCGCCCCAAGGTGACCTCGCGCGACGTGACCGTGGTCACCTTCGACCCGTCGACCGAGCTGGTGGCCTCGATCGAGAACCTCGATCTCGCCGATGCGCGCCGCGTCAACTACAGCGACCGCGAGACGCCGACCCGCGGCCGCGAGCTGACCGTGCTCGAGCAGCTCCTCGGCAACGTCGGCCAGGGCGGACTGCCGCCGCAGAACGACGATCCCGGCCAGCGCCCGCGCTGATCAGGCCTGACATTTTGCGAAAAGCCCCGCGGACCAGCGTCCGCGGGGCTTTTTCGTGCGGGATAGAAAAGCGCCCCGGAGAGGGTTCTCCGGGGCACCTCAGTTTCAGGTTCGGTCTGGATCAGCCGATCCGGCCGCCCGCCAGCACCGCCAGCAGCAGCAGGGCGACGATGTTGGTGATCTTGATCATCGGGTTCACGGCCGGGCCCGCGGTGTCCTTGTAGGGATCGCCCACGGTGTCGCCGGTGACCGCGGCCTTGTGGGCTTCGGAGCCCTTGCCGCCGTAGTTGCCGTCCTCGATGTACTTCTTGGCATTGTCCCAGGCGCCGCCGCCGGAGGTCATGGAGACCGCGACGAACAGGCCGGTGACGATCACGCCCATGAGCATGGCGCCCAGGGCCGCGAAGGCGTCGGCCTTGGTCGAGATGGCCAGGATGACCGCGAACAGCACGATCGGCGACAGCACCGGAAGCAGGCTCGGCACGATCATTTCGCGGATCGCGGACTTGGTCAGGATGTCCACGGCCTTGCCGTATTCAGGCTTGGCCTTGAACTCCATGATCCCCGGGATTTCGCGGAACTGGCGGCGAACCTCCTCGACGACCGACTCAGCCGCACGGCCGACGGCCATCATCGACATGCCGCCGAACAGGAACGGCAGCAGGCCGCCGAACAGCAGGCCGACCACCACGTACGGGTTGGACAGGTCGAAGGCGACCGCGCCAAGGCCGTCGAAGAACGAGCCCGGCTCCGCGTTGGTCGCGAAGTAGCGCAGGTCCTGGGTGTAGGCGGCGAAGAGCACGAGGGCGCCCAGGCCGGCCGAACCGATGGCGTAGCCCTTGGTCACGGCCTTGGTGGTGTTGCCGACGGCGTCGAGCGCGTCGGTGGAGACCCGGACTTCCGACGGCAGGCCCGCCATTTCGGCGATGCCGCCGGCGTTGTCAGTCACCGGGCCGAAGGCGTCGAGCGCCACGATCATCCCGGCCAGCGCCAGCATGGTGGTGGTGGCGATGGCGATGCCGAAGAGGCCCGCCAGTTGATAGGTGGCGACGATGCCGACGATGATCGTCAGCGCAGGCAGGGCGGTCGACTCCAGCGAGACGGCCAGGCCCTGGATGACGTTGGTGCCGTGGCCGGCCTCGGAGGCCTTGGCCACCGACTGGACCGGCCGGTAGTTCGTTCCGGTGTAGTACTCGGTGATGACCACAATCGCGGTCGTCACCAGCAGGCCCACGACGCCGGACCAGAACAGCGCCATGGGGCTGATCGTCAGGCCGTCGATGGTGGTGACGTCGCCCGGCACGACCTGCTGGATGACGAAGTAGATCGCGATCAGCGACAGCACGCCGGTGACGATGAGGCCCTTGTAGAGGGCGCCCATGATGTTCTTCTTCTTGCCCATGCTGACGAAGAAGGTGCCGACGATGGAGGTCAGGATGCAGACCGCGCAGATGGCGAGCGGCAGGAGCATCATGGCCACCGCGGAGGCGCCGGTGAAGAAGATCGCCGCCAGCACCATGGTGGCGACCGTGGTCACCGCGTAGGTTTCGAACAGGTCGGCGGCCATGCCGGCGCAGTCGCCGACGTTGTCGCCCACATTGTCGGCGATGGTCGCAGCGTTCCGGGGGTCGTCCTCGGGGATGCCCGCCTCGACCTTCCCCACCATGTCGCCGCCCACGTCGGCGCCTTTGGTGAAGATGCCGCCGCCCAGACGCGCGAAGATGGAGATCAGCGAAGCGCCGAAGCCCAGCGCCACCAGTCCGTCGATGACCTCGCGGCTGGTGGAAGCCAGCCCCAGGTGATGCGTCAGGACGATGTAATAGCCCGACACCCCGATCAGGGCGCCGCCCGCCACGAACATGCCGGTGATGGCGCCCGAGCGGAACGCCAGGTTCAGCCCCTTGGCCAGACCCTCGGACGCCGCCTGCGCCGTGCGCACATTGGCCCGGACCGAGATCAGCATGCCGGCGTAACCGGCCGCCCCGGAAAGGACCGCGCCGATCAGGAACCCGATGGCCGCATAAGGCCCGATAAGGAAGTAGGCCGCGATCAGGATCACGATCCCGACCATGCCGATCGTCATATATTGCCGCTTCAGATAGGCGGAGGCGCCTTCCTGGATCGCGGCGGCGATCTCTCGCATCTTGTCATTGCCGGTGCTCGCCTTCATCAAGGCGGCGGTCTGGATCGCGCCATACAGCACAGCCAGAACACCGGCCGCGAAGGCCAGCGTAAGATGAGTCGTCATTGGCGTTTCCATGCCCTTGCAAACAGGCGCACAGGCCTTGGCGCGGTGGGCGTTGTCGCCTCTATCCGCCTTCCGGTCCCCCCGCACGCGGCGGACGCGTCATTGCGCCCCTTGGGATTTGCAGGCTGAGCGTGTCACGCACACTCGGGTGACGCAACCGTGATCGGAACGAGAACCGTCAGCGTCCGGTCGGCATGCCCGTGCGACGGCGCGGGTTTTGAGCGACGACCTCGACGCGCGTGACCGAACCGCGACCGGCGATGGCGTTGGCGGCCGAGACCATGGCGGCGGACAGCGCCTGTTCATTCAACCGGGTCCAGTCGCCAGGGACGGTGAAGGGCGTGCGGTGGGCCGCCTTCACCAGGGCGTCGCGGAAATAGGCTTCCTTGGGACGCATCTGCTCGATCGTCTTTCCGGAGCCGAGCATCAGCCTGAGCGACACGAAGACGTAGTTGCGCAGCCGCCCGCCGTCGATCACCGGCAGGCCGAGGCCGGCGATGCTCAGGGCCAGCGGAGCGGCGGGCTTGTCGCTGGAGGACGCCCTGGCCGAGGTCGCGGCGGCGACTGCGACCGTTCCGGCCATGATCAGGGTTCTGCGATCCATGCCCGAGCCATAGCCGGCGCGGGTTAGGATTCCATTGCCGCGTCAGCCGTGGGTCCAGCCGCCCTTGAGCAAGGGAATGGCCGCCCCGTCGTAGGTGACGGTGAGGCCGTCGCCGGCGCTGACCTCGCCGATCCGGGTGAGGCGCAGCAGACGCTTCTCCGCCTCCTGGCGGAGCGCCGCCTCGTGGCGCGGATGGGCGGTAAAGGCGATCTCGTAGTCGTCCCCCCCAGTCGCCAGATCCTCGAGCGAAAGCTGCGGATCGACCCGGTCCGCGAACCAGGCGTTCGCGGCCGACGACAGCGGTAGGACATTGAGGTTCAGGGTCAAGGCGACGTTGCTGGCCTGCGCGACATGGCACAGATCGGCGACAAGACCGTCGGACACGTCCACGGACGCCGTCGCATAGTCGCGCACCACATCGGCGAAATCGAGCCGAGGCATGGGCGTCCGGTAATGGGCGACCAGTGCAGCAATGCGATCGTCAGCCAGCGACACCTCGCCTCGCGCGGCGCGCAGGCCCAGCACGCCGTCGCCGATTACGCCGGTGACGAAGACAGCGTCTCCGGCCTGGGCGCCCGCGCGCGAGACGGCGCGGCCGCTGGGCGCCCAGCCCAGGGCCGTCAGCGAAAAGGATGCAGGTCCCGGCGTTCGCACCGTGTCGCCGCCCAGCAGGTGGACGCCGAACTCGGCCTGATCGGCGGCAAGGCCGGCGGCGAAGGCTTCACGCTCGGGCCAGCCGCAGCGTTCAGACCAGTGACAGGCCAGAAGATAGCCGAAGGGCTCGGCGCCCTTGGAGGCCAGATCCGACAGGTTCACCCGCAAAAGCTTCCTGGCGACCGTGTCCAGCGGATCATCGGGCAGGAAGTGGACGCCCTCGACCAGGGCGTCCTTGGTCAAGACCAGATCGTAGCCGGGCCGGGACGGCAGCACCGCCACGTCGTCAACGAGGCCCCTTCCCCACTCGGGATGAGCCAGGGGCTTAAGCAGCCGCTCGATCGTCTCGAATTCTCCCGCGACGTCGAGCGCCGGCATCAGGCTCGCGCGTCTTTCGCCACGCCGTCCAGGGCGGCGTTGACGAAGCGGGCCTCGGCGTCGTCGAAGAAGGCCTTGGCCAGTTCGACGTATTCGTCGATCACCACTTCACGCGGCGTCTCGGGGTGTTTGATCAACTCCCAGGCGCCCGAACGCAGGAGGGCGCGCAGGGTCGCGTCCAGGCGCTCCAGCCGCCAGTTCGAAGCCAGGCGCGCCTTGATGGCGGCGTCCAGATCGCGCTGGCTTTCGATCACGCCGCGCACGATGTCGGCGAAATAGGCTTCGTCGGCTTCAGCCAGGGCCTCGCCTTCGATGTCGGCGTCGAAGCGGAAGTTGGAGAACTCGGTGATCACCGTCTCCACGCCCTCGCCTGCAAGCTCCATCTGGTACAGGGCCTGGACGGCCGCCAGGCGGGACACGGTGCGGGCGCGGCGCTGCCTGGAGCTCAGGCTGGGTTCGGCCCGCTGCTTTTCGGCCTCGGCCAGTTGTTCGAGGACCGCTTTGACGCTGTTTGGTTCAGTCATGCGCTGACGCCTACGCGCAACCGCTTCTTCAATGCAATGAGGTCGAGGCAGGCTTTCGCCGCGCCGCCGCCCTTATCCCCTTCTGAAAGCCGCGCCCGATACCAGGCCTGGTCCTCGTCCTCGGTCGTCAGGATGCCGTTGCCGATCGCCAGACCCTTGACGCCCAGCGCCATGATGCCCGCGGCCGACTGATCCGAAACGATTTCGAAATGATAGGTCTCGCCCCGGATCACGGTCCCCAACGCGACGTAGCCGTCGTAACGCGGAGCGGTCGGGAAGCGGCCGGCCTCCTCGGCCATGGCGATGGCGGGCGGCACTTCCAGCGCGCCGGGCACGGTGATGACGTCGAAGTCCGCGCCGCGCGCCTTCAAGGTCTCCTTGGCGCCTTCCAGAAGGGCGTCGGCCAGTTCATCGTAGAAGCGGGCCTCGACGATCAGAATACGGGGTGCGTCGGTCACGCCTGGTCTTCTCCATCCATGTCGCGCCAACCGACGATGCGCAGGCCGTAGCCTTCAAGCGCCGTCGGCTCGGGCCGCGTCGAACTCATAACGATCATATCGCGGACACCAAGGTCCAGCAGGATCTGGGCTCCGACGCCGTAGGCGCGCAGCGAGCGGTCGACCGCAGCAGGCTTGTCCGCCCCGGCCAGACGCTCGGCCAGCGAGGTCAGGGACGGATCGCGAAGGAAGACGACGACCCCCGCGCCATCGTGGTCCGTGACCTGCTTCAACGCGTTGGGCACATAGTCCTGGCGCGCCTCGACATGACCCAGCAGGTCGCAGGCGAAATCAACCTGGTGCATCCGCACCAGCGTCGGCTTTCCGGGGTCGATCCTGCCCTTGACCAGGGCGACATGCTCGGCGCCCTCGATCGTGTTCTTGTAGAGCATCAGGCGGAACGGGCCGCCGTGCACGCTCTCGAACGGGGTGTCCATGATGCGCTCGACGAACCGCTCGGTGCGCCGGCGATACGCGATCAGGTCGGCGATGGTGCCGATCTTCAGCCCGTGCAACTGGGCGAAGGCGATCAGGTCGGGCATCCGCGCCATCTCGCCGTCGTCCTTGATGATCTCGCAGATCACTCCGGCCGGCGTCAGGCCCGCCATGCGGCTGATATCGACAGCCGCTTCGGTATGACCCGCGCGGACCAGAACGCCGCCGTCGCGCGCCACCAGCGGGAAGATGTGTCCAGGCGACACGATGTCGTCCATGCCCTTGGTCGCATCGGTCGCCACATGGATCGTGCGGGCCCGGTCGGCCGCCGAGATCCCGGTCGTCACCCCGTCCTTGGCCTCGATCGAGACGGTGAAGGCGGTCTTCATGCTCTCGCGATTGTCGGCGGCCATCGGCGGCAGGCGCAGCTGGCGCGCCCGCTCGGCCGTCATGGCCAGGCAGACCAGGCCGCGCGCCTGGCGGATCATGAAGTTGATCTGGTCCGGCGTCGCGAACTGGGCCGGGATGATGATGTCCCCCTCGTTCTCGCGGTCCTCGGCGTCCACCAGGATGTAGGGGCGGCCGTTGCGGGCGTCCTCAAGAATGTCCTCGATGGGACTGATCGGGCTGTCGTTCATGTTCGCGGCCAGTTGCATCATGCCGTCTCCTGCCACCGCGCGAGGTAACGCGCCAGCATGTCGATTTCCAGATTGACGGTGTCGCCGGCCTTCAGCCGCCCCAGCGTCGTCACCTGCCAGGTGTGAGGGATGATGTTCAGAGAGAAGGTCTGACCCTCCACCGCGTTCACCGTCAGCGAGACCCCATCGACGGTGATGGACCCCTTGGCCGCAATATAGCGATGCAGCGGCGCAGGCGCCTCGACCTCGATACGGTGGGACCCGCCCTCGGGCGTGATCGAGACGATGCGGCCCAGGCCGTCGACGTGGCCGGACACGACATGGCCGCCCATCTCGTCGCCCAGACGCGCCGCACGTTCCAGATTGACGCCGTCGCCGGCCTGCCAGCGGCCCAGCGTGGTCTTGGACAGGGTTTCGCCCGACACCTCGACCGCGAACCAGCCCGGCCCCTTTTCGGTGACCGTCAGGCAGCATCCCGCATGGCTGATCGAGGCGCCCAGGTCGATGCCGGCCGTGTCCCAGGCGGTTTCGATCTCGTAGCGGCGATCACGCTCGGTCTGCCGCACATCGCGGACGCGGCCGATGTCGGTGACGATGCCGGTGAACATGAGACGCTGGCCCTCGGACCTGAAAATTTTACAGTGCGAATAGTGCGAATAGTGCGAAACGGCGGTCAGATCCGCGCGTATCGCTCCCATAGATCGTCGCCGACGACGTCGACGCTCAAGCGTCGGAACTTGGGGGCTTCCGCCAGCTTTGCAAGAGCCAGGGCCGCAACGCAGGGCCTGCCCTCGCCGCCCAGCAGGATCGGCGCGCGAAACCATTCCAGGGTATCGACGCAGCCCGCGCCAAGGAAGCTGGCGGCGACCTGGCCGCCGCCTTCGATCAAAATCGAACCGACGCCCGCCTTCGCCAGGGCCTGCAGGACCGCCGGGATGCCGGGGCGACCGTCTTCTGCCTCGGCGCGGACAACGGCGGCGTCCCCGACGGGACGAGGCTCCACCGCGGTCAGGATAAGGGTCCCGCCGGTCGCCAGTTTAGCCGTTGCAGGGGTGCGCAGGCGGCTGTCCAAAACCACGCGCAGGGGCTGATCCACCGTGCGTCCAGGCAGGCGGGCAGTCAGGGCGGGGTCGTCATGCAGAACCGTTTCGACGCCGACCAGAATGGCGTCGTGGGCGGCGCGCAGCCTGTGGCCCTCCAGCCGGGCCGCCTCGCCGGTAATCCACTGGCTTTCACCCGACGCTGTGGCGATGCGCCCGTCCAGCGACGTCGCCAGTTTCAGGGTGACGCGCGGACGCATCAGGCCTTGCCGGTCGGCTCGTCCAGGCCCCCGTCGGCCAGCCCTTCCGCACCGAGGAATTTGGCGAAGTCGCCGGTGTGGCGAAAGTCCTTGTAGACCGAGGCGTAGCGGACGTAGGCGACCTCATCGACGCCCTTCAGCGCCTTCATGATGAAGTCGCCGACCGTGCTGGACGGAATCTCGGTTTCGCCCAGGCTTTCCAGCTGGCGGACGATCCGGTTGACCATCTGCTCGATCTGGTCGGGCTGGACCGGGCGCTTGCGCAGCGCCACGCCCAGCGAGCGTTCCAGCTTGTCGCGGTCAAACGGCGTACGGCGACCGTTGCGCTTCAGAATGACAAGTTCGCGCAGCTGAACCCGCTCGAAGGTGGTGAAGCGCCCGTTGCAATGGGGGCAGGACCGGCGGCGGCGAATGGCCGAACCGTCGTCAGACGGCCGACTGTCTTTGACCTGAGTATCCTGATGACCGCAAAAGGGGCACTTCATCAGCGGCTTATCCGTAAATCGGGAAGCGGTGCGTCAACTCGCGCACCTGGGCCGCAACGCCCGCAGCCACGGCCGGATCAGCCTCGTCGCCGCCGTTCATCGAGGAGACGACGTCGGCGATCCAGTGACCGATCTGCTGGAACTCGCCCTCGCCGAAGCCGCGCGTAGTGCCCGCCGGGGTGCCCAGGCGGACGCCCGAGGTGACGGTGAAGGGCGCGGTGTCGAACGGCACGCCGTTCTTGTTGCAGGTCATCAGCGCCTTTTCGAGCTCATGCTCGGTCGCCTTGCCGGTCACGCCCTTGGGCCGCAGATCGACCAGCATCAGGTGGCTGTCGGTGCCGCCCGAGACGATGGCCAGGCCGCGCTCGACCAGCACAGCGGCCAGGGCCTGGGCGTTCTTGACCACCTGCTGGGCGTAGAGCTTGAACTCGGGCTTCAGCGCCTCGCCGAAGGCGACGGCCTTGGCGGCGATGACGTGCTCCAGCGGGCCGCCCTGCAGGCCGGGGAAGACGGCCGAGTTGATCTTCTTGCCCAGGTCCGCGTCGTTGGACAGGATCATGCCGCCGCGCGGACCGCGCAGGGTCTTGTGCGTCGTTGTGGTGACGACGTGGGCGTGCGGGATCGGGTCGGGATAGACGCCGCCCGCGATCAGGCCCGCATAGTGGGCCATGTCGACCATCAGATAGGCGCCCACGCTGTCGGCGATCTCGCGGAACCGCTTGAAGTCGATGTGGCGCGAATAGGCGCTGGCGCCGGCCAGGATCAGCTTGGGCTTCTCACGCTCGGCCATTTCGGCGACGTGGTCGTAATCGATCAGGTGATTGTCTTCACGGACCTTGTAGGTCACCGGGCGGAACCATTTGCCGGACTGATTGGCGGGCGAGCCATGCGTCAGGTGTCCGCCGCAGGCCAGGTCCATGCCCAGGAAGGTGTCGCCGGGCTGCAGCAAGGTGAAGAACACCGCCTGGTTGGCCTGGGCGCCCGAGTGCGGCTGGACGTTGGCGAAGGCGGCGCCGAACAGCTCTTTAGCCCGCTCGCGCGCCAGATCCTCGGTGATGTCGACGTATTCGCAGCCGCCGTAATAGCGACGGCCGGGATAGCCCTCAGCATACTTGTTGGTCAGGACCGATCCTTGCGCCTCCAGCACCGCCTGGGAGACGATGTTTTCGGACGCGATCAGTTCGATCTGCTCCTTTTGACGGCCCAGTTCGCCCTGGATGCCCTTGAAGACGTCCGGATCGGCGTCAGCGAGCGTCTTGGTGAAATAGGCGTCGTGGGTGAAGGCCGTCACGCTGAAATCCCCGCAAATCAGAAGCTGGCCTATCTATCCCCCGCCGCTGATAACCACAACATCTTGTGGGTAGGACCAGTCCGCTCAGCGGACCGCCGCCAGCACCCGACGCAGTTTGGCGATGGCGACCCGCTCGACCGACTTGGGTTCATTGACCGGGCCCATGGCGCTGACCTCGCGGCCGGTGGCGACGTGGACGGCGGAGCATTTCACATAGGGGCCGTTGCGGGTGAACTCGACGATAACCTCGCCGAGGTCGTCGCCGCTCGTCATGCCGCGGCGGGTCGGCGCGCCACGTTGCAGTGGGCGAACAGCTTGTCCATCGCCTCGACCAGGTGATCCATCATGGCGTCGGTGTGATTGGGCGACGGGGTGAAGCGCAGCCGCTCGGTCCCCTTGGGCACGGTCGGATAGTTGATGGGCTGAACATAGACGCCGTATTCGTCCAGCAGCATGTCCGAGATCATCTTGCAGTGGACCGGATCGCCGACGTGCACGGGCACGATGTGGCTCTCGCTGTCCATCACGGGGATCCCGGCGGCGGCGAAGCGCGCCTTGAGGGTTGCCGCGCGTTCCTGGTGCTGGGCGCGCAGTTCCGTGTGCGCCTTCAGGTGGCGAACCGAGGCCAGGGCGCCCGCCGTCAGGGCCGGCGGCAGCGAGGTGGTGAAGATGAAGCCCGAGGCCCAGCTGCGCACCGCATCGATGATCACGGCGTCGGCGGCGATATAGCCGCCCATCACGCCAATGGCCTTGCCGAGGGTGCATTCGATGATGTCGATCTGGTCCAGGACTCCGTCGCGTTCGGCGACGCCTGCGCCGGTCTGGCCGTACAGGCCCACCGCATGGACCTCGTCCAGATAGGTCATGGCGCCGTATTTCCGGGCCAGGGCGATGGTGCCGGCCAGGTCGGCGATGTCGCCGTCCATCGAATAGACGCTCTCGAAGGCGATCAGCTTGGGTGCATCCGCCGGCGCCGCGGCCAGCAGCGCCTCAAGGTGCGCCAGATCGTTATGGCGATAGATATGCCGCTCGCCGCCGCCCTGACGAATGCCGGCGATCATCGAGGCGTGGTTCAGGGCGTCGGAGAAGGTGATGAGGCCGGGCAGGATCTTCTGCAGCGTCGCCAGCGTGGCTTCGTTGCCGACGTAGCCCGAGGTGAACAGCAGGGCCGCTTCCTTCTGGTGCCAGTCGGCCAGCTCGCTTTCCAGATCGACGGCGGAACGCGTCGTGCCCGAGATGTTGCGCGTGCCGCCCGCGCCGGCGCCCACGGCGTCGATCTCGTTCTTCATCGCCGACAGCACCGCAGGATGCTGGCCCATGCCGAGATAGTCGTTCGAGCACCAGATCACGACATCCTGCTCGGACCCGTCCTCGCGGCGGCGGACCGCCTGTGGGAATGCGCCACGCACGCGCTTCAGATCGGCGAAGACGCGGTAGCGCCCTTCGCTGCGGACCTGCTCAACGGAGCGGTTAAAGGCAGCCTTATAGTCGAACAAACTACGCGGTCTTTCGCTTGTGGCGAGATGTGCGCGTTATTTGCCCCCCTGTTCGCGCCTTGTCCATGTCCGGGGCATGGACAAATGGTCCAAACCCTTAATTGATAACGGTTCTCACAAGCGCCGCTGATCAGTCAGGCTTGCGGAACCGATAGACGAACTGGTCGGTCTTTCCGCGAATGGCGGCGTCGAAGACATTGAGGCTGTGGTCGTCTGCCGGGTTGGCGACGGCTGTGCTCTGGCCTTCAAAGACAAAACCTGCGGCCTCGACTTCGCGGCGCAGATAATCGCCTTCGATACGGTGCAGGGTCTCGACCGCCGTAACGCCCACGCCCGGCGCGGCCTGGTGATCGATGATGACGTAACGCCCGCCCGGCTTCAGCGCCGCAAAGGCCGCCGCGTTCATGCGCGCGACGTCGGTTTCGAAGCGAGGGATGTGGAAGTCGTGGTATTCCTGGCTCATGAAGATGACGTCCAGCGGCTCGGCGAAACGCATGGCGTCGAGCAGGCCGTTGACCCGCGTCACATTCGGATAGGCGGCGGCCAAGGCGTCGGCGCCGGCGTTCTCGCGCTCCATCGTCCGGTTGGGCACGAAGGCGTAGACCCGCCCCGACGGGCCGACCACGTCAGCGAACAGACGGGTGAAATAGCCGGCGCCCGGCCGGATGTCGGCGACCTTGTCTCCCGGCGCGACCTGGGCGAAGGCCAGCATTTCGGCCGGATGACGGGCGGCGTCGCGCGCGACCTCTTCGGCCGGACGGCGCGGATCGGCGACGGCATCGGCGTAAAGCGCGTCGTAGGAGGCGGCGGCCGCATCGCTGCTGGACGTCACCACGGTGCGCGAGCCGCCATCAGACGAGACGATGATGCACCCCGCCAGTCCCGTCGCCAGCGCCAGCACCGCCGCGCCCGTCGCCAATCGCCTGATCATCGCCTGTCTCCCGGATCCGACGCCGATAGGCTCGCATTTCCCCTGCCGACGCAAGCGATGATCGTGCGCGTAACGAAGCGATGCACGACGCGATTTGCGCCACGGGCCCGGCGGCGCTAGTCCGGCGCGAGGTTTCCAAGGTCCCGCCATGCTTCCGTATCAGCCCGCCCCCTTCCCGCTCGCCCGCCCGCGCCGCCTGCGCGCCAGCCCCTGGGTTCGCAGACTGGTTGCGGAAACCACCCTGACGCCCGCCGACCTGATCTGGCCCATCATCGTGCATGACGGCGCAGAGGCCCGCGTGCCGGTCGCCTCCATGCCCGGCGTGTTCCGCCTGTCGCCGGCCGAGGCCGCCAGGGCCGCCGTCGAGGCGCGCGACCTGGGCATTCCCATGATCGCCCTGTTCCCGAACGTGGACGGCGCCATAAAGGACGCGGTCGGCACGGGCGCGACCGACCCGGACGGCCTGATCCCTGACTGCATCAAGGCGATCAAGGACGCCGCGCCCGAGATCGGCGTCATGACCGACGTGGCGCTGGACTGCTACACCGACCACGGCCACGACGGGGTGATGGAGGGCGACCGCATCGCCAACGACGCCTCGCTGGACCGGCTGGCCGAACAGGCGTTCATCCACGCCCACGCCGGCGCCGACGTCGTGGCGCCGTCCGACATGATGGACGGCCGCATCCAGGCCGTACGCGAGGCGCTGGAGGCCAACGGCTTCCAGGACACCCTGATCCTGTCCTACGCCGCCAAGTTCGCTTCGGCCTTCTACGGCCCGTACCGCGATGCTGTGGGGTCGTCGAAGATGCTGATCGGCGACAAGAAGACCTATCAGATGGACTACGCCAACTCTGACGAGGCGCTGAAGGAAGTGGCGATGGACCTGTCGGAGGGCGCCGACGCCGTCATGGTCAAGCCGGGCATGCCCTATCTGGATATCGTGCGCCGCGTGTCGGAAACCTTCCGCGTGCCGACCTTCGCCTATCAGGTGTCCGGCGAATACGCGATGATGCAGGCCTCGATCGCCAACGGCTGGCTGGACGAGGACCGCGCCATCCTCGAGACCCTGCACGGGTTCAAGCGCGCAGGCTGTGCGGGCGTGCTGAGCTATTTCGCTCCGCAGGCGGCGCGGCTGCTGGGCGCATAGGTTGCCGGGGCGGGCTGCGGCCCATAGTGTGGCGTCATGCTGAGACGCTCGCTGATCGGTCTAGCCGCCGCCCTGATGTGGCCCGCTTTGATGTGCCCCGGACTGGCGTCTGCGCAGGAGGCGCCAGCCCTGCCCCGCGTCGTGCTGGAGACGGCGGCGGGCCGGATCGTGATCGAGGTCAACGACCGCGCCGCGCCGATCACGGGCGGCAACTTCCTGGCCTATGTCGATCAGCACAGGCTGGATAGGACCAGCTTCTATCGCGCGATGAAATCCAGCCCCCAGACGGGCCTGGTGCAGGGCGGGACCAACAACGATCCGGCCCGTATCCTGGCGCCCATCGCCCATGAACCGACGACCGAAACGGGCCTGAGCCACGTCGACGGCGCGGTGGCGATGGCCCGATACGCGCCCGGCACGGCGACGGGCGACTTCTTCATCGTTCTGGGCGACACGCCGTCCTATGATGCGGGCCGGCCGTCCTCGATCGACGCTGACGGCTTCGCCGTGTTCGGCAAGGTGGTCGAAGGCATGGATGTGGCGCGCGCCATCCTCGCCGCGCCGACGTCGCCGACCGAGGGCGAAGGCTTTATGCGCGGCCAGATGCTGGAGCCGCGCATCGCCATTGTCTCGGCCAGCCGCGAGACCCCGCCTAACCCTTGATGCGATCCTGCAGGCGAGCGGCCAGGCTGGAGGTGTCCCAGCGATTGCCGCCCATCGCCTGAACCTCGGCATAGAACTGGTCGACGAGCGCCGTCTGGCTGAGGACGGCGCCGTTCGTCCGCGCCTCGTCCAGCACCAGCCCCAGATCCTTGCGCATCCAGTCAACCGCGAAGCCAAAGTCGAACTGCCCCTTGGCGGCGGTCTTCCAGCGGTTGTCCATCTGCCAGCTTTGGGCCGCGCCCTTCGACACGGCGTCATAGACGGCGTCGGTGTCCAGGCCGGCGACCTGGGCAAAGTGCACAGCCTCGGCCAGGCCCTGGACCACGCCGGCGATGGCGATCTGGTTGACCATCTTGGTCAGCTGGCCCGCGCCCGACGGTCCCATGTGCTTGATCGCCTTGGAATAGGCCTTCAGCGCCGGCTCGGCCCTGGCCAGGGCGTCTGCGTCGCCGCCGGCCATGACGCTGAGCTGGCCGTTTTCGGCTCCCGCCTGGCCGCCGGACACGGGCGCGTCAACGAAGCGGGCGCCGTGCGTCTGGGCTTGCTCGGCCAGCTCTCGGGCCACTCTGGCGGAGGTCGTGGTGTGGTCGACAATGACGGCGCCCGGGGCCAGGTGCGGCAGGGCCTCGGTCACAACGGCGCGCACGTCATCGTCATTGCCGACGCACAGGATGAACAGCTCGACGCCCGCCGCCGCCTCGCTGACCGTCGCCGCCCATTTCCCGCCCGTCTGCGCCGCCCAAGTCTCAGCCTTTGCAACGGTGCGATTGAAGCCGGTCACCTCATGACCCGCCGCGACCAGATGACGGGCCATTGGCGCGCCCATGACGCCCAGGCCGGCGAAAGCGATCTTCATGTCAGGCTCCTTGATCTGTCGCCGGACTAGGCCGCGCAACGCAGACGTTCAAGGTCAACGCGCGGTTAACCTTGGCGACCCAAAATGGGAAACCACTCCTCGGGATGCGCATCCATGTCCGTGAGCGATCGTCCGATCCTCATCAAGAAGGTCAAGAAGGTCTCCGGCGGGGGCCACCACGGTGGCGCGTGGAAGGTGGCCTATGCCGACTTCGTCACCGCAATGATGGCCTTCTTCCTGCTGATGTGGCTGATCAACGCGACCGATCCCGAGCAGAAGAAGGGCATCGCGGAATATTTCGCGCCCGCCAGCGTGTCCGAAACCACATCCGGCTCTGGCGGCATCCTGGGCGGCACGTCGCTGGGCGACGACGGGCCCAAGAGCTCGGGATCGCAGTCGGTGATCGAACAGCTGGCGCCCGAGGCGCCGCCCGACACGACCCAGCCGGGCCCCAGCTCCAACCTGTCGTCGGCCAGCGACACCGCGCTGCAGGCCGAGATCGAACGGCGCGAGGCGGCGCAGTTCGCCAGCGCGGCCGAATCCCTTCGCCAGGCGATGCAGTCGATGCCGGAGCTGGCCGAGCTGTCCAAACAGCTGATCGTCGACCAGACGCCCGAGGGCCTGCGCATCCAGCTGGTCGATCAGGAAGGCCGGTCGATGTTCGACAACAACTCGGCGCGGCCCAATGCGCGCGCCCAGGTCCTGCTGCGCGCCGTCGCCAAGGTGATCAACCAGCTGCCTAATCGCATCGCGATCACAGGCCACACCAGCGCCCAGCCGCGCTCGAACCGCGCCAGCCTGCCTGCGGACTGGGCCCTGTCGTCAGACCGCGCAAACGCCTCGCGTCAGTTCCTGCAAAGCGCGGGGGTCGACGCCGACCGGGTCTATTCGGTTGCGGGCAAGGCGGGGTCCGATCCCCTGTATCCCGACGACCCGACACTGGCGGGAAATCGCCGCATCGCAATCGTCCTGCTGCGCGAGGCGCCGGTGCTGCCGATGGACACCTCGCTGTGACGATCCGGGGCTGGATGGGCGATGGTCCTTGCAGCCAGGCCACGAATGACGCCAAATCGCGCCATGAGCCGCCAGTCGTCGCAATATTGGCAAGATCGGATGCGGACCTAAGGCCGTGACGCAGCACGTTCCGACACGACAGCTTCGGTTCTTCATGACCTCGGTGGCGCCGTGTCCGTATCTGCCCGGCCAGACCGAGCGGAAGGTGTTCGCCAACCTGCCCTTCTCGGACGGCGCCCACGTCAATGACGAGCTGACCCTGGCAGGGTTCCGCCGCAGTCAGAACATCGCCTATCGCCCGGCGTGCGAGGCGTGCGAGGCGTGCGTTTCCGTGCGGCTGCCTGTGCCCGACTTTGCCTTCACCCGCTCCCAGCGCAAAGTGCTGAAGCGCAACGCCGACCTGTCGCGCGATCTGGTCGAGGCCGAGGCGACGACCGAACAGTTCCAGCTGCTGCGCCGCTATCTGTCCAGCCGCCATCCAACCGGCGGGATGAGCGACATGGGTTGGCTGGACTATGTGACTATGGTCGAGGACACGACCGTGCGCACCCACCTGATCGAGTATCGACTGAGCTCGACCGACGGCGGGCCGGGCGACCTGGTGGCGGTCACCCTGACGGATCTGCTCCGGGACGGGCTGTCGATGGTCTACAGCTTCTACGATCCGGCGATGGAGCGGCGCAGCCTGGGCCGGTTCGCCATTCTGGATCATGTGCGTCAGGCGGCCCAGGTCGGGCTGCCGTTCGTCTATCTGGGCTACTGGGTCCAGGGGTCGCAGAAAATGGACTACAAGGCCGACTTCCGCCCCATGGAGGTGCTGGGCAAGATGGGGTGGACGCGCCGCGAAGACTGAGGCGCGCCCCGGCTTACCCTATCTGAACTTGCGCAGGCCCCGCGGCCCCTGACGGCCGGCGCCGGCGCGCTTGCCGATCCAGTCCTTCCAGTCGGGCCAGTTGCGGCGACGTCCGCCGCCATCGACCCATTCCGGTCCCGCCTCGGCGTTGAAGACGGCGACGTCGGCCAGACCGCCCTGTTTGAAGCCCTGCAGCTTGACGCCCTTGCCGCGACCCATTTCAGGCAGTTCGGCCAGGGGGAAGATCAGCGTCTTGATGTTCTCGCCGATGGTCACGACGTGGTCGCCGGCCGGGGCGGCGGGCACCCGTAGCATGGCCAGCATGTCGCCGTTCAACACCTGCTTGCCGCCCCGCTTCTGGGCCAGGGTGTCGTCTTCCGGCGCGATGAAGCCATAGCCGGCTTTCGACGCGATCAGCAGCTTGCCGCCCGGCTGGTGCGCAAGGACTGCGATGATCTCGGCCTTCTCGTCCAGGTCGATCATAAGGCGCAGCGGTTCGCCGTGGCCGCGACCCGACGCCAGCTTGTCCGCCCCGATGGTGAAGATGCGCCCGTCCGAGGCCCCGACCAGCAGTTTGTCGGTCGTATAGGCCGGGACCAGATAGGCCAGCTGGTCGCCTTCCTTGAACTTCAGCTCCGACGGATCCTCGACCTTGCCCTTGGCGGCGCGGATCCATCCGCGTTCCGACAGGATGACGGTGATCGCCTCGCGCGGGATGAAGGCTTCGGGCGCGACGAAGGCTGAAGTGTCCACGGCCTCGGCGATGGTCGTGCGACGCGGCGAGATCAGGGCCTTGCGGACGGCCTCAAGCTCCTTGGAAATGGCCTTCCATTGCTTGCCTTCCGACGAGGTCAGCGCCTTCAGGTTGGCAAGTTCTTCAGACAGCTCGTTGAATTCCTTCTCGATCGTCATCTCTTCCAGACGCGCCAGCTGACGCAGCCGGGTGTCGAGGATGAAGTCGGCCTGGACCTCGGTCAGGCCGAAGCGCGCGATCAGGACGGCCTTGGGCTGTTCTTCCTCGCGGACGATGCGGATGACCTCGTCGAGGTTCAGGAAGACGATCCGCAGGCCTTCCAGCAGGTGCAGCCGCTTCTCGACCCGCGCGATGCGCCATTGCGACCGGCGGTTCAGAACCTCGCGGCGGTGATCCAGGAAGGCGCGCAGGCAGTCCTTCAACCCCATGACGCGCGGCGTGCCCGTGGCGTCCAGCACGTTCATGTTGATCGGGAAGCGGACCTCCAGATCAGACAGTTTGAACAGACTTTCCATCAGCATTTCAGGCTCGATGGTGCGGTTCTTGGGTTCGAGGATGAGGCGGATGTCCTCAGCGGACTCGTCGCGCACGTCGCCGAGCAGCGGCGCCTTCTTGTGCTCGATCAGGTCGGCCAGGGCCTCGATCAGACGCGACTTCTGCACCTGATAGGGCATTTCGGTGACGATGATGCGCCAGACGCCCCGGCCCAGGTCCTCGGTCTCCCAGCGCGCGCGCAGACGTACGCCGCCCCGGCCAGTCTCATAGGCGTCCAGGATCGAGGCATGGCCTTCAACCGAAACGCCCCCTGTCGGGAAATCCGGTCCGGGGACCAGTTGAACCAGTTCCTCGGTCGTCGCCTCCGGCTGGTTCAGCAGCAACTGGCAGGCGTCGATCAGCTCCCCAACATTGTGCGGCGGGATCGAGGTGGCCATGCCGACCGCGATGCCGGACGAACCATTGGCCAGCAGGTTTGGGAAGCCCGCGGGCAGGACGATCGGCTCCTCGTCCTGATCGTCGTAGGTGGCGCGGAAATCGACCGCATCCTGGTCGATGCCATCAAGCAGCAGCACGGCGGCAGGCGTCAGCTTGCACTCGGTATAGCGCATGGCCGCGGCGCTATCGCCGTCGATATTGCCGAAGTTGCCCTGGCCGTCGACCAGGGGATAACGCTGGGCGAAGTCCTGGGCCAGACGCACCAGGGCCTCATAGATCGAGGCGTCGCCGTGCGGGTGATAGCCGCCCATGACCTCGCCGACGACCTTGGCGCATTTGCGCGCCGCCGCCTGCGGGTTCAGGCGCATCTGGTGCATGGCGTAAAGGATGCGGCGGTGCACCGGCTTGAAGCCGTCGCGTACGTCCGGCAGGGCGCGATTGGTGATGGTCGACAGGGCGTAGGCCAGATAGCGGCGGCTGAGCGCCGTCTCCATCGGCTCGTCGATAATGCGGCCGCCTTCCGGCGGCGGGGCGTGGATCGTCATGGGCCAGCGAATCGGGGATGAGAAGCCGGAAGTCTAGCCCGAAGCCGCGCTTAAGTCGGGGATAGTTGCCGCGCCGCGAACCGCAGGTGCAGCCAGCAGGCCAGGACGAACAGCGCCGCCGCTGCGATGCGGATCGCGACCCAATCGCCCAAACCGGCCCCGGCGTCGGCTTCGGCGGCTCTCGGCAAGGCGAACAGGATCAGCATGACGCCGAAGAAGACGGGGTGAAAGAAGACCGCGACGTCGCGTTTCGCCCGCCAAGTCGGCTTGCCGTCCAGACCCCATTGCATGGGCCATCCGGCGTCCGGCCCGCTGAGCCGCCTGTAGCGCAACGCCAGCGCCAGGATCGCGAGCCAGGCGATGATCGAGAGGATGTCGGCCAGGATCATGGACCCACGCTATTGGGCGCAGACGCCGGCGGCAACGGGATCGCGGCCCTACAGCCGCCCCGCCTCGGCCAGTTTGTCCAGCATCCAGACGCGCGCGGGCGGCAGAGGCCGGTTCTGGGGGTGGAAGACGAACTGCTCCAGGAAATGGCCGGTCAGGGCGAAGCCGTCCCGCACGTCGCCTTCAACCAGCCCCGCCTGGGCGCCCAGCATGAAGGGCGGCAGGGCCAGCATCTTGTCGGCGTATGGGGCGCCGGCCTCGCGGCTGACCGCCCGGCCGGTGCGGGGGCTGACGTAGATCAGGTCGTCGCTCGTGCCGGTCGCAGCGCACCGCGACAGGTCCAGACCAAAGCCCAGGTCGTCGAGCAGTCCGGCCTCGAACCGCACGAAGATGGCGGGCCATACGTCTGGCACGGCAAAGGCGGCCATCAGGGCCTCGAACGCCAGAAAGACGCCGGGGTGCGGTTCGCGCTCCGGCAGGGCGCCCTGGGCCACCCCGGCTGCGGCGGCCAGCCCTGTCAGGGCCAGGGCGTCGTCGAATAGGGCGCTGGGCCCCTCGCCCACCGGCTCCAGCCGCGCCGCGCCCAGATGATCCGAGGTCCGTGCGCGATAGTCGGCCGAAACCCGCGCCCCGGCCTGCAGGAAGGGCCGCATCTTGCGCGATGCACCGCCCGCGACATAGGCCGAGCGGCGGCCCTGGGTTTCAGTCAGCAGGTCGACCACGGCCCCGGTGTCGCCGTGCGCGCGCGCCGACAGGACAAAGGCGTCTTCGTGGAAATCCATCGCAACGGCTTAGCGCGGACCCGTGAAGTTGGCCATACGTTCCGCCTCAGCGGGCGGGCGCCGCCTGCCCCCTGATCAGGTCCACGACCGCCTCGGCCTTGTCGTTCGGCACCGCGAAGCTGAGCACATACTGTTCGATCTTCCAGCCGTCGTTGGTCAGCCGCATCACGCCCGAGCCGCGCGTTTCTCCATAGGGCGCGCTGGCCAGCTTCTCTTCGAACCAGGCGATGCAGCGGCATTCGATCGGGGCGATGGTGATGGTACGCGACGTCGCCGGAAACGACCAGGCGCTATTGCCCTTGAACGCCGGCTCGGCGTAGGCGCGCAGCTGGGCCAGCGTCCAGTGTTCATTGGCGTCGGTGCCGACGAAGCGCGCATCCGGGGCGAACAGGTTGAAATACGCCGCCTCGTCCGCAGTCGATGACGCCTGGTTCAGACGATCCAGCACGGACGCCACCTCGGCCTCGGCGGTCGGTGCGGCCGCAGCAGCCTGCGACAGGGCCAGGGCCGCGATCAGGACGGTAAGCATGGCGATCTCCCTCGGTTGATGCCGGAGGGTGCAGGCGGCGCCGCCCGTCCGCAAGCCGCAATCCGCAGCGCCTAATCCGCGCTTTCAGGGATAGGATAGGTGTCGGGCTTCAGCACCCTGGCCAGGGCCAGCAGGTTGCGGGCGGCGTTGCGGCCCACGCGATCGGCATAGTCGTGGCCCTGGTCGGTCTCGACGTAGTCGGGGCCGGGCCCTGGCCCCAGGTGCCAGTAGGTCCAGCTTTGCGCCGGCATGGTGAACCCCATGTCGATCAGAGCTTGGGACACGGTCGCCACGATGTGGTGGGCGCCATCCTCGTTGCCGGTGATGACGATTCCTGCGACCTTTCCAAAAGCGACGGGCCGGCCGCTGTCGTCCGTCTCTTCGAACAGGGCGTCCATGCGCTCCAGCGCGCGCATGCAGACGCTCGACATCTGGCCGACCCAGGTCGGGGTGGCGAAGACCACGATGTTGGCCGCCATGATCTTGTCGTGGATCGCAGGCCAGTCGTCGCCCTCGCCCTGATCTGTCTTCACGCCCGGCTTGATGTTCAGATCGACCAGGCGAACCAGCTCGGTCTCGGCGCCGCCCGCCTCCAGCGCGTCGATCACCACCTGGGCCAGGGCTTCGGTGCTGGAGGTTTCGGGTGACGGCTTCAGGGTGCAGTTCAGGATCAGGGCTTTCATCACGGGTCCTTTCGTGAGCCACTGGCTAACCGATGGCGCGTCGCCGCGTTCCCCTTGATCAAGATCATGGACGCGGCCCCTTGCCCTCGACCAAGGTCGAATGGAACCCCGTCCCCGCCCCGCCTAGCACCGGACGCCCCAGGCCCTCCCCCGGCCGCAGCCCACAGTCGTCGATGTCGTCGCGTATCCGTAATCAGGCCCTGAAATCCAAGATCATGTCGGCGCACGACGCCGCCGCGCTGATCCCGCCGGGCTCGACCGTCGGCATGAGCGGGTTCACCGGCTCGGGCTACCCCAAGGCGGTGCCGCCCAAGCTGGCGCAGCGGATCGAGGAAGCGCACGCCGCCGGCGACGCCTTTCGCCTGAACCTGTGGACCGGCGCCTCGACCGGCCCCGAGCTGGACGGCGCACTTGCCAAGGCCGACGGGGTCGAAAAGCGCCTGCCCTACAACTCCGATCCCATCGCGCGCGAGAAGATCAACTCGGGCCAGATGGAGTATCTGGACATGCACCTCAGCCAGCTGGCGCCGGCGGTCTGGCAGGGCGTGCTGGGGCCGCTGGACACGGCGGTGATCGAGGTGTCGGCGATCAATGACGACGGTTCGCTGACGCCCTCTTCCTCGATCGGCAACAACAAGACCTGGCTGGATCGCGCCGAGCGCGTGATCCTGGAGGTCAACAGCTGGCAGAACGCGGCGCTGGAGGGGATGCACGACGTCTATTACGGCACGGCCCTGCCGCCGGACCGCGTGCCGATCCCCCTGACCCGCCCCGACCAGCTGATCGGCCAGCCCAGCCTGCGATGCGACCCGGCCAAGATCGTCGCGATCGTCGAGACGGATGCGCCCGACCGCAACCAGCCCTTCGCCGCGCCTGACGACACCGCCCGCGCCATCGCCGGCCATCTGATCGAGTTTCTGACCCACGAGGTGAAGGCCGGCCGCCTGCCCGCCAGCCTGCTGCCCCTGCAGTCCGGGGTCGGCAATGTGGCCAACGCCGTGCTGGCGGGCCTGATGGACAGCCCGTTCGAACGGATGGCCGCCTATACGGAGGTGATCCAGGACGGGATGTTGGACCTGCTGGATGCGGGCAAGCTGACCGTCGCGTCGGCGACCGCCTTTTCGCTTAGCCCAGAGGCGGCAGCGGACCTGAACAGCCGCATGGCCCAGTTCCAAGGCAAGATCATCCTGCGCCCGCAGGAAATCTCGAACCACCCGGAGCTGATCCGCCGCCTGGGCTGCATCGCCATGAACGGCCTTATCGAGGCCGACATCTATGGCAACGTCAACTCGACCCAGATCATGGGATCGCGCATCCAGAACGGGATCGGCGGTTCAGGCGACTTTGCGCGCAACGCCTTCATCTCGTGTTTTGTGACGCCCTCGACGGCCAAGGGCGGCAAGATCTCGGCCATCGTGCCGATGGCCAGCCACGTCGATCACATCACCCAGGACGTGCAGGTGATCGTCACCGAACAGGGGCTGGCCGATCTGCGCGGCCTGTCGCCCAAGCAGCGGGCGCGGGTCATCATCGCCAACTGCGCCCACCCCGACTACCGCGACGCGCTCAGCGACTATTACGCCCGGGCGCTGAAGGGCTCATATGGCCTGCAGTCGCCCCATCTGCTGGACGAGGCCCTGTCATGGCACCAGCGGTTCGTCGAGACAGGCTCGATGAAGCCGGCCTAGCGGGCCAGGGCGGTCGGGAACGGCCGCCCCAGCGCCTCGGCCATCGCCTGCTGCGAGATCAGGAAGACCTGGTCGCGCAGGTGATAGTTGTTGGACAGGACGATCACGGTCACGTCGGCGTCGGGCTGATAGAGCATCAGGTTGCGGAACCCACCCCAGCTGCCGGTGTGATAGATCTGGCGATCGGGGAAGCTGGGCCTGACCTGGTCGCCCAGGTTGTTGACGAAGATGCCAAAGCCCCAATCCCGGCGCTTGTGCCCGCGTTCGTTGGGCGTGTCGGCGGGCGCGTGATCTTCCAGCATCTGGCGATAGCTGTCGGCCTTCAGCAGGCCGTCGCGGTGCAGCGCGTGCTGCCACACCAGCAGATCGTCCAGCGTCGAATAGACGGCCCCCGCGCCAGCCACGATCGAGGTGTTGGCGTTGGGCTGGGCCGCCAGACCGCCGGGGAAGTTGGCGTAGCCCATGATGATCTTGTGATCGCCGCCGTCGAGGTCCAGGCCGCTGTCCTTCATGCCCAGCGGCTGGAAGAAGCTGCGCTGCATATAGGTCTCGAACGGCTGGCCGCTGGCCTTTTCCACGATCGCTGCGGCCAGGTTGAAGCCGGCGTTGTCGTAGCGGACCTTCGTGCCCGGCGGGAACTGAAGCCCGAACGCCTTGGAGTCCTCGGTCAGCTCGGCCAGCGTCGCGGGGGTCGTGCGCCGCATGCCCCAGCCCCCGCGCGCCATTAGGTCGGGAATGCCCGAGGTGTGCGCCAGAAGGTGGCTGATGCGGATCGGCTCCCAGGCCTTGGGACAGGGCTGGATCCATTTGCAGACGGGGTCCGACACGCTGAGGCGGCCTTCGTCCTGCAGCTTCAGGATGGCCGCAGCCGTGAACTGTTTCGAGATCGACGCCAGGCGAAAGCGCGAGGTCAGGGCCAGCGGCTGGTTCTGCTCATAGTTGGCCTTGCCATAGACTTGGCGGAAGACGACCTGATCGCCCTTGGCGACCAGAACCGCGCCCATGAAGCGGCCCGCAGCGGCCTCGCGGTCCAGCCGTGCAGCCAGTTGCGGCAGATCCTCGACCACCACGACGGGCGGGCGCGCACGCTGTGCAGCTTCGGCCGGGTGCCACGCGCCGTGCGACGGTCTGGTCGCCGTCGAGACGCCGCCCCAGACGGCGAGACCCAGCAGCAGCAGGGCGCAAAGCGCCAGAACAAGCCGGGGGTGACCGCCGGCGGTACGCGGAACTTCAAACACAGGATTTCAGACGTCGAAGTCGAGGCCAAACTGGGCGTAGAGCGCGCGCGAATCCTGCCATTTCGGGTCGACCTTGACGGTCAGGAACAGGTGGACCTGGCGGCCCAGGATCTCATTCAACTCCTCGCGCGCCTTCTGGCCGATCCACTTCAGGGTCTGGCCGCCTTTGCCCAGAACGATGGGCCGCTGGCTTTCGCGCTCGACATAGATCGTCTGTTCGATCCGGGCCGAACCGTCGGCGCGGTCCTCGAAACTGGTCGTCTCGACGGCCGCCGAATAAGGCAGCTCTTCGTGAACGCGCAGATAGACCTTCTCGCGCGTGATTTCGGCGGCCAGGACGCGCACCGGCACATCGGCGGCCTGATCCTCGGGGTAGAGCCACGGCCCCTTGGGCATGGAGCGCGCGAGGCGCTGTTTCAGGTCCTCGACCCCGTCGCCGTTGGCCGCAGAGATCATATAGACCTCTTCGTAAACGCCGGTTTCGAACAGCGATTGCGACAGCGCCAGCAGGGTGTCGCGGCGCATGCCGTCGATCTTGTTCAGCGCCAGCACGACCTTCGTGCCCGTCGACTGCAGATTGGCGATGATGGTTTGGGTGTCCTCGGCCGAGCGGCGATCGGCGGCGGTTCCATCGCGACCCTCTGCGTTGATGTGCGATTGGGCGTCGATCAGGTGGACGACGATGTCCGCATCCTCGGCGCCGCCCCAGGCCGAGGCGACCATGGCCCGGTCCAGGCGACGACGTGGCGTGAAGATGCCGGGCGTGTCCACCAAGATGATCTGGGCGTCACCTTCCATGGCGATGCCGCGCACGGGAAAGCGCGTCGTCTGGACCTTCTGGGTGACGATGGAGACCTTGGATCCGGTCAGCCGGTTGACCAGCGTGGACTTGCCGGCGTTCGGCGCGCCGATGATGGCGGCGAAGCCCGCGCGCTGGTTTTCAATATCGGTCAAATGACGCCTTCACGTTTGAGCATGGCCGTCGCGGCCGACTTTTCCGCCTCCTGACGCGAACGCCCCTGCGCGGTCAAGGGCTGCACGCCTTCCACGGACACCTCGACCGTGAAGGTCGGGGCGTGATCCGAGCCGGTGCGATCCGCGACCCGGTAGGACGGCAGCGGCCGCCCCCTGCCCTGCGCCCACTCCTGCAGGGCCGATTTCGGGTTGGTCACGGTGCGCGAGGGCGGCGCGGCCAGTTCGTCGGCCCAGGCGCGCTCGAAGACGCCGCGCGCCGCATCCAGACCGCCATCCAGATAGACGGCGGCCAGAATGGCCTCGACCGCATCGGCGATGACGCCCGCCTTGCGACGGCCGCCGGTCTTGGTCTCGCCCGGCGACAGACGCAGCGCGGGACCGACCCCCAGGGCCTCGCCGACGCGGGCGCAGGCGCCCTTGTCCACCAGGGCGTGCAGGCTGGATGACAGCTGCCCTTCGTCAGCCGTGGGATAGGCCCTGGACAGACGCTCGGCGACCAGCAGCCCCAGCACCCGGTCGCCCAGGAACTCGAGCCGCTCGTTGTCGCGCGGGCCGTGCACGCCAACCGGAGCGCCCTCGCCCACGCTGGCATGGGTCAGGGCGCGCTCAAGCAGGTCCTTGTCCCGAAAAGCGTGGCCGAGGCGCGCCTCAAGCGCCGCAACCGCCTCGGCCCGGACGTTGGCCATCAGTGCAGGACGTTGAAGAATCGGTCCAGCCGGACGTTGAACCAGCTGGCCGGGTTCCACAGCGACGAGCCGGGCTTCCACGAGAACAGAATGATCTGCGCCTTGCCAACCAGGTTCTCGGCCGGGACCATGCCGACGCCGCTGGACTGTTCGACACGGCTGTCGATCGAGTTGTCGCGGTTGTCGCCCATCATGAAGTAGTGGCCGGCGGGCACCTCATAGACCGGGGTGTCGTCCAGATCGTTTCCGGGACCGAAGTCCTGGGTCATGAAGCTCTTGCCTTCCGGCAGGGTCTCGCGAACCTCGGCGACGGGGCGCGGGCCGAAGATGTCCTGGATCTCGCCGCTGCTGACCACGACGTCGTCGACGGGCTTGTCGTTGATATACAGCTTGTTGGCGATCATCTGGATGCGATCGCCCGGCAGGCCGATCACGCGCTTGATGAAGTCGGTCTTGTTGTCACGCGGCAGCTTGAACACGACGATGTCGCCCCGCTTGGGCGCCGAGCCCATGATCCGGCCGTCGAACAGGGGCGGGCTGAACGGAATCGAGTGTTTCGAGAAGCCGTACGACCACTTGGACACGACGATATAGTCGCCCTCATAGAGGTTCGGCTCCATCGAGGCGGACGGGATGGTGAAGGGCTGGAACAAGAAGATCCGCAGCACCATGGCGATCAGCAGGGCGAAGATGATCGTCTTGAACACTTCGCCGGTCTCGCCCGCAGCGGATCGGGCCTTGGCGGTCCCGCCCGGTTCGCCGGCATAGACGGTCTGGTCTGCGGTGGTCGGCTCGCGCACCGCCGACAGCGGCGCGTCGGCTTCGGAGGCGGCAAACACTTCTTCCGGAGTGGCGTCGCGCGGGCCGTTGGGCCGGGCGTCGTCGGGCTTTTGGTCTTCGCTCATGCGATCAGGCATCCCTTGCCGCGTGTTCGCGGTCGTCGCGCACGCCTATAACCTGATTACGACAGCGGCAAGGCTTCGATCACCACGAAGGCGAGCGCATACGGATGTTCGTCGCTCAGCGTCAGGTGAATCTTGGCCTCATGCCCGTCTGGCGTCAGGCGCGCCAGATGTTCGGCGGCATGACCCGTCAGGGCCAGGGTGGGCTGACCGGAACGCAGGTTCACCACCCCCATATCGCGCCAATAGACGTCGGAGCGCATGCCCGTGCCCAGCGCCTTGGCGCAGGCCTCCTTGGCGGCGAACCGCTTGGCGTAGCTCCAGGCCGGGTCAGGCTTTCGATCCGACCGCGCCCGTTCCATATCGGTGAAGCAGCGCTGTTTGAACCGGTCCCCGAACCGATCCAGGGACGCCTGGATGCGGCGGATGTCCGACAGGTCGGCGCCGACGCCGATGATCATGCCGCATCCATCGCCGCGCGCATCCGGCGAATGGCGGCGTCCAGGCCGATGAAGATCGATTCGCCGATCAGGAAATGGCCGATGTTCAGTTCACGGATTTCCGGGATGGCCAGCATGCGAGGCGCGGTGTCGTAGTCCAGCCCGTGGCCCGCGTGGACCTCCAGCCCCAGAATGTCGGCCTGGGCGGCGGCGGCGGCCAGACGCTCGCACTCGACCTCGCGCTGGCCGGGATCGGTCAGGTGGCAGTAGCGGCCGGTGTGAAACTCGACCACCTGGGCGCCGACGGCGGCGGCGGCCTCGACTTGGTCCTCGGATGGCTCGATGAAAAGCGAGACCCGCACGCCCGCATCGACCAGCGCCCTGACCACGGGCGCGATACGCGCTTCGTGCCCTGCGACCGCCAGACCGCCCTCGGTCGTGACCTCCTCGCGCCGTTCGGGCACCAGACAGGCAGCGTGCGGACGATGGCGCAGGGCGATGGCCAGCATCTCGTCGGTGACGGCCATCTCGAGGTTCAGCGGTCGGTGCGCCCGCGCGCACAGGGCGCTCAGCACGTCTATGTCCGCGTCGGTGATGTGGCGACGATCTTCCCGCAGGTGGGCGGTGATGCCGTCCGCACCGGCCGCCAGCGCCGCCTCGGCCGCACGGACTGGGTCAGGATGCGCGCCGCCGCGGGCGTTCCGCACGGTGGCGACGTGGTCGATATTGACGCCCAGGCGGACGCGGTCGCGCGACATTCTATTTCGCCAACCGCCGGCTGCCGGGGTCCTCGACCGGCAGGGCCGCCAGTTCCGGCGGCAGGGCGTCGGCCGGATAGGCGGGCACGTCCAGCGAGGCCAGGGCGATCAGCGGCACGCCGACGTCCGCCTTGCCGCCCGAGCGGTCGACGATGCAGGCCGCCGCGATCACCTGCCCGCCCGCCGCCTGGATGGCGGCGATGCATTCGCGCGAGGACAGGCCGGTCGTGACGATGTCCTCGACCATGACGACCTTTTCGCCCGGCTCGACCGAGAAGCCGCGACGCAGCTTGAAGGACCCGCCCTCGCGTTCGACATACATCGAGCGGACGTTCAGGTGCTTAGCCGTCTCATAACCCGGAATGATGCCGCCGACCGCAGGCGAGATGGCGACGTCCACCGGCCCCACCGTGGCGATGATCTTCTCGGCCAGCGCCTTGCACAGCCGCTCACAGCGCGCCCCGTCCATGAAGACGAGGTTCTTCTGCAGGAAGACCGGGCTGTGCAGGCCCGAGGACAGGACGAAATGGCCTTCGCGCAGGGCGCCGGCGTCGCGGAAATCGTTAAGGACGTATTCGGTGTTCATGCGTCGTGTCTAGCGCCGGATTGCGTGCGGATGAACCCTCGGGGCGGGTTCACTCGATGTTTTCGTTCGGACGCAGGCCGCGCGCGAGCAGTTCACGCCAGACGCCCTCGGCGTCCTCGGCGAAGCTGATCAGGTCCAGATCCTCGCGCGCGATCATGCCGTGCTCGACCAGCGCGTCGAAGCCGATGACGGCGGTCCAATAGGCCTTGTCGACCAGCACGATCGGCACAGGCGGCGCCTTGCCCGTCTGGCGCAGCGTCAGCAGCTCGAACATCTCGTCAAAGGTGCCAAAGCCCCCCGGGAACACCACCAGCGCATTGGCGCGCATCGCCAGATGCATCTTGCGCATCGCGAAATAGTGGAAGCGGAAGGTAAGCTCGGGCGTCGAATAGGCGTTCGGCTCCTGCTCGTGCGGCAGGGTTATGTTGAAGCCGATGGAGGGCGCGCCGACGTCGACCGCGCCACGGTTCGCCGCCTCCATGATGCCGGGACCGCCGCCGGTGGCGATGACGTTGTCGCGGGGTTGGCCGATCACGCCGCGCAGCGCCCCGCCCCGCTCGGACGCCAGACGGCCGAAGGCGCGCGCCTCATCATACCAAGGCTGGCCCTCGCGGATGCGCGCGCTGCCAAAGACAACGATGGTCGAGCGCACGCCCCAGGCGCGCAAGGCCTCCTCAGGCTTGGCGTATTCCATCAGGAAACGCACGCCGCGCATTGAATCGCCTAGAAGAAAATCCTGATCCATCGCCGCCATCCGATAGGAAGGCGATGCCATTTGCGCGGCGTTCAGACGGGCCTTTTCGGACATCAGCCGCGCGCCCGCTCGACGGAATCGACCGACGGATTGGCGCGCAGGGCCGCCATGATGGTGGTGGCGTGCTTGGCGTCCTCGACTTCGACATCGACATCGACGTCGAAGAAGTCCTGCTGCCGGTGGGCCATCGACAGGTTGATGATGTTGCCGCCCGCCTCGCCGATCAGGGTCGTGACCTGGCCCAGCACCCCGGGCGCATTGCGGATCGTGGCGCGGATGCGTGCGGCGGCGACAGCGTCCGTCTCGGCCTGCGGCGTCCATTGCAGGTCGTGCCAGACCGAATCGTCGTCGGTGAAATCGGCCAGCGTCTGGCAGTCGATGGTGTGGACCGTCAGGCCGACGTCGGGCTCCAGAATGCCGACGATGCGGTCGCCCGGCACAGGAGTGCAACACTGGCCGAAGTGGACCGTGACGCCAGGGGTCAGACCCCCGCCCCGCACGAACAACCGCGCCTTGTCGCCCTCGATGCGCTGCTTCTCCGGCCCCGCCTTCAGTCGACCCTTCAGCGCCGGGAACAGGGTTTCCGCAACCGTTGTCGGCGACAGACGCCCACGGCCCAGCTCCTCATAGACATCGTCGTCCGAGGCGACGGCAAGGGTTTCCAGCACCGGCTTCAGCGAAACGTCGGCCAGGGTCTTTTCGACGCGGTTCAGCGTCTGCTGCAGGGCGATGCGCCCCAGCTTGATGAACTCCTCACGCTCGGACGTGCGGATGTGGCGCCGGATGGCGGACCGGGCGCGGCCCGTCACGGTCAGGCTGCGCCAGTCGGCGGGCACCTCGCGCTTGGCGCCGCGAATGATCTCGACCACGTCGCCGTTCTGCAGCGGCGTACGCATGGGCTTTAGCTCGCCGTTGATCTTGACCCCGACGGCGGTGTCTCCGACCTCGGTGTGGACCGCATAGGCGAAATCCAGCGGCATGCCGCCGCGCGGCAGGGTGACCAGCTTGCCTTTGGGGGTGAAGACGAAGACCTGGTCCAGATACATCTCGAGCTTGGCGTGCTCGACCCAATCCTCGCCGCCTTCGCCGTGTTCGATCACCTGCACGAGGTGGCGAAGGTTCTGTAGCGGATCGCGCCCGCCGCCCTTCTCCATCGCCTCGCGGTCGAAGCCATAGGACTGGTTCTTGTAACGCCAGTGGGCCGCCACCCCGTCCTCGGCCACGCGGTCCATCGGCTCGGTGCGTATCTGCATCTCGATGCGCAGGCCGCGCGGCCCCACGACCGTGGTGTGCAGCGAGCGGTAGTTGTTCGACTTCGGCGTCGAGATGAAGTCCTTGAACCGCTCCGGCACCATCGGCCAGGCGCGGTGGATCACCCCCAGCGCCCGATAACAGTCGTCCTCGGCCTGAACGATGACACGGAAGCCGTAGATGTCCGACAGCGACGAGAAGCCAACCGACTTGCGCTGCAGCTTGCGCCAGATGGAGTATGGCGTCTTCTGGCGCCCGAAGACACGGGCCTGGACGCCCGCCTCGGACAGCACGCGTTCGATCTCGCCCGCCACGCCCTCGATGGCCTGGCCGTGCTCCAGCTTCAGCGCCTCCAGCCGACGCTCGATGGCAGTCTTGGCCGTGGGATTCAGGTGGGTGAAGGCCAGCTCTTCCAGCTCGGACGCGATCGAGTGGATGCCGATCGACCGGCCCAGCGGCGCATAGACCTCAAGCGTCTCGCGGCTGATGCGCTCACGCTTCTCGGGCTTCACGTACTGAAGCGTGCGCATGTTGTGCAGGCGGTCGGCCAGCTTGACCAGCAACACCCGCACGTCGCGGCTGATGGCCAGGATGAACTTACGCAGGTTCTCGGCCTGGCGCGTGTGCTCGGCCTGAAGCTCCAGCCGCGACAGCTTGGTCACCCCCTCGACCAGGACGGCGATTTCCTCGCCGAACATCTGGGAGATGTCGTCACGCGTCGCCGAGGTGTCCTCGACGACGTCGTGCAGCAGGGCAGTGACGATGGTGGCCGTATCCAGCCGATAGTCGGTCAGAATGCCCGCGACTTGGATCGGATGGGCGAAATAGGGATCGCCCGAGGCCCGCAGCTGCGAGCCGTGCATCTTCATGGCGTAGACGTAGGCGCGGTTCAGCAGCGCTTCGTCGGCCGTGGGGTCATAGGCCTTGACGGCCTCGATCAGCTCGAACTGGCGCAGAATGGGCGCGCGCTTGGCCGGCGCGGCATCATCGGCGCCGTGCCGGGGGTCGTTTTTGTTCGCAGCCTGGGGCGCCGGCGCAACCGTGTTGGTCCGCGCCGGCAGGATAGTGACGCCTGGGGCTCCCTCGGGCGTCAGTAGCGCTCCTCCTGACCGCCGTCGCGGTCGCTTTGCAGCGCGCGGATCAGTTCGGCCTCGGCCATGTTCATGTGCTGCGGCTCGGCCAGCAGCGCCACGACTTCGGCTTCGTCCTCGGCCTCGGTGCGCTCGTCCACACGTTGCAGCGTGGTGATGATGGTCTCGCGCAGTTCGTCCGGCACGACGGTGTCTTCAGCGATTTCGCGCAGGGCGACGACCGGGTTCTTGTCGTTGTCGCGGTCGAGCGTCAGGGCCGCGCCGTTGGCGATGTTGCGGGCGCGGTGACCGGCCAGCAGAACCAGACCAAAGCGGTTCGGAACCTTCTCGATGCAGTCTTCGACGGTGACGCGGGCCATGAAATTCCTCGAACGCGGGGGAGAACCGCGTCAAATACAGATGGAGACTGCTTTTTGCAACGTCACCGGGGCGGAAGTTTGGCGCTAGGACGGATGGGCGTCCGCGCCCACGGTCGCGGCAGCCATCAGCGCCTGGGCCGTCTGTCCGATCACCGGATGTATCCAGCGGGGCGCGATTTCAGCGATCGGCCCCATGACGAACCTGCGCTCGGCCGCGCGCGGGTGCGGCAGGATCAGCCCCTGAAAATCGCCCGACAGTCGGCCATAGGCGATCAGATCCAGATCCAGCGTGCGCGGGGCGTTGCGCACGGAACGCTGGCGGCCGAAGGCGTCTTCGATGCGGCCCAGCGCCGCCATCAGGGCGTTGGGGTCAAGTTCGGTCCGGACAAGCACGACCCCGTTCAGGAACGGCGGGTCATTCGGATCCGGCCATGCCAGGGACGACCACCAGGACGACCGGGCCAGAACGTCGACGCCCTCGCTGCGGAAACGCGCCAGCGCCGCCTCCAGCGCCTCGCGGCATGACGACCACGCCCCCTTGTCATTGCAGCCCAGCGCAACGATGACAGAATCATTCAGGTCGAAGTCCTCGGCGATTCCCACATCGACCGAGGCTGCGGCCGCACCGACCGATTTTTCATCCTTTTCGACGGCGTCCGCCATGTTTCATCCCACCGATCGCCTCGCCGTCTTCATCGACGGCTCGAATCTCTATTCCGCCGCGCGCGCCCTGCAGCACGATCTGGACTTCAAGCGGATGCTTGACTGGTTTCGCGCGCGATCCGTCCTGACCCGCGTCTACTATTACACGGCCGTGGTCGAGGGCGAAGAATTCTCGCCGGTGAAGCCGCTGGTGGACTGGCTAGATTACAACGGGTTTTCCGTCGTCACAAAGCCGGTGAAACGGTTCACCGACGGTGCCGGACAAAGCCGTATCAAGGGCAATATGGACATCGAGATCGCGGTGGACATGCTGGAGCTTGCGCCCGCTTTGGATCACGTCGTGCTGTTTTCGGGCGACGGCGACTTCCGCCGGCTGGTTCAGGCGGTGCAGGCCAAGGGGGTGCGGGTGACCGTCATCTCGACGCAGAAGACCCAGCCGCCGCATATCGCCGACGAACTGCGTCGCCAGGCCGACAACTTCCTGGATCTCGGCGACCTGATGGCCGAGTTTGGCCGCGCCAAGACCGGCGCCGCGCAATGAGCCTGGTTCCCGACCCGCCGCGCGACTGCCCCCTGTGCCCGCGCCTGGTCGCCTATCGCGCCGAGAACGCGCGCCAGAACCCCGACTGGTGGAACGGCCCTGCCCCGTCGTTCGGCGATCCGAACGCGCGTCTGCTGATCGCAGGCCTGGCGCCGGGACGCACCGGCGCCAATCGCACGGGGCGGCCCTTCACCGGCGATCATGCGGGCTGGCTGCTGTACGACACCCTGCGCAAGACCGGCTTCGCCCACGGGCATTACGATCCGAATGGCGACGACGACCTGACCCTGACCGACAGCATGATCGTCAATGCGGTGCGGTGCGCCCCGCCCGCGAACAAACCGTTGCCGATCGAGGAGACGACGTGCCGGCCGTTCCTGATCGACCGTCTGAAGCTGTTGCCGAACCTGAAGGTGATCGTGACCCTGGGCGACGTGTCCCGCCGAAATATCCTCAAGGCCTTCGGCCGACCGGGCACAGCCATGCCAGCAGGTCACGGCGCCGAGGGCGAGGCCGGCGGATACGCCATTTTGAACAGCTATCACTGCTCGCGACTGAACACGAACACGGGCCGTCTGACGCCCGAGATGTTCGAGGCCGTCTTCAACCGCGCCCGGCAGCTGATCGAGGCCTGATCAGCCCTTGTCGCGCATGAGGCGCGCCTTGTCGCGTTGCCAGTCGCGTTCGGCCGAGGCCTCGCGCTTGTCATGCAGCTTCTTGCCCTTGGCCAGGGCGATCTCGAGCTTGGCCTTGCCGTCGTCGTTCAGATAAAGCTTCAGCGGGATGATGGTCTGGCCGTCGCGCTGAACGGCGCCGATCAGGCGGTCGATCTGTTTTCTGTGCAGCAACAGCTTCCGGGGCCGACGCGGCTCGTGGTTGAAGCGGTTAGCCTGTTTGTAGGGCGGGATATCGGCGTTGATCAGGACGATCTCGCGCCCTTCGACCGCAGCATAGCTTTCGGCGATATTGGCCCGGCCGTCGCGCAGCGCCTTGATCTCGGTGCCCAGCAGCTGGATTCCCGCCTCGAGATTATCCTCGAGGAAGTAGTCGAAACGCGCGCGCCGGTTCTCGGCGATCACCTTGGACTTCGATTGCGGCTGGGGCGCCATCAGCCCAGGCCCGCGTCAGCCATGGCCTGGTCGATCAGCGGCTTGACCGCGTCGGCGGTCGGCGAAAGCGGCAGGCGCGCCTCCTCGCTGCACAGGCCCAGGCGGGCCAGGGCGTATTTGGTCGGCGATGGCGAATTGTCGAGGAACAGGGCCTTGCACAGACCGATCAGCCGGCCCTGCCATTCGCGCGCCGTGGCGTAGTCGCCGGCGGCTGCGGCGTTATGCAGGGCGACCATGGCCTCGGGCGCGACGTTCGACGCCACCGAGATCAGGCCCACGCCGCCGCAGGCGTGATAGCCGAGATAGCTCGAATCATCGCCCGAGATCAGATCGAACTGACCCTCGATATTGCTGCGCATCCAGCTGACGCGGCCCATGTCGCCGGTCGCGTCCTTCAGGCCCACGATATTGGGGTGCGCCGCCAGACGGGCCACCGTCTCGTTGGCCAGGTCCGCGCCGGTGCGCGCCGGCACGTTATAGAGCAGGATCGGCAGCTCGACCGCATCCGCCACCGCCTCGAAATGCGCCGCCATCCCGGCCTGCGACGGGCGGATATAATAGGGCGTGACGATCAGGGCCCCGTCCGCGCCCACGCTCTTGGCGTGGCGGGTCAGGTCGATGGCTTCCTTGGTGTAGGGCGAGCCGGTGCCGGCGATGACGCTGACGCGGCCCGCGACCAGACGCGTGCACAGCTCGATGACGTGCTTGTGCTCATCCAGGTCCATGCTGGCGCCCTCGCCCGTCGTGCCGACAGGCACCAGGCCGCCGATGCCTGCGGCGATCTGGCGCTCGATGAGCGTGGCGAAAGCGGCTTCGTCCACGTTTCCGTCACGAAGTGGTGTGATCAGGGCGGTGATCACGCCCTTGAACAAGGGGGCGTTCATGAGACTAACTTGGCCTGCGTGGGAGAGACGACGGACGACGGTTCATCGCCTTTTGCAATGAGCGCGGGACGTTAGGTCGCCGGCGGCCTCGCCGCAACCGGATTGAATGGGAACAGGACATATCATGATAGCGACCAGTCTGGCGGCGGCCCTTGCCGTCCTTGCGCCCAATCCGCAGGACGTGGTTCCCAGCCAACCTGTTCCCTATTCGTCCGTCGCCCCCGCCGCGCCCGGCTATGTCGCCACCTATCAGAACCGGGTGCTGAACGATCAGGACACGGCCCTGTTTCGTCAGGGCCTTGCAGCGGCGCGCGCACGCGACGTCGCAGGCGCCCAGTACGCCCGGTCCCAGATCCGTGATCAGTCGGCGCGCAAGCTGGTGGAATGGGCGCTGATCGACACCTCGGGCGAGCAGTTATCCTATGCCGAGCTGGCGCAGGCGCAGTCCGATCTGGCCGGATGGCCCCGGGGCGAATCACGTCGGGCCGCAACGGAAAAGGTTCTGGACCGCTCGGGCGCCAGCCCGGACGCCGCAATGGCCCTGTTTGCAGACGCAGCCCCCACGACGGTCGAGGGGGCGATCGCCTATGCCTCCGCGCTGGAGCAGCGCGGTCGGCAGAACCAGGCCCGCGACCTGATCCGCGACTGGTGGCGCACGCGCTCGTTCGACGAGGCGCCGCAGACGCGCATCGTCTCGCGCTGGGGCGGCTGGCTGACGCCGGCGGACCACGAGGCGCGGCTGAACATGCTGCTGCTGGGCCAGCACGGGCCGGCGACCCGCGCGATGCTGGGCCTGGTGTCGTCCGACCGGGCGGCCATCGCCAATGCGGTCATGGCGCTGCGCACGTCCTACAGCCCTGATGCGATCGTCGCCGGCCTGACCCCGGCGCAGGCGTCCGACCCGGCCGTGGTGATGGAGCGTGTTCGCATCCTGCGTTCCCAGAACCGCCAGTCGGAGGGCTTCCCGCTTCTGGCCTATCTGCCGCCCGCGCCGGCGCATACGGCCGGCGACAACACCCTGTGGAGCGAGCGGCGCAACTACTATCTGGACGCGCTGCAGCAGGGAAACTGGCAGGCTGCATACAATGCGATGAACGGCCACGGCTTCACCTCGGGCGACCGGATGGTGGATGCCGAGTTCTTCGCGGGCTGGGTGGCGCTGACCAAGCTGAACCAGCCGGAAGTCGCCGCCCGCCACTTCGAGGCGCTGCGCTCGGCCTCGTCGACCCCGATCACCCAGGGCCGCGCCTTCTACTGGCTGGGCCGGGCTGCCGAGGCGCGAGGCGAGCGTGAGGCCGCCCTGAACTACTACCGCAACGGCGCCCAGCACTGGCAGACCTTCTACGGCCAGCTGGCGGCGGAGAAGGCCGGGCTGACGACGTTGCAGCTGCCCGGCGATCCCGTGCCGTCGCAGGCTGATATTTCGCGCTTTGAAGGCAATGAGATCGTGCGCGCCACTCGCATCCTGGGCGAGACGGGCGAGATGACGCTGCTGCGCGTCTTCGCCTATCAGCTCGACAACGACCTGCCGAGCATCAACGACCTGGCGCAGCTGATGGACCTGACGCGCGGCTATGGCGAGGGCTTCACCGCCATGATGGTCGGGCGCGCGGCCAGTCAGCGCGGCTTTGTGATGCCCGAGCGCATGTATCCCGTTCGCATCCCGCCGCAGGTCGCCGGCGCCGCGCCGCTGGAGTTTACCCAGGCCATCACCCGCCAGGAATCCAGCTTCGATCCGCGCGCCCGATCCGGCGCCGACGCGCGCGGCATGATGCAGTTCCTGCCCGCGACCGCCGCCGGCGTCGCGCGACGCATCGGCACAAGCTACTCGGCCGATCGCCTGTGGGAGCCGGACTACAACATGATGCTGGGCAGCTATCACCTGGGCGAGCTGATGTCGGCCAACAACGGCTCGATGCTGCTGGCGACGGTGGGCTACAACGCCGGGCCGGCCCGTCCGAACCAGTGGGTCTCGCGGTGCGGGGATCCGCGCGGCGACGCCAACGCCGCCATCGACTTCATCGAATGCGCGCCGTTCACTGAAACCCGCAACTACATGATGCGGGTCATGGAGAATATGGCCGTCTACAAGGCGCGTCTGAACGGCGGCGTCGCCCCCCTGACCCCCTCGGCCGACATCTCGCGCGGCGCAGCGGCGGGCCCCCGGCCCTACTCCGCCTACTAGGCGCGGCGCGCGGCGAGCAGCGGCCCGTCCGGCCCGTCGACCCAGGTCCCCGTCAGGCTGAACACCTGGCGAAGGATCGCGGGCGACAGGGCCTGGACCGGGCTGGCGTCGGCCTCGACACGCCCGTGGTGCAGGACGACGACCCGATCCGCCACGGCGGCCCCCAGTGTCAGGTCGTGCAGGCTGACCAGCACCCCGGCGCCGGCGTCCGCCCTGGCGCGCAGCCGTTCAAGCACCAGACGCTGAGCGTCGGGATCCAGCCCGGCGATGGGTTCGTCCGCCAGCAACAGGGGCGCGTCGACCGCCAGCGCCCGCGCCAGAAGCACCCGCGCCCGCTCGCCCCCCGACATCTCGGCGACGCCTCGGTCCGCCAGATGGGCGGCCCCCGCCTCCGCCAGCGCCGCGCGGGCGCGGGCCAAGGCGGCGTCGCCTGACAGGAAGGGCGCGCCGAGCGCCGCGACCTCCACGGCCGGCAGGTTCCAGGCGATGCGGCGTTCCTGCGGCAGATAGGCGATATGTTCGGCGCGCTGGCGGGGCGTCAGGCGCGTGATTGACGAACCGCTGACGGTGACCGCGCCTGTATCTATGTTCAGCAGGCCCGCGGCCGCGCGGATGGCGCTGCTCTTACCCGCGCCGTTCGGGCCGCACAGGGCGACCACCTCGCCCGTCGAAACATGCAGATCGACGCCGTCCAGCACCGGCTTGCCGCCCAGGCGCGCGCTGACGCCTCTCATGACCAACAGGTTCACAGCCGCCACTCCCGCGCCGCGCGCCAGGCGATAAGGGCGAACAGGGGCGCGCCGATCAGGGCGGTGAAGACGCCCAGCTTCAGCTCCTGATCAGTCGGGGTCACCCGCGCCAGCAGATCGGCCAAAACCAGCATGAGTCCGCCGGCCAGGGCTGAAGGCGCCAATATGCGTCCGGCGTCTCCACGCACCGCCGCCCGCACGAGATGCGGCGCGGCCAGGCCGACGAAGCCGATCACCCCCGCCACTGCTACCGCTGCGCCCGTCGCGACCGCCGCCGCGATCAGGGCGAAGGCCCGCATCCGGCCCATCCGCAGGCCCGAGGCGGCTGCGCCTTCATCGCCCAGGGTCAGCATGCGCAGGCCTGGCGCCGACAGACCGGCGAACAGGGCGGAAATCGCCACCGCAGGCGTGACCCAGGCCACGTCGATCCAGCTGCGGTTCTGGACCGATCCCAGCAGCCAGGACATGACTTCGGCCTGGGCGATGGGCGACGGCGACAGGTTGAAGATCAGGGCCGTCGCCGCGCCGGCGAAGCTGGACAGGGCGACGCCGAACAGGATCAGCGCCTCAGGCGCCCGCACGAGGCTGGACGCGACGATCAACAGCAGACCCGCGCCTGCCGCCCCCGCCAGGGCGGCCGCCTCGACCAGGCCGGGCGTGCCCGCCCCGCCCAGCACGATGGCCAACGCCGCGCCGAACGCCGCCGTTGCAGACACGCCGAGGACGCCTGGGTCCGCCAGCGGATTGCGCAGCAGGCCCTGCATCACCGCCCCGGCCAGACCCAGCGCGGCCCCGACCACCAAGGCGCATACGGCGCGCGGGGCGCGCACCTGCCACAACACCTCGCCCGGCCCCGACGCGGGGTCGCTGAACGCCGCCGCATACTGGGCGCCGTCAAAGGCGGACTCGCCGATCATCACCGCCAGCGCCAGGGCGGCGATCACCGCCAGCCCCAGCAGCAGACACAGTCTCACCGTGCGCGTCACTGGCCGCCCCTCGCCATGATGGCCACCCCGTCGGCGGCGAACCACGCCGGACAGGTCAGAACAGCGCCGGGCAGTCGAGCGGCGGTCCGCCCCTGAGCCGCGCGGCGAACGACGGGATGGCGACCGGCGCCGCGCCAGTCCGACCGGACCTGATCGAAGAAGCCCAGGACGAAACGCATGGGCGGATGGATCGCGATCCGCTCCACGCTCAGGGAGCCGAATCCAGGGGCCGTGGTCAGGTTGCTGAGGCCCGCAGCGCGCATCATCGCGTCCACCAACGTGCCCGACCCCGCCGTGAAGCCGCCCGCAGTCAGATAGACAGCGCCCGACGCGCGCGAATCTTTCGGTCGCGGTTGGGCGCCGAGGGTCTGATCCATGTGGCGCAGCAGGTGCTCGCCGCGCTGCGTCTGGCCCAGGGCGGCGGCGGTGGAACGGACATTGTCGCGCACGCCCTCCAGATCGACGGCGTCATTGATCGTGACCACCTTCACGCCCCGCTGCTCCAGAGCGGCAAGCAGGCGGGGCTCTCCGCCCCAATAGCGGACGACGATGTCGGGCCGGAAGGCGATCGCAGCCTCCAGCGTCGGTCGGATCTGGCGACGGCCGGCGGCTTGGGCGCGCATCCAGGAATCGGGATCGTCGGCGCGGGGCGACAGGGCGAGTTCAGCGTCCGGCGCCAGGGCCAGCACATACTGATCCGCGCACTGATCCAGGGCCATGATGCGCAGGGTGGCGGCCTCCGCCTGGCCGACCAGCGTGAACAGGGCCAGGACCGCGCCGGCGGCGGCCCGCCTCACGGCTTCAGCAGCCCGGCGAACAGCGCGTCGAGCGTGGTCTTCACCAGGGCCGCGCGGTCCGACCAGGCGAAATAGGGTTTGGTGATCATCAGGGAAACGACGCCGTGCGACGTGGCCCACATGGCCTGGGCGATGGTGGACGGGTCGCCGGTCATGCGGCCTGCCGACACGGCCTCGCCCACAGTGCTTTCCAGCTTGGCAAACAGGTCATAGCCAAGCTCGCGCGCCATGGTCTGCGCCCCATCGCGCGCCTCCATAGGCCGGGTCAGATAGACGAGCCGATAGGCGTTGGGCTGGGCGAAGCCGAACTCGACATAGGCGTCCATCATCTGGCGCAGACGCACCTCGGGCGGCGCATCCTGGACCGCCAGCGCCTGGGTGGCCGCGATCAGGCGCGCGAAGGCGTCACGGCAGATCTCCTGCAGGATCTCGCCCTTGTCGGCGAAATGCATATAGAGCGCCGTCGACGACAGGCCGACCTCATCGGCGATCTTGCGAATGGTGGCGCCTTCGTAGCCATGCTCGACAAAGATGCGTTCGGCGGCCGACAGGATTTCTCCACGCCGCGAATGGCCCTCGCCCTTGGCTTTGCGGTTCGAACGCGACGATGGCGAAACAGCGGGCAAGCGGCGACTCCGGCGGGTTCGCGCCTGAATAGCGGCAATCCGCCAGCGGCGCCAACCGCTTGCCGAACGCAGTTGCGCGGCATAACCATCACGGATTGTGTCCAGGGGCAGCGGGCGTGATGGCGGGGACAAACTCGAAACGCGACGACAAAGGCCCGTCCGGCGCCGCCCGGCGGACGCCGACGCCAGGCCAGATGGCGGGCTGCGCGCTTGTGATCGCAACCCTGGCCGCCGCCCTGTTTTCGCAGCCGCGACAGACGATCGGCGCGCTGATCCTGATCGTGCAGATCGGGTTCGTGATTGCGGCGCTCTGGCGCGCGACCCTGGCGGTGGCCAGCCTGCGCCCTGCCCCGCTGCCGCTCAGACCGTTCGAGTGGCCGCGCTACACCATTCTGGCGGCGCTGCATGACGAGCCGGCCGTGACGCCGACCCTGATCCGGAACCTGGCGCAACTGGACTATCCCGCCGATCGGCTGGAAGGCTTTCTGGTGCTCGAGGCGCACGACCATGCGACGCTGGCGGCGGCACAGAACACCCCGCGCCCCGACTGGCTGAAAATCATCGTTGCCCCGCCTGGCTATCCGCTGACCAAGCCCCGCGCGCTGAACCATGCGCTGTCGTTCGCGACGGGCGACCTCCTGACCATCTATGACGCCGAGGACCGGCCCTCGCCGCGCCAGTTGAAGGCCGCCGCCGCGCGCTTTGTCGCCGAGCCGCAGCTGGGCTGCCTGCAGGCCCCCTTGCGCATCCGGCCGCCCGCCCACAGCCGCACCCCCTTTCTGGATCGACAGTTCGCGTTTGAATACGCCGCCCTGTTCGAGGTCGTGCTTCCGGGGATGGCGCGGCTGGGCCTGCCGTTTCCGCTGGGCGGCACCAGCAATCACATCCGCATGACCGCCCTGCGCGAGGCCGGCGGCTGGGACGCCTACAATGTCACCGAGGACGCCGACCTAGGCTTTCGCCTGTGGTCGCTGGGCTGGCGGCTGGGCGTCATCGGCTCACGCACCATCGAGACGCCGCCCGGAGAGTTTGATCGCTGGCTCCCGCAGCGAACCCGCTGGATCAAGGGCTATATGCAGACCTGGGGCGTGCACACGCGCCGCCCTGCCCGGCTGGGCGCACGCGGACTGCTGTCGCTGGTCATGACCCTGGGCGCCGGGATCGTATCGGCCGCGGCCCACGCCCCGACGCTGGCGTGGCTGGCGTCAGCCATCCTGATCGGCCTGAGCGCGGGGGTGCGGCCCGAGGCGCCGCTGGGCTCGTTGGCGGTTCTGGCGATGGGGGTGGTGGCCTCATGGACCACCTGCGCCATCGGAGCGAAGCGTGCCGGGCTGGACTACCGCATCGGCGACATGCTGGCGGCGCCAGCCTATTGGTCGCTGCTCAGTCTGGCGTTTGTCCACGCGCTCTGGCGGCTGGTTCTGGAGCCCTACGTCTGGAACAAGACGCCCCATGATGCGGCCGACGGCCCAACCGCAACGCCGTTCCGACACGGCGCGTCGACGGGAGAGTCTGGACGCGAGGCCGCCTGAGCGCCTATCAGCCCGACGATGGCGCCCGTTTTCTCCAAGACCCCCGAAACGCTCGTGACCCGCGGCTGGTCGGACTATGCCCTGCTGGACAGCGGCGACGGCAAGAAGCTGGAACGCTATGGCCGCTACACGGTCGTCCGGCCCGAGCCGCAGTGCTTCTGGTCGCCGCGCGATCCCGCCGCCTTCGACGCCGCCACCGCCCTGTTCGATCCGCAGCAGGAGGAAGAGGATTCCGGCCGCTGGAAGTTCGACAAGCACGGTCCCGTCGACGCCTTTCCGCTGAAATGGCGCGATGTGAAGTTCACGGGCCGCTTCACCCCCTTCCGCCACCTGGCCTTCTTCCCCGAGCAGGCGGCCAACTGGGAATGGCTGGATGCACGCGTGCGCAGCTTCGCGCAGTCGGCGGGCCGCGCGCCCAGAATCTTGAACCTGTTCGGCTATACCGGCGTGGCCAGTCTGGCCGCAGCGGCGGCGGGCGCCGAGGTCACGCACGTCGACGCCTCCAAGAAGTCGGTCAACTACGCCCGCGAGAACGCCGAACAGTCCGGCCTGGCCCAGCACCCGATCCGCTGGATCGTTGAGGACGCCCGTAAATATGTGGCACGCGAGGTGCGTCGCGGCTCCAAATACGACGGCATCATCCTTGATCCGCCGAAATACGGTCGCGGCCCGACGGGCGAGGTCTGGCGCCTGTTCGAGGACATGCCTGCCCTGCTGAAAGACTGCGCCGCCCTGTTGTCCGACGACGCCGACTTCCTGTTGCTGAACGCCTATGCGGCGCGCGTGTCGGGCCTGTCGTTGGCGCACCTGATGGCCGAGGCGACGCAGGATCGCGGCGGGCGAATCGACTGGGGCGAACTTGCCCTGTCTGAGGACGGCCCGAATGCGCGCGCCATCGGCCTGTCCTTCTTTGCGCGGTGGAGCCAATGAGCGCCCGCGACGAATACCGCGTCATCACATCGCTGACGAACGACACCATCAAGTCCGTCCGCGCCCTGCACATGCGCAAGGAACGCGACCTGACCGGGACCTTCCTGGCCGAAGGTCTGAAGTTCATTGGCGAGGCGCTGGATCAGGGCCGCGCGCCCAGGATGCTGCTGGTGGGCGAGGACGCCCGCCCCCACCCGCTGCTGGACCGCGCCAAGTCGGAAACGCGCAAGGCCGGCGGCGACATCATCATCGTCACCCACGCCATCCTGGAAAAGATCAGCCGCCGCGACAATCCGCAGACGGTGCTGGGCGTGTTCGAACAGGCTTATGCGCCGCTGGACAGCCTGGACCCGGCGTCCGCCCCGTGCTGGGTCGCGCTGGAGCAGGTGCGCGATCCCGGCAATCTGGGCACCATCATCCGCACGGCGGACGCGGCGGGGTGCGGCGGGGTCATCCTGATCGGCGACTGCGTGGACCCCTATTCGGTCGAGGCCGTGCGCGCGACCATGGGATCGGTCTTCGCCGTCTCGATCACCAAGACGACGCCGGAGGCTTTTGTGGCTTGGCGTCAGGCCTGGCCCGGCAGCGTCGTCGGCACCCGCCTGGACGCCACAGTCAGCCACCGCTCGGCCGTGATGCACAGGCCCGCCTTGATCCTGATGGGCAACGAACAGGCGGGGCTGACCGATCAGCTGGCCGCCGCCTGCGACGTCAACGTCAAGATCCCGATGCGCGGCCGGGCCGACAGCCTGAACCTGGCCATCGCCACCGGCATCATGGTCTATGCGGCCACCGACGACGTCTAGTCGGCGGTCTCGGGGCTGATCCGTCCCATGCCCCACAGAGCCAGGACAGTGATCAGCGCCGCTGCAGCCAGATAGGCGCCGACGGCCGCAGGGCCGAAGGCCGCAGCCAGACGGATGGCGATATAGGGCGCAATCGAGGCTCCAAGAATACCGGCCAGATTGAACGCCATCGATGCGCCGGTGTAGCGAACCGCAGTCGGGAACGGCCGCGCCATGGCCGCGCCCAGCGGACCATAGGTGCAGCCCATCAGGCCGAAACCCAGGGCGAAAAAGATCAGCAGGCCGCTGAGCCCGGCCCCGAACAGGGGCGCGAACAACAGGCCGAACAGACCGATCAGCACCGAGGCGACGATCAGCACGCGGACCTGTCCGAACCGGTCCGCCGCCAGGGCCGTGACCGGGATGAAGGCGGCGAAGAACAGCACGCCGATCAGCTGGATCGGCAGGACGTCGGCGCGCGCCAGACCCATGCCCGCCGTCGCCCAGCCCAGGGCGAACACCGTCATCAGGTAGAACAACACAAAGGTCGTCGTCGCCCCGAGTGCAGCCAGCGCCAGCGCGGCCTTGTGCTTGGCGAACAGGGTGACGACCGGGGCGCGCACCCGCTCGTGCCGCTCGACCGCCTGTCGGAACTCCGGCGTTTCAGTGATGCGCAGCCGCACCCACAGGCCGACCAGCACCAGGATCGCGCTGGCCACGAACGGTATGCGCCATCCCCACGCCAGGAACTGCGCGTCGTCCATCGTGCCAGTCAGCAGAATGAAGGCTGCGGTTGACAGGATGAAGCCGATGGGCGCGCCCAGCTGGGGGAACATCCCGAACCAGGCCTTCTTGCCCGGCGGCGCATTCTCGGTGGCCAGCAGCACGGCGCCGCCCCACTCGCCGCCCAGACCCAGCCCCTGACCGAAACGGCACAGCGCCAGCAACAGCGGCGCCAGAACCCCGGCCTGGTCGTGGGTGGGCAAAAGACCGATGGCCACGGTCGACAGGCCCATGGTCATCAGGGCTGCGACCAGGGTGGCCTTGCGCCCGACCCTGTCGCCGAAATGGCCGAAGACGACCGCGCCGATGGGCCGCGCAAAGAAGGCGATCGAGAAGGTCGCAAACGACGACAGCAGGGCCGTGGTCGGATCTCCGCCCGGGAAGAACAGCGTCGGGAACACCAACACCGCCGCCGTCGCATAGATGTAGAAGTCGAAGAACTCGATCGTGGTGCCGACCAGGCTGGCGAACAGCACGCGGCCCGTTGAGTTTTTCGGCAGAACCGCGTCGCCCATTGCTCATTCCCTCTTGCGCCTCAGCGATGCGCGACGGGCGGGCGCGTCGTCAAGCGTCGATCAGGTCCCGCGCGGCTTGGCGCGGGTCGTGGCCTGGGCCTCGGCCGGGTTCTCGGGCCAAGGATGCCGGGGATAGCGTCCACGCATCTCGGCGCGCACCGCCGCCCACGACCCGGCCCAGAAGCCCGGCAGGTCCTTGGTCACCTGAACAGGCCGCCGCGCCGGAGACAGCAATGCGAGCGTCAGCGGCGTGCGTCCGCCCCCGACGCAGGGGTGCCGGGTTACGCCGAACAACTCCTGCACCCGAATGTCGACCCTCGGCCCGCCTTCGGCGGCGTAGTCGATCGCAGCCGAGCCCAGGGGGGTCGTCAGCCGGGCGGGCGCCAGGACGTCAAGGCTGCGCTGCAGGTCCCATGGGATCAGGCCGCGAAGCCCATCAGCCAACCGTGCGTCCGGTATCGCCTCCAAGCCTCGGGCGCCCTCCAGCAGCGGCCAAAGCCATTCGGCGCGTGCGGCCAGCAGGGCCGCGTCAGACACGTCCGGCCACGTCGGATCGATGCTGTGCAGGAAGCCCAGCCGCGCGCGAAGCGAGGACGCCGCCTCGCCCCACCGAAGGGCCGACAGACCGTCGGCCTCGACCTCGGCCTTCAGCGCGGCCAGCATCTGCGCCGCGTCCGGCGCGCCGACGGTTCGTTCATCCAGCACGATGGCGCCCAGACGACGGATGCGTCGGATGACCGGGCGGCCGGACGGCTCGCGGACCAGGCGGTCCTCGCTTTCTATCAGATGCGCGAGATCGCGTTCGACCGTTATGACATCCAGGGCCGCAGCCAGCCGCACGCGATCACGCGCGTCGCCGCCGCCCAGTTCCCCGACCGCCAGCCAGGCCTCGCGCGCCAGGGCGTCGGTCGGCTCCAGCGCCGCGCCGCGTCCGCTGGCCAGAAGCATTTCGCCCGGCTTGCCGCGCAGGCGGGCGATCCGTTCGGGAAAGGCTTCGGCCAGAAGCAGGCCCGGCTCGACAGCGCCGCCCGACCCGCCGCCCGCCGCCCGCGCCCACCTGTCGGCCAGCTTCATCGCATCACGCGCCCGACCCGATCGATCCCGGTCCAGCCCCGCCAGCCGGTCGCCCAGATCGGCGCTGGCGCCGCCCAGGCCCGGCTCGCTGAGGACCGCAGCGATCCGCGCCCCGGTCAGGGCGTCGCCGGCGTCCGACGCCACCGCCATCATGTGCGCCAGACGCGGCGACAGCGGGATGCGCGTCAACCGGCGGCCGTGCGCGGTCAGCGCGCCGGACGCATCCAGCGCCCCCAGCCGCGTCAACACCTTGCGCGCCTCGGCCATTGCGCCGGCCGGAGGCGGGTCGAGCAGGGCCAGACCGTCGGTGGAGCGTGCGCCCCACCGCGCGAGATCGAGCGCGAGGCCGGTCAGGTCCGCCTCCTGAATCTCTGGCCGCTGGTGGGGGACCAGACCGCGCGTCTGGGCCTCGTCCCACAGCCGGTAGCAGACACCGGGCTCGGTTCGCCCGGCCCGGCCCCGCCGCTGCTCGGCCGACGACCGACTGACCCTGACTGTCGCCAGGCGCGTCAAGCCGCTGGACGGCTCGAAGCGCGGCACGCGCGAAAGACCTCCGTCGACCACCACGCGCACGCCCTCAATCGTCAGGCTGGTTTCCGCCACCGAGGTCGCCAGCACCAGCTTGCGACGCCCGGGCGCGGCGGGCGCGATCGCACGGTCCTGTTCGGCGCGGTCCAGACCGCCGTGCAGCGGCACGACATCGACGTTCGGCAATCGCAGGCGTTCGGCGACCAGGCGGGCGACGCGGTGGATTTCCCCCTGCCCCGGCAGGAAGGCCAGGACAGATCCAGTCTCCTCGCCCAGGGCCGCAAGGCAGGCGCGCGCCATCGCCGGCTCGAACCGTTCGGCGGGATCGCGCCCCAGGTAGCGGGTCTCGACCGGATAGGCGCGGCCCTCGGATTCGATCACCGGCGCGCCATCCAGCAGGCGCGACACGCCGACCACGTCAAGCGTCGCCGACATGACGAGTATCCGCAGGTCCTCACGCAAGGCCGTCTGCGCCTCGCGCGCCAGGGCCAGGCCCAGATCGGCGTCCAGGCTGCGCTCGTGGAATTCGTCGAACAGGACCGCCCCGACGCCGTCCAGCACCGGGTCGTCCAGGATCATGCGCGTGAAGACGCCCTCGGTGATCACCTCGATCCGCGTCGTCGGACCGATGCGGCTTTGAAGGCGGGTGCGATAGCCGACGCGACCGCCCGGCTGCTCGCCCAGCATCGCCGCCATCCGTTCGGCCGCCGCCCGCGCGGCCAATCTGCGCGGCTCCAGCACAAGGATGCGCCCCCCCGCCAGCCACGGCTGATCCAGCATGGCCAGCGGCGTCACCGTCGTCTTGCCCGCCCCGGGCGGAGCGGCCAGCACGGCGGTGTTCCCGGCGTCCAGGGCGGCCATCAGGGGTTCGAGAACAGCGTGGATCGGCAGCATCCCGCCGCCTGTAGCGCGCCACACCCTCATCACGAAAGCGTCGTCTGAGGGTCGCGCCCGCGTCATGCGCGTTGCGCGCGGTCCGCTGCGCCGCTAGCGTCCCCGCCGAAGCAGCACAGGCTGCTGTAATAAACGTGGGGGTTTATATGTGGCGCGTTAAGTCGCTAGACGCGATTCTGGCCACGGCCGAGAAGAAATCGCTTCACCGGTCTCTCGGCCCGATCCAGCTGACCTTGCTGGGCATCGGCGCCATCATCGGCACCGGCATCTTCGTGCTGACCGCCGCTGCGGCGCAGAAGGCCGGGCCGGGCATGATGATCAGCTTCGTCATCGCCGGCGCCGTCTGCGCGGTCGCGGCGCTTTGCTATTCAGAGCTTGCGGCCATGGCCCCCGTTTCGGGGTCGGCCTACACCTATACCTACGCCGTGATGGGGGAGTTGCTGGCGTGGTGCGTGGGCTGGGCCCTGATCCTGGAATACGCCGTGGCGGCCTCTGCCGTGTCGGTGGGCTGGTCGGGCTATGTTCTCGGGTTGATCGAGAAGGGGTTGGGGTTCGATTTCCCTGACCTGCTGTCGGCAGGTCCGGCCTGGACGATGCACGGCTTCATCCCGACGCCGGACTTCTCGGCGGGCATCATCAATGTTCCGGCCATCATCGTCGCCCTGGCCGTCACCGCCCTGCTGATCGTCGGCACGACGGAATCGGCCCGGGTCAATGCGATCCTGGTGGCCATCAAAGTCATCGCCCTGACGGTCTTCATCGCGCTGACGCTGCCGGTCGTGCAGACGGCGAACCTGTCGCCCTTTACGCCCAATGGCATGTTCGGCGCCTATTCGGGCATGGGCGTGGTCGGCGCCGCCGCCTCGATCTTCTTCGCCTACGTCGGGTTCGACGCCGTATCGACGGCGGCCGAGGAAACCAAGAACCCGCAGCGCAACGTGCCTATCGGCCTGATCGGCTCGCTGGCGATCTGCACCATCTTCTACCTGCTGGTCGCCCTGGGCGCGGCGGGCGCGATCGGCGCGCAGCCGGTACTGGGCGCAGACGGTTCGGCCGTGCAGCCGGGTTCGGCCGCCTTCATGGCCGCCTGCGCCCTGCCCGCCAACGCCGACCAGCTGGTCTGCTCCAACGAGGCGTTGGCCCACGTCCTGCGCATTATCGGCCATCCGCAGGTCGGCAACGCCCTGGGCACCGCCGCCCTGCTGGCCCTGCCTTCGGTCATCCTGATGATGATCTTCGGCCAGACCCGCATCTTCTTCGTCATGGCGCGCGACGGCCTGCTGCCGGAAGGCCTGACCAAGATGCACGCCAAGTGGAAGACGCCCTATATCGTCACCCTGTTCACCGGGATCGCAGTGGCTATCGCGGGCGCACTGTTCCCCGTGGGCCAACTGGCCGACATCTCGAACTCGGGCACCCTGTTCGCCTTCTTCATGGTGTCGATTGCGGTGCTGATGCTGCGGGTCAAGGATCCCAACCGCCACCGTCCGTTCAAGACGCCGGCCGTCTGGGTCATCGCCCCCTTGTCGGCGCTGGGCTGCCTGGCGCTGTTCTGGAACCTGCCGCACGACGCCAAGCTGGTGCTGCCAATCTGGGGCGGCCTGGGTCTGCTGATCTACTTCGCCTACGGCTTCCGCAAGAGCCACGTCGGCCGCGGTCTGGTCGAGGTGCCCGAGCTGGACGCCGACGCCCCTTCCGGCCCGGTCCCGCCGATGCCCGGCGCGCCGTCGCCGACGGATCGCCGCGAGGACTGACCCTCTGGCGACTGCAAGAAGAAAGGCCCCGGAGCGATCCGGGGCCTTTTTCATATTGGTGCGGATGAGAGGACTCGAACCTCCACGCCTTGCGGCGCTGGAACCTAAATCCAGTGCGTCTACCAGTTCCGCCACATCCGCGCTCGGGCAGGCCGTCGCCTCTAGAGCGTCACACCCAACCTAGCAAGAGGTCATCGGCGCCCCGCGACCAGTTCGTTGCGAATGGTGCGGCCCAGCGGATCGCGCGCCTGCCAGGTCGAACCCACCTCGGCCTCGACCATCGGGCTGCAGAATCGCGGCAGCAGCTGACGCGGGCGGAAGTCGCGCAGACACAGCTTGCCGTCCTCGACCGACCAGCGCGCCTCCATGTGGCGACCGTCCGAATACTGCGAGTGGTAGCGGCCGTCAGGCTCGAAGTAGTGCCTGATCCACTCTCCGCGCGGGTAGTAGGAGATGATGGTGTTGCCAAAGGCGTTGGACATGTCCGCGCCGCGCGCCATGGCGGGCCCGATGGCCGCGCCGGCCATCGCCAAGCCAATGATCCCCGCCGCGAACCTGTTCATCCGCCGCTCTCCCAAGCTGTCCCGGACCGACTATGATCGATCCAGGAAGCCGTGCAAGCAGAGCCGCAGCGCGGGGCTCAGCTGTTTCCGCGACGCCCGGTCTCGAACAGGAACCAGACGCGCTTTTCGGTCTCGTCGACCCAGTTCTCAAGCAGGCTGGCGGTGGCGATGTCGCCGTGTTCGTCGCACAGGTCGTGAACCTCGCGCATGCGGCTGACAAGGTCGTTATTGTCGTCACGCAGCTCGCCCAGCATATCCAGCGGGTCGACGAAATCGGCGTCGTTGTCCTTGACGCGCGTCTCCTTGGCGATCTGGCCGATGGAGCGCAGCGTGGGTCCGCCGATCTTGCGCGCGCGCTCGGCGATGGGATCGGTCATGGCGAACAGTTCGGCCGCCTGCTCGTCCAGCAACAGGTGGTAATCGCGGAAGTGATGGCCAGACACGTGCCAGTGGAAGTTCTTGGTCTTCAGATAGATGGCGAACACGTCCGCCAACAGTCCCGTCAGGGCCGCGGAAATGTCGCGCGTGGCGGTTTCCGACAGGCTGGTCGGTGTTCTCAGCGGCGCCAGGCGCTTCTCGCTAGCAGTGGCCATTTCGTTCTCCTCGACAGAAATCCTGACGGATTAGCTAGTCAGCTAGACGCTGAAACGAAAGACCCGCAGCGGGTCAATTCTGCTTATGCCGCCGATAGGCTTTGCTGATCGGATCGGGCGTAGGCGGACGGTCAGGCGACCAGCAGGACCACGCCCTGATCGATGTAGCGACGCGCCGCCTTCTGGGCCTCGGCGATCTCCTCGCGCTCCATCTCCATGCTCATCTCGCGGCGATAGACGCGCGCCTCGATGGAGCCCTTCATGGCCGCCAGGTTGAAGATCACATGGGCCGAGACCCGATCCATCGGACATCCGCCGGATCCCGACGAATACAACATCCCCAGCCTGAACAGATCGTCGCCCGACATGTCGGCAGTCGGCAGCGGCAGGTGTTCGTCTTGCGTATCGGCCTGCAGGTCGAGCGCCATTTCTTGCGCGTTCATCACCGTATCTCCACGACGGCGGCCATTCTGCCCCCGTCTTCCTTTGGCACATCAAATACCGCCGGTTTGAAGTTAGCGTTAACGGCAGAATCGGCCGGATCGACTTCCTGACGGCGCTATTCAGGACGCGTTCAGGCCCCGGATCGTCTGTTGGTCCCCTCGAGACCGCCCGTCGGGTTGGCGGTCAGAAATGGAGCGAGATGATGAACCGCCTGACCAAGGCCGCAGTCGTCGCCCTGGCGCTTTCGACGACGGCCGTCCCCCTGCTGGCCGAGGCGCAGAGCCGACGCGACGATCGCCGGGAGTATCGCGACGATCGGCGAAACGACCGACGCGACTATCGCGACCAGCGCCGTGACGATCGCCGCGACTACCGCAACGATCGGTGGGACCGCAACAACAACAACTGGTGGCGCGGTCGGTCTGACTTCCGGGGCTATACCGGCCCGCGCAACGGCTACTGGTATGCGCCCAGCTATGGCTACTACCGTGTCGAGCCGCGCTATTCCGGCTATCGCTGGCGGACCGGCGGCTATCTGCCGACGCAGTATCGCAGCTACTATGTGCGCGACCCCTATGTGTACGGCCTTCGCCCTGCCCCGCGCGGCTATCGCTATGTCCACGCCGGCAACGACATCGTCATGATCGCGATCGCCACCGGCCTGATCGCCAGCGTCGTCTCCGGCGTCTATTGAGCGAACACAAGCCAGGATTCCAGACCCCGCAGGTTCGCCTGCGGGGTCTTCTGTTTCCAGCAGTCCGTTGATTGCTAACGACGTTCAGCCTGGGTTCATCGCCATCGCGCAATCCTTGCCTCAAGCCGCCGGATGCCGGCGTGCAGGAACCAACGACCATGAAACGCCTACTGATGGCTTTCACCGCCATCGCCGCAATCTCCGGGCCGCTCGCCACGCCCATCCAGGCCCTGGCGCAGGAACAGGAACTACAGCAACAGCCGCGCCGCGAGCGACCCTCGCGGGCCGAATCCCCGCGTCCCGACGCCCGTGTGGCGCAATCCCGGCCCGAGCGCCCGCCCGAGACGCGCCCCGCGCCGCCTCAACGGCCCTCGAATGACGGCGCGCGGCCTGATCGTCCCTCCATGCCGGACCGCCCGAACCCCGGTGCGGATCGGCCTGATCGTCCCCAGCGTCCCGACCGCCCCGAGGGCGGACCGTCGCGTCCAGACCGTCCTAACTCCGGCTGGAACCGCCCGGACCGCCCCGGCGCCACGCCGTCGCAGCACAATGGACCCAATCCCGGCGGCGCCCGCCCTGACCGCCCCGGCAGCGGCCCGAACCGTCCCGGCTCCGATCAAGGTCGCCCCGATCGCCCCAACGCAGGCTGGAACGGCCCGGATCGTCCGAACGCGGGGCCGAACCGTCCCGGCAACCCTGGCAGCGGATTGAACCGGCCGGATCGTCCCGGGGCCGCGCCCGTGCGGCCCGGCCGGCCTGGCGGCGGCGATCAGATGCGACCCGGCCGGCCGGACTGGAACCACGGCGACCGGGACCGCCAGCGCCGCGAGTTCCGCCAGCGGTTCAACGGCGACCAGTGGCGGCAGAACTTCTACCGCAACCACAGCCCGAACTGGTGGCGCAACGACAGCCGTTTTCGCGGCTATAGCGGCGTCCGCATCGGCTTCTACTTCGCGCCGGGCTGGGGCTATTACAGCGTGCCGCGCTCGTATTGGGGTCGGTACTGGTCGGTGGGGCAGTATCTGCCGGACATCTTCTGGCGCTATCAGATCAACGACTGGCGCACCTATGGCCTCGGCTATCCGCCCGAGGGCACACGCTGGGTGGCAGTGGACAACACCATCTACCTGATCGACGACTATGATGGGTACATCATCGACGTCATCCGCGACGCCTGGCGCTGGTAACAGCCGCCAAAGCCAAAGGCCCGGAGATCGCTCTCCGGGCCATTTTTTTTCAGAAGAACGTCGCTCAAGCAGCGAGCGACCGCGTCGCGAGCGTTAGCGACCAGCCGGGGGTTTGGGGGCCGCAGCCCCCAAGCATCACAACCCCAGCTTCGCCTTCAGGATGTCGTTGACCGCCGCAGGGTTGGCCTTGCCGCCCGTGGCCTTCATCACCTGGCCGACGAACCAGCCGATGGCCTGCGGCTTGTCCTTCACGGCCTCGGCCTTGTCGGGGTTGGCGGCGATGATCTCGTCGACGGCCTTCTCGATGGCGCCGGTGTCGGTCACCTGCTTCAGGCCGTGCTTCTCGACCACCTCGCGCGGCGAGCCCTCGCCGTTCCAGACGTGGTCGAACACCTCCTTGGCGATCTTGGAGGAGATGACCCCCTCCTCGATCAGGGCCACCAGCTCGGCCACGTGCGCGGCCGGCAGCGGGCTGTCGGCGAACTCGTGGCCGCCGGCCGACAGGCGCGCGGAGAGTTCGTTGGTGACCCAGTTGGCCACCAGCTTGGCGTCGCGGCCCTTCGCGGCCTCCTCGAAATAGTCGGCCTTGGCCTGCTCGCTGATCAGCACGCCGGCGTCGTAGGCCGACAGGCCGTACTGGCTCATGAAGCGCTTGCGCTTGTCGTCCGGAAGCTCGGGCAGCGAGGCGCGGATCTCCTCGATCCAGGCCTCCTCCAGCTCCAGCGGCAGCAGGTCGGGATCGGGGAAGTAGCGGTAGTCGTGCGCCTCTTCCTTGCCGCGCATGGAGCGGGTTTCGCCCTGGCGGCTGTCGAACAGGCGGGTTTCCTGGCGGATCGCGCCGCCCTCTTCCAGGATCTCCACCTGGCGGCGGGCTTCATACTCCACCGCCTGCTGAATGAAGCGCAGGGAATTGACGTTCTTGATCTCGCAGCGGGTGCCCAGGCTCTTGAACGAGCCGGTCTTGCGGAATTCCTCATAGCCGCCGGGACGGCAGACCGAAACATTGACGTCGGCGCGCATGGAGCCTTCGTCCATGTTGCCGTCGCAGGTGCCCAGATAGCGGACGATGGCGCGCAGCTTCTTGAGGAAGGCCGCGGCTTCCTCGCTGGAGCGCATATGGGGCTTGGTCACGATCTCCATCAGCGCCACGCCCGACCGGTTCAGGTCGACAAAGGACTGGTCGGGGTGCTGGTCATGGATGGACTTGCCGGCGTCCTGTTCCAGGTGCAGGCGTTCGATGCCCACCTTGATGCTTTCGCCGCTCTTGAGGTCGATCGTGACCTCGCCCTCGCCCACGATGGGATCCTTGAACTGGCTGATCTGGTAGCCCTGGGGCAGGTCGGGATAGAAATAATTCTTGCGGTCGAACACCGAGCGCAGGTTGATCTTCGCCTTGAGGCCAAGCCCGGTGCGGACCGCCTGTTCGACGCATTTCTCGTTGATGACCGGCAGCATGCCCGGAAGCCCCGCATCCACGAAGCTGACCTGGCTGTTGGGTTCGGCGCCGAACTGCGTCGAAGCGCCGGAGAACAGCTTGGAGTTGCTGGTGACCTGGGCATGGACCTCCATGCCGATCACGATTTCCCAATCGCCGGTCTGGCCTTTTATGGTCCTGCTCATGCCGTCCACCACTTCGCGGGCTTTGCCTTGAAATCCGCCGCCGTTTCGACCGCCTGGGCGGCGCGCAGCAGGGTGCCTTCGTCGAAGGCCTTGCCGATGAGCTGAAGGCCCAAAGGCAGGCCGCTGTCGGTGAGCCCGCCGGGCACCGAAATGCCGGGCAGGCCCGCCAGGTTCACCGTCACAGTGAAGACGTCCTGCAGATACATTTCCAGCGGATCGGACGTCTTGGACCCCACGCCGAAGGCCGGGCCGGGCGTGGACGGCGTCAGGATCACGTCGCACGTTTCAAACGCCTGGTCGAAGTCGCGCTTGATGAGGGTGCGCAGCTTCTGGGCACGGGAGTAGTAAGCGTCGTAATAACCCGCCGACAGCACATAGGTGCCGATCAGGATACGGCGCTGCACTTCGGCGCCGAAACCTTCGCCACGGC
>JAEZEZ010000106.1 GCA_023432855.1 Pseudomonadota bacterium | reverse complement strand
GAGCCCGGCGCGCCGGACTTCGGCGAGGCGGTGGCCGAGGCGCGCCGGCTGGCGGTCGAGGCGAGCGACCTCGACGCCCTGAAGGCGGCCGTCGGCGCCTTCCACGGCTGTGCGCTGCGCTTCGAGGGCGCGCGCCAGCCGGTGTTCTCCCGCGGCGTCGCGCCGGCCGAGGTGATGGTCATCGGCGAGGCGCCGGGCGCGGACGAGGACGCCCAGGGCGAACCCTTCGTCGGCCGCGCCGGCAAGCTGCTCGACCGCATGCTGGCCGCCGCCGGCCTCACGGGGCGGACCTTCATCACCAACACCGTCTACTGGCGCCCGCCCGGCAACCGGCAGCCCACGCCCCAGGAACAGGCGACCTGCGCCCCCTTCCTCGAACGCACCATCGCCCTGGTGCAGCCGAAGGTCCTGCTGCTGGCCGGCGGCGTATCCACCAAGGCCCTGCTGCGCCGCGACGAGGGCATCCTGAGCCTGCGCGGCCGCTGGTTCGAATGGCGCTCGGAGGAAGGCGGCGTCGTCCTGCCGGTCATGCCCACCCTGCACCCGGCCTTCCTGCTGCGGCAGCCCCAGGCCAAGAAGAAGGCTTGGGCCGACCTGCTGGCCCTGACGAAGCGACTGGAAGAGGGCTGAATCCGTCACTCATTTCCCCGTGGGGTAGGGTTGAAGGCCAGCGCTCGCGCAGCTTGCCGAGTCCATTGGCCGCGCCCCCGCGGGTTGAACGGGTTTGCGGCGCCACGATAAAAACCGAATCGTAAGGCCGCATGGGCCAGCAACGCGGTGAGGGGACGAGACCACCGCGCGCAGAGGGATTCGAATGGCAGGGGTTCGCGGCGCACTCGGGGCGCTGTCCGCGATCGTGATCGGCGTCGCCGCCCTGGGCTCTGCGCCCGCGGCCCGCGCCGACGCGCGCGCGCTCACCCCTTGGGACGCCCAGCTCTACGCCTCGGCCTTCGAGGCGGTGAAGCGCGGCGACTTCGCCGGCGCCGAAGCCCAGCTGGCCCGCGTTTCCGACCGCTGCCTCGTGGGCATGGTCGAGTTCCAGAAGCTGTTCCACGCCAACTACCGGGCGAGCTACGCCGAACTGGCCGCCTGGCTGGAGAAGTACGGCGACCTGCCGCCCGCCCCGCGCGTCCGCGCCCTGGCCGTCCGCCGCAAGGCCGAACTGGACGCTGCGAAGGCCGCGGCCCCCGAGGGCGCGGCGGCTTCGACGACCACGACGGAAGAGGTGCTGAAGTCGGCCGTCCGCGCGCCGGCCCAGGCGGTCGGGCGCACCTGGGAAGCGGTCGAGGCCGCCGGTCGCCTGCTCGTGCCGCCTCAGCCCGAAGAGATCCCGGCCAAGGCGGCGCGCGAGGCCCTGAACGAAGGCCGGTTGCACCAGGCCTACGACCTCGCCGTGAAGACCGGCGACCAGTGGATCGCCGGCATGGCCTCGTGGCGGCTGCGCAAGTACGACGAGGCCTTCCGCCGCTTCGAGATGGTGGCGCTGGACGTCACCGAAACCTCCTGGGTTCGCGCCGGCGGCGGCTTCTGGGCGGCGCGCGCGGCCATCGCCAAGGGCTCGCCCGAGCTGGCGCCCGAGTATCTGCGCATCGCCGCGCGCTGGCCCTACACCTTCTACGGCATCATCGCCGAGCGGCAGCTGGGGCTGGAGAGCTCGGTCAAGCCGGGCCCCCGGCCTTACGTCCCCCAGAGCGCGGGCCTCGTGCGCGCTTCGGCCGACGGGCTGGACGCACCGGACCTGATCGCCTTCATCAACGCCACGCCGCGCGCCAAGCGCGCGGTCGCCCTGGCCCAGCTCGGCCAGCGTGAGGACGCCGGGCTCGAGCTGCGCGCCGGCATGGCCGAGGCCGGCGCCGGTCCCGCCCGCGACAAGTGGGTCAAGCTGGCGCTGGGGCTGGACGCCAATCTGACCGGCCGGCGCGAGGCGCAGGTCGACCTCGCCTCCTACCCGGCTCCCGAGCTGAACTACGCCGGCGACTACACGGTCGACCGCGCCCTGCTCTACGCCCTGATGCGCCGCGAGAGCCGCTTCGAGCCCACCGCGAAATCCAGCGCCGGCGCCTACGGCCTGATGCAGGTGATGCCGCAGACGGCGGCCTGGCTGACCGGCGACGCCAAGTTCCGCACCGAACCCAACCGGCTGCTCGACGCCTCCACCAACATGCGGGTGGGTCAGGCCTACATCGGCTACCTGGGCCAGCAGCCCTACATCGACAACGACATCTTCCGCATCGTCGCGGCCTACAACGGCGGGCCGCAGCCGGTGATGGTCACGCACCAGCGGCTCGGCCTGGACGCCGACGTGCTGTTGTTCGTCGAGAGCATCCCGGTGCCGCAGACGCGGGTCTATGTGGAAGAGGTGATGGCGGCCTACTGGATCTATCGCCAGATGTTCGGCCTGCCGACGCCCAGCCTCGACGCCGTGGCCGCGGGCGTAAACCGCGTGCCCCTCACCATGGACCACCGCCCCGCCCCGCCGCAGACGAATCCCGCCACGCCCTGAGCGCGGCGAGGTCGTCGACGTCGATCAGCGTCGCCAGCCGGACGACGCCGCCGCCCAGCGCCGCGACCGTATCCTCGCAGGCATGCGGCCCGGACCAGCGCACACCGGACAGGTCCACGCGGCGCGCCCGCCCGGGCGAGAGCGCCAGGCCCCAGAAGCCGCCGTCCGCCGCCGGCCCGATGGCGGCGC
>JAEZEZ010000104.1 GCA_023432855.1 Pseudomonadota bacterium | reverse complement strand
GCCTCGCGCTGGCGACGGGCGCGCTCCTCCTCGAAGCGGCGGCGCTCGGCGTTCTGCGCCCGCTCGCGGTAGGCGCGCCAGGCTTCCTGCTCGCGGGCCGCGCGCTCCATGCGCTCGCGTTCGGCCTCCAGCCGCGCTTGGCGTTCGAGCCAGCGCTCCTGGCGGATGCGCCAGCGGCGCTCGTCGCGGCGGGCCTGCTCGCGGGCCTCGCGCATCTGGCGGGCGCGCCACAGGTAGCGGCCGGCCCAGTCGCGGCGCGAATAGACGTAGTCGCGGTCCATCATCCGCCCGGCGGCGTCGATGATGAAAACGAGCACGCCTTCGCGGAAGCCGTAGCCGTAGCCGCCGTCGCGGATGAAGAACGGCTCCTCGTAGCCGGGCTCGTAGTAGTAGTAGCGGTCGCCGTCATCGAGCGGCTCGACGTAGCGGCCGTAGCCGTCGTCGGTCTCCCAGGCCCAGGCCTCGGTGTCGTCGTATTCGTAGCCGTAGTCGGGCGGGGCGTCCTCGAAGGCGTAGTTCAGCGCTTGGGCGCGTTCGGCGTAGGCGTAGCCCGAGGACGGATCGTCGAGGTCGCCGACGGGGGCCGGCGCGGCCGCGGGCAGGGCCTCCACGTCCGGCGCCGTCTCGAAGCTCTGCAGGCGCGCGGAAGGCAGCAGCGGCAGCTCGTCGCCGCCGCCGAGGTTCAGCCGGTCGCAGCCGCCGATGGCGACCGAGCCCATCAGCAGGGCGACGAGGCTGTAGCGGGCGGCGCGCGTGGCGCGGCGGGGGGTGTTGACGTCGTTGGTCATAGGGGCCTCCGGGGCTCTATCTGGCGCCAGGATGGCCTGGCCAACCTGAACCTCGCCTGACGCGAACGGTGGTCGAAACGATAGGTTGCCCCGGAGGTTGTGGCCAGCGGACTAGCGCGAGGGGGGAGCCGGCAGGACCAGCTCCCTTGCCGTCACCGGGTTTCCGGAGAACCAGTCGGACAGGATCGCCACCACGTCGGGATGGGCCTCGAACAGGTCGTGGCCGCCGTTGCGGAAGAGAACGGTCTGCTTCCGGGACAGGCCCGCGGTCGCCTCCGCCTGCTCCTCCAGCGGCGTGCGCACGTCCAGGTCGCCGGAGAAGACGAGCACCGGGGCGTCCGACGCGATCTCGCGCCGGAAGCCGTCGCCCAGGTCGAGGCCCGGGATGGCTCCGCGCAGCTGGGGCATGGGCGCGTTGGTGGCGCGGCCGAGGATGGAGCCCGGCGCCTGGCGGTTCACCTCTGCCAGCCGCGCGTCGCTGACGCCCGAGGCGATGTCCATGGCCTCCGGCATGCCGCCCAGGCTGAGCGGGTCCTTCAGGAAGTAGGTGTAGAGGATGCCGGCCACCGGCTCGTACATGCCGGCGTCGAGGGCCTGGTAAAGCTGGGCGAGCTGGGGAATCCCGTCGGGGTTCTTGGGCAGGACCGACGCGATCAGCTTCAGGGCGAAAGAGTCCATGCGGAAGCTGAACTCACCCTGCGGGCCCTTCAGCCTCATGGTCTGGGGCTCGGCGTCGAACTTCGCGTGCACCCGGCGCATGGTCGTGGTGAGCTGCGGATCCCCGGAAAAGGCGGCCACCCGCTCGAGCGCCAGATCAAGGCGCGCCGGCAGCTTGACGGTCTGGTCCATCCCCTCGACCGAGGCGAAGGCGACCCGGTCGACCGAGGCGGGGTGGGCCCGCATGTAGGCCAGGCCCAGGTGCGTGCCGTAGGAGATGCCCCACAGGTTTAGCCGCTCCGCGCCCAGCTGGCGGCGCAGGTCCTCGATGTCGGCGACCGACTGCAGGGTCGTGTAGCCCCCGATGGCCACGTTCTGGCTGCGCCAGGCCTCGATGCAGCGGTCCAGGGTCTGGCGGTAGTAGGCGGTGTAGGCCGCTTCGCTCAGCACCGCGCCGGCAGCGTCGAAGGGCGCGGCCGCCTCACAGGACTCGATGCTGTCGGACAGGCCGGTTCCGCGCTGGTCGAAGACGATGACGTCGGCGACGGCGCGCAGGGCCAGGAACACCGGCTGGCGCGGTCCCGTCATCGTGCCGGTGGCCGAGCCACCGGGGCCGCCGGCGAGGTAGACGATGGGCGATCCGGGGTTGGGGCTGGTCGACTTCAGGCGCAGGAAGCGGATGGGGATGCGGCGCGACGCCGGGTCGTTGCGATCCTCCGGAACCCAGAAGGTCCCCTTCTCGGTCGGCAGCTCGCCGCCGTCGCGCAGCTTGAAGCCGTGAGCCTCCCACGAGACGCCAGGGCTCCCGGGGGCGGCGATCGTCGCTGCGGGCGTGAGGACGGCAAGGGCGGCGAGGGCGGGCAACAGTCGGCGAAGGCGTCGCATGAGGTGGGTCCTTTCGATCGTGCTCCCATCCAGCCCGCCGGCCGAAGATGGTCGAGCCGCGGTCGGCCTGCGGCGCATCCGCTCGGCCAACGGCGCGCCGCTTCGGTGAACGGCGGCCAGGAGCGGTGACCGGCAAGGCCGCCCCGCCTATGCTGCCGCCATGCGGTCGCCGTTCCTGATCTTCTTCCTGCTGTTGCTCGGCGTCCTGCCCGCCGGCCGCGCGGCTGCGGCCGATATCGAGGCGGGACCGATGTCGATCTGCCGGCTGGGGAGAGTCGCCCCCGTCTGCGAGCCCGCGGGCCTCGACAACACGACCCTGCGCGATGCGCCCGAACACCTGCTGCGGCGCGAGGTGATGGTCGCGCCGGAGGCCGTGCGGTCCGATCGACCGCTGATGGTGGTGCTGGTGGCCATGGCGGCGTCCGAGGTGCGCTGGAACGGCGAGATCATAGGGCGCAACGGCCGTCCGGGGCCGGACCGCATGAGCGAGACGCCGGGCCGGCTGGTGGCCGTGTTCGTGGTCCCGCCGGAACTGGTGAAGCCCGGAGCCAACGAGGTGACCGCGCGGCTCAGCTCTCATCACCTGCCGCTGCCGGTCCGCAACGCGGTGCACCTGATGGAGGTCGGCGACTATGTCGACCCCATGCGCGTGGGGTTGATGGCCTATCTCCCGGCCCTGCTGATGATCGGGGTGCTGGCGGTCGCGGCGGTCTATTTCACCGCCGCGGCCCTGCTCGACCGCGGCCGGCCAGGCGCTGGCCTGCTGGCGGCCATCGCATGGCTGACATTGGCGCAGCTGGCGGTCGAGATCTCGCGGGTCTTCGTCAACTACCTGTATCCCTGGCACGTGGCGCGCGTGGCCGCGATCGCAGCGCTGGCGGGCGTCACCGCCGTCCTGGTCGCCGCCTGGGCGGCGAAGCGGTTCAGGACGCCCCGGCCGTGGCTGGTGACGGGAGCTGCGGCTGCGCTGGCCGCTGCGGCGATCACCCTGCATCCTTCCTACGACGGCAAGGCTGGCTGGGCGGTGGCGGCCGGATTCGCGGTGTTCACGGCTTGCGTCGGATACGGCGTGTATCGCCGCGTGTCCGGCGGACGCGTGGCGCTGGCGCTCGGCCTCGGCGCGATCGGGGTGTGGGTCTGGCAGGACGGCCAATTCCTCGACCGGGGCTACTATCTGCTGATGGCGGCAGTCATGGCTGCGCTGGTGGCTGCGGAAGTCCTGGCGCTGCGGCGCGTGAGAGCGGAGGGCGGACGGGAGGCCGAACGCGCGGACGCCCTGGAGCGCGCGCTGGCGCGGCGCGACGACGCCGTGGCCAGGATCCGTGACGGCGCCAGGGTCCACGTGGTCCCCGTGGCCGACATCCTGATGCTGCAGGCGGCCGACGACTACTGCGAAGTCCGGATGGTCGATGGTCGGAGTCTGTTGTCCACCGCGTCGCTGGCGCGGACCCTTGCGGGCTTGCCCGGAGACTTCGTCCGCGTGCACAAGAGCTTCGCCGTCAACGCCGCCCACGTCACGACGATCGGCCCACGGCCTGGTGGGCGGCGGGCAGTGAGCCTGTCGGACGGCTCGTCGGCGCCGGTGGGCAGGGCTTACGAGACGGCGCTGGGGCGCTGGACGGTCATGGCGGAGCCGGCGCAAGCCGCGTCCTAGTCAGGGCCTGTCCAGGTTCGCAGGTCAGGAGAGGATCATGGGCGCGCTCTTCGAGGAGCTGGACTATCGCGTGACGCCCATGGGGCCGATCTCGCTGCGCCGCCGCCGGGTGCTTTCGCTCGGCGTCGACGTCATCGAGGTGATGTTGGGCGACGAGCACCTGATGTCGTCGCTGTTCACCGAGGGCGAGATCGCCCTGGCCCGCCTTGGGCTGGAGGCTGTGGAGGGCGACGAGCTCAGCGTCGTCGTGGGCGGGCTGGGACTCGGTTATACCGCAGCGGCGGCGCTCGAGGATGCGCGGGTGCGCGAACTGCTGGTGATCGACGCCATGGCGGCGGTGATCGACTGGCACCGCCAAGGACTGGCGCCCCTGGGACAGGGGCTGTTGGCCGACGGTCGTTGCCGTCTCGTCGAGGGAGACTTCTTCGCCCTCGCTGCCGCCGGACGTCTGGACGAGACGGCGCCCGGCAGGCTTTTCGACGCCGTCCTGCTGGACATCGACCATTCGCCCCGAGCGCTGCTCAGCGCCGCGCACGGAGGGTTCTACGCAGCTGACGGATTACGCCCGCTGGCTGCTCAGCTGCGCCCCGGCGGGGTCTTCGCCATGTGGTCGGACGAGGGGCCGGACCCGGAGTTCCAGACCGCGCTCGGCGCGGTGTCCGCCGCCCAGGAGGCTCGCGTGGTCGAGTTCGAAAATCCGCTCACGGGCGGGGCGTCGAGCTGCACCATCTATGTGGCGCGCACGGCCTTCTGAGAATCAGACGCGCTGAAAATCAGACCCGGGCGAAGTAGCCCACGTCGCCGTGAACGACGACCTGGCAGGGCTGGCCCGAATCGATCAGCTGCCGCGCCTGCTTGGTGGCTGCCGCGCGGGCCTCTTCCTTGTTGGCCGAAAGATCGGAGAACTCGCCGTCCCGTTCCACCGCCCAGCCCTCTTCGTGGGGGCTCACGGACAACACCACGCGTTCGATGGCCGATCGTTTGGTGCTGTATGAAACGGGCATGGTGTTCTCCAGAATAGTCGCGAATGCAGCCAAAAGGCCGCTTTCACTGATGAAGTTCTGATCTTGCTTGCCGGCTTTGCAGTGTTCGCAAAAGCCAAAAGATTTGAATGGTTTTTCTACCCCATAGAGAAAAATTATTCAAGGGTTAACGCCCTGGAGGCGGTGAATCCAGGCCGTTTTCTCGTCGAATGCCGGTGCAGATCAGTCGCGGCCGCCCCGGTCGGGTCGGGGG
>JAEZEZ010000020.1 GCA_023432855.1 Pseudomonadota bacterium | reverse complement strand
GGGCGGGGGGGCGGGTGGTGGGCCTGCCGCCAAACGGCGGGGCCGGGGTCGCCCCCCCGGCCTGACCGCCTCGGGAATGATCAGGGCTGCTCGCCCTTGGCCGTGTGCACGCGCGGCCAGAGGGTGGAGGGCACGCCGCGGCAGTCTCCCATCACGTAGCGGTCCATGAGCAGGAAGGTCTGGCCGTTCCAGCCGAACTCGACGATGTCGCCGCAATCGCCGAGACCGCGACCCTTGGAGAAGGCGGCCAGGCCTCCGGCGCCGAACCCCGCGTTGGTCAGGCGGTCGTCATAGCCCGCCAGCCCGGGGCTGCGCGCGTTCGCGCCGTCCTTGCCGGCGATGATGTAGAGGCTTGTGAAATTGTAGGCGCCGCGCCCGCAGGGGATGGCCCACAGCCATTCGGAGGTCGAAAGCGGACTTGCCGAGGGTTTGCCGAAGTCGCCTTCGGGGTCGGCCTGATCCTCGAGGCAGGCCTGTACGTCCTCTCGTCCCGCGAGGGCGGGGGGCAGGGCGCCGGGTTCATGGTCCTCGCCCGCGGGGATCGCGGCCAGGCGGAAGGTCGGCGCGGCCGGCGCGCGCGGAACGGCGGAGGGCGGCCGCACGCCTTTGGCGACCAGGGCGCTCTGGTTGTCGACGCGCCCCTGTCGGTCGTCCATCCAGCGCAGGGCGGCGGAACTGCCGGCCAGGGATACCGCGCCCATGGGCTTGCCTTCGACAAGGACGGTGACCCGCTCGCCTTGAGCCAAGGCGTCGGCCAGTCGCCGCTCGGCCCCGGCGTCGGTCATGCGCACGATGCGGGCGCCGGTCTCCTCCGTGTCCGTCAACCCGGGAGCTTCCACGGGGGCGGGGCCCTCCACCCGCACCACGGCTCGCTGTCCGTCCGCCACGGCCTCCGCCTCGTCGCTCCAGCCCAGTCCCACGATCACTTCAGGCGCGGCGTCCGGTCCTCCCGCCCGCCGCAGCCACAGGAAGGGGCCCGTCCCCTCCCACGGGTCGCCTGTCTGGAAACCGATCGCGGTGCAGGTCAGGATGTTGTCGCAGGCGACCCGCCAGTCCCGGAACGCCTGGACGTCCCGCTCCGCCTCCTGGGCGGCCGGCGCGGTCGCCAGAAGCAGGGCTGCGGCCGGAAAGGCGGCGAAGCGGCGCATCACGGGAGCTCCTCAAGCGTCGCCGTGACCATAGCCGCCAGAGCCGGCGCGGTCATGGGCGGCGTGACGGCGGGGGCGGCGCGGGCACGAAGACTTCCACGGCGGCGGGCCTCACCACGAAGCGCGCCGGCGTCTCGGTGACGATGTCGCCGTCGGCGTTCACCGGGCGGGGCCGGCGCGTGCGCACCTGGAATTCGAAGCAGCGGGAAGTCTTCACCTCGGACCACACGCCGTGCTGGCCACGACGGAAGGTGTCGAACATCAGCGCGAGCTTCCACACGGCGCGGGGATCGAGGCTGTAGAGGTCGAGCTGGCCGTCGACGATGCTGGCGTGCTCGTGCACCACGGCGCCCCCGCCGTAGTGCCTGCCGTTGCCAACGGAGATCTGCAGGGTGCGCACGCGCAGGGTCTGGTCCCTGTTGGTGATCTCCGCTTCGAACGGACGAAAGCCGATCAGCACCTTCAGGGCGTGGAGGGCATAGGCCAGCCGTCCCCACCGCCGCTTCTCCTCACGCGTCAGGCCCTGGGCCAGCCGGGCGCTCAGCCCGAGGCTGGCCACATTGAAGAAGGGATGGCCGTTGACCTCTCCGAGGTCGATCCGCTCGGTGCAGCCCGCAATGATGACGTCGGCGGCGCCGTCCAGGGCTTCGGGTATGCCGAGGGTGCGGGCGAGGTCGTTGGCGGTGCCGAGCGGCAGCACGCCCATGGGAAGGCCGGTCCTGCGCACCGCGCCGGCTGCGGAGGCCACGGTGCCGTCGCCGCCGCAGACGATCACCAGATCGATGTCCTTCGCCCGCCGCTCGATGTCGGCGGCCGCCTCGTCCGGAGAGGCGAAATGCTCCACGGTTACGATCAGTCCCCCGCGCTCGAGGCGGTCCACGACGCTCATGGCTTCCTTGCCGCGCCGGGCGTGGGGATTGACCAGCATCAGGGCCCGGCGCGGGGCGGGCGGGGGGCGATCGTCTCTTCCGGTCATCGTTACCGTCTGCAAGGTGGCGCTCCGATAGCGAAGGCCGGGGGATGGTGTTCCCATCAAGTCCGACCAATTCTGTCGCAGCATCAAAAAGAACATATTGCGAACGAGAACAAAGCATGATCATCATGCCTCGTCGGTCGGGAGCGCCAATGTGATGAGCGCCTTCCGCAAGACACGGCGGAATCGTGTGATAGGGAGGCTCAGGTGGCTCAGGCGGCGTTGAAGCTCGTGGAAACAAAAGACGGCGAAAAGCAGAAGGCGCTGGAAGCGGCGCTGGCCCAGATCGACCGGGCGTTCGGCAAGGGCTCGGTGATGAAACTGGGCTCGGCCGGCAAGGTGGTCGAGATCGAAAGCGTCTCGACCGGCTCGCTGGGGCTAGACATGGCGCTGGGCATCGGCGGCCTGCCGCGCGGCCGGGTGATCGAGATCTACGGCCCGGAAAGCTCGGGCAAGACGACGCTGGCGCTGCACACCGTGGCCGAGGTCCAGAAGGCGGGCGGCACCGCGGCCTTCGTCGACGCCGAGCACGCGCTCGACCCGGTCTACGCCCAGAAGCTGGGAGTGAACCTGGACGACCTGCTGGTCTCCCAGCCCGACACCGGCGAACAGGCGCTTGAGATCACCGACACGCTGGTGCGGTCCAACGCCATCGACGTCATCGTCATCGACTCCGTCGCGGCCCTGACGCCGCGGGCCGAGATCGAGGGCGAGATGGGCGACAGCCTGCCGGGCCTGCAGGCGCGCCTGATGAGCCAGGCGCTGCGCAAGCTGACCGGCTCGATCTCCAAGTCCAAGTGCCTGGTCATCTTCATCAACCAGATCCGTCACAAGATCGGGGTGATGTACGGCTCGCCCGAGACCACGACCGGGGGCAACGCGCTGAAGTTCTACGCCTCGGTGCGCCTCGACATCCGCCGCACCGGCTCGATCAAGAATCGCGACGAGATCGTGGGCAACAACGTCCGCGTGAAGGTGGTCAAGAACAAGGTGGCCCCGCCGTTCCGCGAGGTCGAGTTCGACATCATGTACGGCGAGGGCATCTCCAAGATCGGCGAGATCATCGACCTTGGGGTGAAGGCCAACATCATCGAGAAGTCGGGCAGCTGGTTCTCCTACGACAGCCAGCGCATCGGCCAGGGGCGCGAGAACGTGCGCGAGTTCCTGCGCACCAATCCCGACATCGCCGCCGACATCGAGAGGAAGGTGCGCGGCAACGCGGCCAAGATCGCCGAGGAGCTGCTGGTCTCGCCCCCGGGCGCCGACGAGGACTAGGGCCGAACGGGTTCCGCGGACGGCCGGGCGGCGCGACCCGCCGACCGACCCTGCGTCGTTCGACCGCCCGCGGTTCAGGGGCGCTCGCCGGTGACGGCGGGCGCCCCCTTCATGCGACCAATCTGCATATTGCCAAGCTTCGGGGCGGCGCCTAGCGTCCGGCCGCCTCGGTGACCGAGAGGGGCCGGGCGCAGCAGGGGGACTTCCATGATCACCACCATCCCGCGCCGCCGCGGCGGCGGCGCCTCGCGGGCCGTCCTGATCGGCGGCCTTGCTGCGTCGGTTTTCGACTTCGTGGCCGCCATGCTGATCTACGGGGTCTCCTGGCAGGTCATCGGCCAGTCGATCGCGGCCGGCGTCCTGGGCGGCGAAGCCGCGCGCGCCGGCGGCGTCCAGACCGCCGTGCTCGGAGCGGCCCTGCACACCCTGATCCTGCTGGCGGCCGCGGCGCTCTACGTATGGGCCGGCCGGCGTTTCGGCATCCTTTTCCGTCAGCCGGTCATCATGGGGCTGCTCTACGGGGCGGCCATCTATCTCGTGATGAACTACCTGGTCGTGCCGCTGTCGCTGGCGCCGGCCAACCCGAACCCGCTGGCGACCGATACGAAGACCCTTCTGAACATGGCCTCGCACCTGTTCCTCGTCGGCCTGCCCATCGCCCTGGCCGCCGCCGGCGCGCGCCGCAGGTAGGCTCCGGCGGCCGAAGGTTCCGGGCGCGGTAGTTGGGGCCGCGGCCTCGCCAGCCTTTGCCGCAGCGCAGCAAAAACCTTGGCCGAGCGGCGCCCGCGCCTCTATATGGCGGTTCCGCGAAATCTCCCGTCCCGCCAGGCCGCCATGTCCACGCTCAACCAGATCCGCTCCGGCTTCCTCGACTACTTCTCCAGGAACGGCCACGAGGTGGTCCCCTCAGCCCCGCTGGTGCCGCAGAACGACCCGACCCTGCTGTTCGTCAACGCGGGCATGGTGCCGTTCAAGAACGTGTTCACCGGTCAGGAGACGCGCGCCATCCCCAGGGCAGTCTCCTCCCAGAAGTGCGTGCGCGCGGGCGGCAAGCACAACGACCTGGACAACGTCGGCTACACCGCGCGCCACCACACCTTCTTCGAGATGCTGGGTAACTTCAGCTTCGGTGATTACTTCAAGCGCGATGCCATCCACTACGCCTGGGAATTCCTGACCTCGCCCAGGTGGCTGAATCTGCCCAAGGAAAAGCTCTGGGTCACCGTCTACGCCACTGACGATGAAGCCTTCGACATCTGGACGAAGGAAGTCGGCGTGCCGGTTGAGCGTATGGTGCGCATCGGCGACAACAAGGGCGCGCCCTACGCCTCGGCCAACTTCTGGGCGATGGGCGCCACCGGTCCGTGCGGCCCGTGCACCGAGATCTTCTTCGACCACGGCGACCATATCTGGGGCGGCCCGCCCGGCTCCCCGGAAGAGGACGGCGACCGCTACATCGAAATCTGGAACAACGTGTTCATGCAGTTCAACCGCACTGCGGACGGCGTGCTGCACCCGCTGCCGGCGCCGAGCGTGGACACCGGCATGGGCCTGGAGCGCATCAGCGCCGTACTGCAGCACGTCAACTCGAACTACGAGATCGACCTGTTCCAGCGCCTGCTCGACGCCGCCGCCCAGGCGATCGGCTGCGTCAACGAAGGTCAGGCCTCGCTGAAGGTGGTGGCTGACCACATCCGCTCCTGCGGCTTTCTGATCGCTGACGGCGTGACCCCGTCCAACGAAGGGCGCGGCTACGTGCTGCGTCGCATCATTCGTCGCGCCTGCCGCCACGGCAACAAGCTGGGCGCCAGGGGCACCTTCTTCCACAAGATCGTTGCCGCTCTGGCTGCCGAGATGGGCGAGGCCTATCCGGAGCTGCGCCAGCAGCAGGCGCACATCGAGCGCGTGCTGAAAAACGAGGAAGAGCAGTTCGCCAAGACCCTGGAACAGGGCCTGAAGATTCTCGAGCAGGATCTGGCCGAGCTGAGCGGCAAGGTGATCCCGGGCGAGGTGGTCTTCAAGCTGTATGACACCTATGGCTTCCCGGTCGACCTGACCGCCGACATCGCCCGCGAGCGCGAGCTGAGCGTCGACGAGGAGGGCTTCGAGCGCGAGATGCAGGCCCAGCGCGAGCGCGCCCGTTCGGCCAGCGCCTTCGATCTGGATTACAACAGCCTGGTCAAGGTGGAAGGCGAGACCCGCTTCACCGGCTACCAGGGCACCTCCGGTGCCGGCACGGTGCTCGCGCTGTTCAAGGCCGGCATGAGCGTCGACAGCCTGAGCGCGGGCGAAGAGGGCGTGGTAGTACTCGACCAGACGCCGTTCTACGCCGAGTCTGGTGGCCAGGCGGGCGATTGCGGCTACCTGAGCC
>JAEZEZ010000124.1 GCA_023432855.1 Pseudomonadota bacterium | reverse complement strand
TGGCGATGGTGGCGTCGTCCAGCTTGGCCTTCCAGTTGAAGGACGGCGAGCAGTTGTAGGCCATCAGCTTGCCGGGGTGCTCCTTCTGGATCGCCTCGGCGAAGCGGCGGGCGTCGTCGAGGTCGGGGTGGCTGGTCTCCCACCACAGGACGTCGGCCAGCTTGGCGTAGGCCAGGCCGCGCGCGATGCAGTGGTCCAGGCCCGTGCCGGGCTTGAGGCGAAAGAATCCCTCGGGCGTGCGGTTGTCGCGCTCGATGAAGGGGTGGTCCCGCTCGTCGATGTCGGAGGTGATCAGCTGGGCCGACTCCGCGTCCGTGCGGGCGACCGTCAGGGTCGCGGTGCCCATGACGTCGGCGGCCAGGCGGGCGGCGATCAGGTTTCGCTCGTGCGCCTGGGTCGGGATCAGGACCTTGCCGCCGAGGTGGCCGCACTTCTTCTCCGAGGCCAGCTGGTCCTCGAAGTGGACGCCTGCGGCGCCCGCCTCGATGAAGGCCTTCATGATCTCGAAGCTGTTCAGCGGCCCGCCGAAACCGGCCTCGGCGTCGGCGACGATGGGGGCGAACCAGTCGCGTTTCGCGCCGCCCTCGGCGTGCTCGATCTGGTCGGCGCGCTGCAGGGTGCGGTTGATGCGGCGGCACAGCTCGGGCGCGGCGTTGGCGGGATAGAGCGACTGGTCCGGATACATGGCGCCGGCGGTGTTGGCGTCGGCCGCCACCTGCCAGCCCGACAGATAGATCGCCTTCAGCCCGGCGCGGACCATCTGCATGGCCTGATTGCCGGTCACGGCGCCGAGCGCGTTCACATAGTCCTCGGTGTGCAGCAGCTCCCACAGCCGGTTGGCGCCCCGTTCGGCCAGGGTGTGGGCGATGGGGACGGAGCCGCGCAGGCGCTCGACGTCGGCCGGCTCGTAGGGCCGCTCGATGCCGTCGAAGCGGCCGACCGGGGCGTTGGGAACCAGGGCGCTGAAGGTTGTCAAAACGTGTCTCCGCATCTCGTGGAAGGCGTCGTCGCGCCTCGTCGATGTCAGGAGAACACAGCCGAGACCCCTTGGCTGCATTGGGACGGCGGCAATTCGGGCCAACTTGTCACAAGTTTCGGCTTGCTGTTCTGTAAAATTGTGACAACCTCACAACCATGGCCGAGGCGGACCGCAAGCTGTTCCTGGGCGGGCGCCTCAAGCGCCTGCGCCGCGAACTCGGCCTGACCCAGACGGCCATGGCCGGCGACCTCGGCGTCTCCCCCAGCTACCTCAACCACCTCGAGCGCAACCAGCGGCCGATCACCGCCCAGGTGCTGCTGCGCCTGGCGGAAGCCTACGACCTCGACCTGCGCGCCTTCTCCGGCGACGCCGACCGTGGCTCCGAGGCCGACCTGCAGGAGGTCTTCGCCGACCCCCTGTTCCGCGACCTGCCCATCCCGCGCCACGAGGTCACCGGCCTGGTGGAGAACACGCCCGGCGCCGCCGAGGCGGTGGTGCGGCTCTACCGCGCCTTCCAGGACCAGCGCCGGCGCGAGAGCCTGGGCCTGTCCCCCCGCCTCGCCCACGACGCCGAGGGCCGCGAGGCGCCGGTGATGACCCCCGACGACTGGGTGCGCGACCACATCCAGGCCCACCGCAACCACTTCGAAAACCTCGACGCCGAGGGCGAGCGGCTGGCCGCGGAACTGGATGCCGGCGCCCCCGCCTCCGGCATGGGCGGGTTCGAGGCCGCCGCGGCCGCCCGCCTGCTCGACCGCTGCCGCATACAGGTCCGGGTCATGCCGGTGGAGGTGATGGTCGAGTACGTGCGCCGCTACGACCCCCACCGCCGCCGCCTGATGCTGAGCGAGACGCTCGAGCCCTCCGGCCGCGCCTTCGCCGTCGCCTACCAGCTGGGCCTGGCCGAGCTGAACGCCGAGCTGGAGGCCATGTGCGAGGCGGCCGCTCCGCCCGACCTGGCGGCGCGGCGGCTGCTCAAGGTCTCGCTGGCCAACTACCTCGCCGCCGCCATCGTCATGCCCTACGCCCGCTTCCTGGAGGCGGCCGAGAGCCTGGGCTACGACATCGGCCTGCTGGCCGCCCGCTTCGGCGCGAGCTTCGAACAGGTCTGCCACCGCCTGACCACGCTGTCGCGGCCAGGGGCCAAGGGCGTGCCCTTCTTCCTCATCCGCGTCGACAACGCCGGCAACGTCTCCAAGCGCTTCGCCGGCTCCAGCTTCCCGTTCAGCCGCTTCGGCGGCGCCTGCCCGCGCTGGAACATCCACGCCAGCTTCAAGGCCCCCGGCCGCATCGTGACGCAAGTGGTCCAGACCTTCGGCGACGGCGCCCGCTGGTTCACCCTGGCCCGCACCGTCGACCGCCCCGTCGGCGCCTACGGCGGCTCCCCCGACGCCGAACTGGCCGTAGGCCTGGGCTGCGACCTCAAGTACGCCCCCCGCCTGGTCTACGCCCGTGGCCTCGACCTCGATAACCCCGCCGCCGTCGAGATCGGCCCCGCCTGCCGCCTATGCGAACGGCCGAATTGCCGCGAACGCGCGGCGCCGCCGCTGACGAGGACGCTGACGGTCGACGAATGGGCGCGGACGGTGACGGCGTACCCGTTTGCGAAGGGGGCGGAGGGGTAGAGGGGGCTTTGCGCCAGGAGCGGACATTCGCGTCTGGCCGGAGAGCGGACATCGGGTAGTCGCCTCCGGAAGGTCCGCTACCCACCCTCAGCGGACCTTCAGACGGCCAAGCGCTACAGGTCGGCGTCGCCGGGC
>JAEZEZ010000085.1 GCA_023432855.1 Pseudomonadota bacterium | reverse complement strand
GATTTGAGCAAGTACAGTACATGCCTATCAATGCAATTTGGTCGTCTTTTGATGGAATTGATCCTATTGACTTCCGAAAGCAAGCTGCCGACGAAGTTAGACTCAACGGCTCAAAGGCATACTTTTACAGAAATTGGAGTCACAAATTATGATGAGGTATAATATACACGAACGTTGTGTGGCATTTTATGAGGAAGATTCTGTTTTAAATTTTAGGACGAGTTCTGCTTTGTCGGGTTAGAGTACTACTGCTCGAGGAGTCGCGTGAGAGTACTTCCAGCTTTTGGATGACCAACATAATTTTAGCTTTACCCTGGCGGGGAATGTGCGGCTAAAATTCAATTGTGAATACAAAAGCGCAGCCATGCGGCTGAGGAGCAAGACACGACAAATTACTGTTGCGCTAGGCGACGAAATACAAAATCGTTTGAGACTCGAACAATGCTCGTTTTTAAGGCGACGGAAGGTGACGAAGTAGGATAGATGCATTGATAAGTTTGAGATCTGTCACATATACAAACGTCGTATCAAACTACGGTCACCTCATCAACTTGTTTTTCCTCATCCAGTGAAATAATGGTTCGGTCCAGCTTTTCTCACGGAAGATGAAACCGTGGTCACCCTTTGAATAGAGATGCATCTCTACATCGACGTTGTGATGTCTTAATGCTTCGTAGTAAGAGATGCCGTTATCGACATCGACCAGTTTGTCGTCGGTAGCGAAGGTGATGTACGCAGGAGGTGAATCGCTAGTCACTTGCAATTCATTAGAGAAATCGTTGATGCTGTTCGCCGATGGTTTTTCGCCGAGTAATTTTTTCCTGGAATCGCGGTGCGTGAGACTGTCGCGCATGCTGATCACTGGATAAACCAGAACCTGAAAATCCGGCCGTAAACTAGTGTTACTTTTGTTTTCAATGAGTGCTTTTTTAAAGTGTGTTGCGCCTGTAGCCGCAAGGTGGCCACCGGCGGAGAAACCCATTATACCGATCTTGCTAGCGTCAACGTTCCATTCTTTTGCTCGGTCGCGTACCATTTTGATCGCTTGCTGAACATCCTGCAATGGACCAATACTTTTGTCTACCATGGTTGAGTCACTCGGAAGTCTGTATTTGAGAACGAATGCATTAATACCATTACTGGCGAGTTGTTTTGCTGTTGATATACCTTCCCCTTCATACACAATTACGCTGTAGCCACCACCGGGACAAATGATCACGGCAGCACCGGTTGATTTTTGCGGGTCGGCGCGGAAGACTTCAAGTGTAGGAAACGCGGATCTGCGGTACATCCCCTTGAAGAGCGGCGGGTCGGTTTCCAGTGTTGCCTTTACCTTTGAATTCGGGATAGCACTGTCGTAAAGCTTAATGATATCCTGCGCTTCCAGAAAAAAAGGCAGAAGACAAAGGACAAGCGCGGTTGTTATTTTTCTCATTTGATTAGGTATGGTTCGGTTACAGAGCATCAAGGTTTCATGTCGTTATCGTTGTTTAATGAAACTGTTTAACAATGCATTTAGTAGTATACAAGTATAAATGTTGCGAAACAGAATAAAAAATACCTTGATATGACTGCGCTGACAATAAAGCAAGCTAAAACATGCCGACACAGTTTGTTAATAATTTATTAATTTGGAATGCCGGCAGCTTTTGTGTGCAAGTGTTATTAAGCATTTTTCAAGTTGAGATATAATTACCAACATGCCCATGAAACATAATCATGCTACTAAGTTTTTAACATTTGGGCTGTTTTTTGCAAGCATGATTTTTTATTCATGTTCACTTGAAAGTGATGAGAGTGGTTATCATACTTATGAATTTACTGGAAGGCACGATTTTCTTGAAGACTTCTTCGCACTAAACATGCAGGACGTGTCACGGGATTCTTATATTGACCGACTTCATGAACTGAATCCTGATGTTTTTGTGCTTACCAACCTGACCGAATCGGTTTGGGATAAAGCAAATAAGAAATATTGTATAAAAAGTTCAGAGACCGGAAGAGTTTACGAATGCAACGTACAGAAAGGAACAAAGATTAGGATAGCTCGGATACGAAACTAGGTGTTTAGATCTAGCGCGATGTTGTGTAATATTATGATGAAAATTCACCTGTTGATATGAGTCTTTTAACAATTGGTTGTTCAAAATTCGAACAGAACGATTTTTTTGATTGGACTCCCGACACACCTTTTATAACACTGTTTTATTACATGATTACTTTGGACGATAACTTGTGGAAAGAGCTGAAAGGCGGACACCAAATGACCTTTGACGTATCTGTTCCACTCAAGCGACTCGAAGCGACAAAGGACAAGAAAGAGATTGAAAATATTTATCGAGAGCTTTGGAATGAGCTGCATCATCAGGGGAACGTTGGTTTGGCATCATATATGGCTGTTCCGCAGATGGTGAGAATAGCTAAGGAGAGAAATCTATTTAATTGGAATGTACTCGCTCTATGCGCGACCATTGAACAGCAACGACACCTTGGACAAAATCCTACACTTCCAATGCTCTACGAGGACTATTATCAAAACGGCCTGACAGAACTAAAGAAGTTTGTTGTGGACAATATAAGACCAATCAAAGATGAAATAACTTTTCGATCGGCTTTATCAGTTCTTGCGGCTTGTAACGGATACGCTAAATTGAGTAAAGCGATCATTGAGATGTCTAACGATGTGTTGGACGAGTTCCTGGAACAATATTGAGATTGTGTAAGTGAGCACTGCATAGAATAAGCTATAAGTCATGAACAATAAAGGAAGGTGAACTTGCCGAAATTCAGATTTGGGACTAAGAAAGCGATTGAAAGTCTAGCTCACGACCTTAACATGCCATATGATCAAAATATGCAAGACTGGTCTTATGAGGTAGCCGATCCAAAGGATATTGAAAAATACATCGAGCACTATAGGTTGATATCCGACGAAGATGAGAAATTCGTATTGATGGAAATTATCATCCAGGCAACAAATGATCAAGTTGAAGGGAGCGACTCCCTGAAATATTGGGACATAACCAAGGGACTGTTGACAGATGACTTTAAAATTCATGAATACACTATTTTTTATTGGTCATGCTTTGATAGTGAAGACACAGAGAACACTTGGACTATTACTCCAAAAATGAGGGATGTTTGGAATGATTATTTTGGTACGTGATGAAAAACGAATGCCTCTGGCGGGCCGTATAGGAATCATATGTACAAATTAGATTTTTATACTCAAGACAGTCAGTTCTATATATGTGACAGCCATTCACCTTTAAAGACTGACTCTCATGAATTTTGGACGGATGAAGCGCATGAAAGTAGACTAGCAGTAGAAGAAGGGGTATTGGGAGTCGGGACAGAGTGTTATGGACCTGTGAGGGGAGAATTAGAGATATTGAACGAGGAAAACTCCACTGTAGAAACAGTTCTTTTTGATCATATTGTGGAAGGTGGACTTGAAATCAAGTCCGGAAGACGACGAATTCTGAATTGCCCAAGGTCTTCTATTGAGCTAGATATTAAATTAAGCGGTGGCAAATATCGAGTAAGAATCTATTCTTCCAATCTTACATCGGTTGATGGAGATGAAGGAGATGATTTCTATCGCATTGAAATTTGGAAAGGAACGGGACCAATAAGAAACGTTATTAAAAATTATAATCGTGAATAGCACTCCAATGAATTTTTGTTTAGAGTAATCGAACGCACTCGTGAAAGCTCGAACAATGGAAATATCATAATTCCTGAAGACGCAAGAGTATCTGCAAATAGTGTTTCGGCTTTGGATAGTGTTTTGAGAAATGGAGAAGGAAAGTACAGTCAGGCAAATCAATTTGTGACTTGTATTAGAGAGTCGAAATTCCGGGAAAGAAGCGTCATAAAAAAATACATCGAAGTGAAAGATGCCGTCGGAAATATTTCTCCAGAGTTTATGGCTGAAGGACTTTATCACAACGCGAGTGAAGAGGATTTGTTAACCGAGTTCGTTACGGAGATCATACTACTGGAGGTGTACCTTCCTTTGATGAAGAGAGATGATTCGAACGCGCGCGGAACAAGTGAACGGCTTCGGGAGAAGTAAGAAATGAACAGTCGCTACAACTTTTACATTTCGTTTACATTTTTTTACAATCCCTTAACAGAACCCAACCACAAAGACTTATAGGTTTGTTGATTGATATTAAAAAATGACAAAATGGTGAAATACACCTGTGGTTTACTCTTTGTTTTCATTCTGAGCGCTGCCTGCAACAAACCAGCTAACAAAGACTCAACAAAAGATCATCCAAAACTTATAAAAACTATCGGTTCACCCCGATACGACAATGTTCAATGTAGCCTACAGGACAAGGCCGGTAACCTTTGGTTCGGAACCACAGAAAACGGACTTTATAAATATGACGGAAAATCGTTTAGCAGGTTCTTAATGGCGGATGGGCTTAACAGTAACAATATTTATTGCCTGCTGGAAGATACAAGTGGTATGATTTGGATTGGTACAAACGTGGGGCTTTGTCTTTACGATGGTAAAACATTTGTCAAAATCGAGATTCCTTTGCCAAAAGACCTGCCTCCTAATAAGAATGAACTCTATCGAAACTCGCACTGGGTATTCAGTATGATGCAAGCAAAAAATGGAAAGGTGTGGATAGCAACAATAGACGGTGTCTATATCTACGATGGCCAATCTTTTACTCCTTTTATAATTAATGAGGCCTCGGGTGGCTTTCTTAGCACTAACAATAACATCGAGCATATCTTAGAAGATAAGGCGGGTAATATCTGGTTTGGCGGGCGAACTAATGAAGGTGTGTATG
>JAEZEZ010000082.1 GCA_023432855.1 Pseudomonadota bacterium | reverse complement strand
GGTGGTAAGCACCCATGATCTGGGCCGAACCCCAGGCCTGGTCGATGCGCAGGTTGCCGACGATGTCAGGCATCACCTGACCGGCAGCAGCCTGAGCACCAGCAGTCGTCGTTGTGACGACGGCAGGGGCACCAGCGACAATGCCAACGGCAGTCGTCGTCAAAGTGGTCGCGACGCCCATACGACGGCCGTTGTTGTTTTCAGCCGAGATCGAGGCCGAGAGGCCGTTGCCGAGCTGAGCGGTGTAGGCCCAGACTTCGATACCGTTGCCGCCGGTGGCCGAACCCCAGACGTTCGACTGGTTCGAATAGCCCATGCCATCGAAGTCGAAGAACGAGCCAGTCTTGCCCATGGTGAAGCCGGCGAACTGGATGAACGCCGCCGGAGCGAACAGGCGGTTGTAGGCCGAAGCGCCGGTGCCGTTGGTGACGCCGCCGCCGATCGAGTTGTCGTCGGTCGCCGCCAGGTAGGCATAGCCACGCAGGGTGCCGTAGGCGGTCTGCGAGCGGGCATCGGCGGTGATGCCGGCGCGGGTACGCCAGTTCTGCGTGTTGGCGGTGCGCAGATCGTAGTTCTGGAACGACGGAGCGAACGAGCCGCCCGCGTTGAAGTTCACCTCGGCGCGGACGAAGCCGCCGACCTTGATGCAGGTATCCGTGCCCGGCATGTAATAGAAGCCAGCTCCGTAGAGCGAGCAAATCTTCACGTACTGGACCGGTTTGGCCTTGACGGGAAGATCGGCCGCCTGCGCGCCGGCAGTAGCGACGAGACCCGCCGCGGTGCCGAGCAGAAGGCTTTTCACCATCTTCATATTGAACCTCCAAAAGACTGTTTATCGTGAGAGGGTTCCGTATCCAGTCCAGTGCGACAGCACGTGATGGAACTTCCCCTTTTGCTCCCCGCAACCCGGTAAACTTCTCGATCCAGCCAGTCGGCCCGGAGGCCGGTCTTCTGAAGCGATCCGTCGACCCGGAAAGCACGACATGGGGATGCCCCCCTCCGTCGCAGTTCGAACATATCCGAAGCCCCCCTCCACGCAATGAAGAAGCGCCTCGCACACAGCCTCTGGCGGCGCTTTTCAAAGGAGGTGTTGCGCAAAAAACACGCACTTTGAAACCGCCCCAAGCAAGTCGGGCGCCGACACGGCATTTTTATAATCTACTAACGAAAACAATGCGTTAAGAACGACAACAGTCGGCCCATGACTGACCCCTTTACACCCTTAAATCGCTCGTCAGCCTTCATCGCAACCGTGGTTGTGCGCCGCAGGTACCCCGGCCGCCGCCGGTTTCATCGCCCAATTTGACGGCAAATGGACTCGGCGATTCGCAAGGAGCTGACCGGATTTGACACAATGTCTGCATGGATGCGGCGGTCCCGACTCCACAGGAAACCGCAAACCGAAACCGTCCGGGCGGCCCTGGCGATTATCACGATGGGGAAGCCGGTTCCGGCCGCGGGCAGAACCGAGGCTCCAAATATAATTCAGTATGGGGGGCTGGCGGAGCCGGAGGGATTCGAACCCTCGATACGCCTTTACAAGCGTATAACGGTTTAGCAAACCGCCGCCTTCAGCCACTCGGCCACAGCTCCGACGGGCACTGGCGTACAGAACCGGGCCTGACCCGTCAATTCGCGTATGCCGCCCGAAGCCGGATATCGGTGCTGGCGAGAATTTTGATCCATGCCAATGCCCGTTTCGTCCCCCAGCGCGTTAAGTGACCAGCAAAGGCGCCTTGTGGCCGCGCCGCACGCAAGGAGAGTTGTCAGATGCGACAAAAGATGCCCCATCTCGCTTTGCTGCTGCGATCCGCAGCCCTGGTCGCGACGTTGGCTCTTGGTGTCACCTTGAGCCCGCAGGCCGTCAGCGTCGTGCAGGCCGACATCGAATATCCGTGGTGCGCGGTGTACAGCGAGTCCACCGTCGGCGCGACGAATTGCGGTTTCTCCACCCTCGCCCAGTGCCGCGCCACGATCAGCGGCGTTGGCGGCATGTGCATCCCCAATCCCGCCTATGTCGGCCCTTCGCCGCGGCCTCAGCCGAAACGCCGCAGCCAGCCCCGCTAAGCGTGGCCAGACCACGGATTGACAAAGCCGGTCGCTTCCGCGATCCCCGGCCAATCCGGCGTTCGCTTTGAGCGCCATGGCCAAAGCCTGACGAGCGAGCGTTGCGAGCATCCGGTTTCGATCTAGGGCAAACGCTTCAGGAAGCCCTTCGCCTGCACGGCGCCGGCCGCCTGCGCGATGCGGAAAAGCTCTATGCGCGCGCGCTCAAGGCGGCGCCCGACAATTTCGACGCCCTGAACCTGCTCGGCGCGCTCAAGGCCCAGTCGGGACAGATGGGCGAGGCGCTGCGCCTCCTCACCAGCGCGGTCAAAATCAATCCGCGCGTCCCAGACGCGCTGTTCAATCTGGCCAATGTGCTGCATGCGCTCAAGCGCGACGCCGATGCGCTCGACTGTCTCGACAAGGCCCTCGCGCTCAATCCGGCCGACCCGCAAACGCTGCTCAACCGCGCCTCGGCTCTGCTGAGCATGAAGCGGCCGCAGGAGGCGCTGGCCAATCTCGACGCGGTTCTCGCAGCTCAACCGCGCAACACCGCGGCGCTGCTCAGTCGCGGCGTGGCCAGAGCCGAGCTTGGGCGTCATGCCGAGGCGCTCGGCGATTTCAACGCCGTCGTCGCCGTCGCTGCCGTCAATCCGAGTGCGCTCTACAATCGCGGCAATACGCTGCTGCAGCTCGGCAGACCGGCGGAGGCGCTGTCCGATTTCGACCGTGTCGTCGGAGCCCTGCCCGAGCACCGTCTCGCCTGGAACAACCGCGGCCGCGCCCTCGAAATGCTGAACCGGCACGACGACGCAGCCGCCAGCTTCGACAAGGCCATCGCGCTCGACAAGGATTACGCCGACGCCCACTTCAATCTGGCGCTGACGCTGCTGGCGCTCGGAAAACTCGAGCAAGGCTTTACCGAATACGAATGGCGCTGGAAGCGCACCGGCGTGACCGACCGGCGCCGCGACTACCGGCGTCCGCTCTGGCTCGGCGATTTTCCGCTCGGCCGCAAGACCATCCTGCTTCACGCCGAACAGGGCCTCGGCGACACCATCCAGTTTGCGCGCTACGCTCCGATGCTGGGGAATGCCGGCGCGCGCGTCATTCTCGAAGTGCAGCCTGAACTCAAAGCGCTGCTCGGCAGCCTTCCCGGCATTGCGTCCTGCCATGCACGCGGCGAGGCCCTGCCCGCTTACGACTTTCAATGTCCGCTCGGCAGTTTGCCGCTAGCCCTGAAGACGACATCGGCCGATGTCCCGGCTCCGATCCCCTACGTCACGGCGGATGCCGCGCGCATCGACCACTGGCGGCCGGTAATCGAGGCGCTGCCCGGCAAGCGCGTGGCGCTGGCCTGGGCCGGTCATGTCCATCACATCAATGACGCTAACCGATCGGTCGCACTGACGGCGCTGGAGCCGCTGCTCGCGCAGGACGGCGTGTCATTCGTCAGCATTCAGCACGAACTGCGCGCGAACGATGCCGAGGTGCTGGCGCGCCATCGCAGCGTGACGCATCTCGGCGGACAATTCGCCGACATGGCGGACACCGCCGCCGTCATGGCGCTGGTGGATCTGGTGATCGCGGTCGATACCTCGGTCGCGCATCTGGCGGCCGCGATGGCTCGGCCGACCTGGGTGCTGCTGCCATTCACCCCGGATTGGCGCTGGACACTGACCGGCGAACGCAGCCCGTGGTACCCGCAGGCGCGCCTGTTCCGTCAGCCCGCGATCGGCGACTGGGCCAGCGTCGTCGCGAGCCTGCGCGACGCGCTCGCCGCCGAGATCAAGGCTTAGGCGGCGATGCGAGCGGGCTCGGCCGGCACCGGCTGATTGCGCTTGAGCCAGTCGCGCGCGGCGCGCTGGGCGCGGCCGATCTCGCTGTCGCTCATCTGCTCGGCGATCTCGCGGCGCAACTGCGCGGCTTCACGATGCCCGCGCATCGCCGCGATGTTGAACCACTTATGCGCCTCGATCAGGTCGACCGGCACGCCGGCCCCCGACGAGCACGCCATGCCGAGTTCAAAACAAGCTGCCGCATCGGACGGCTCCCTGGTCTCGGCGACCACCGCAAGATTGATCATGTTCAGCTCCCGTTACTCTGGCGGCTGCCCGGGATTCCGGATGCCGCGTTTTGACGTCCCTGTGTTGGGTCGATCTTCGGGAGAAAATTTGAATGGCACTTTAAGCGATTGGCTGAATCAATCGTGAAATTTTCGTGGCCGATTTTAGCCGGCGGTTGAAAAAGCCCCTGTTTTTCGGGGTTTAGGGAGCGCCCCGTGCGTCCTGTTACAGACTGCTAACTGAGTTGATTGGGGCGCGGGTAACCAATTCCCAATGTAAAGCTTATATGACAAATGGGTCGGCGCCGGGCTCCAAGGGCTCCGCCGGTCACGGTCAAGACGCACGAATTCGAAGGTTCTCAATGCAGTTTTCAAACCTGAAAACGGCCGCGATGGCGGCGGCCGTGCTCCTCAGTTCTTCGCTCATGGCAGGCGCCCAGGCGGCAACGCCGGCCGCCGGCACCTGGCTCTCCGCCGACGGTGGCACCAAGGTGCGCGTGTCCGAATGCGCCGGCAACAAGCTGTGCGGCAAGGTGGTCTGGCTCAATGAGCCGATCGACAAGCAGACCGGCAAACCGAAGACCGACAAGTACAATGCCGATCCGGACAAGCGCGCGCGTCCCCTCCTCGGCGTCCAGGTCGTCAACGGCATGGCGCCGAGCGGCGACAACAAGTGGTCGGGCAAGATCTACAATGCCGACGACGGCAAGACTTACGACGCGCACGTCACGCTGGTGAGCGAGAACGCCATGCAGGTGCAGGGCTGCGTGCTCGGCATCCTGTGCAAGAGCCAGACCTGGAAGCGTGCCGACTGATCGAGCGGATGAGGCGTAAATGCGAAAGCCGGCCGCATCTGGAATGCGCCGGCTTTTTCGTTGCGCCTGGTGCCTGAAACCCTGCGCTCTGCCCGTCAGCGCGCGCGCTGGCCGAACAGCACGGCCTGCACCTTCGGGTCTTTCATGTCGACGCTCTGCCGCCACGAGTGACCGAGCGCCAGAGCGCGTTCGACCGCCGGGCGCGCTTTCATCCGCGCCAGCCAGCGTTTCAGGTGCGGAAACTGCTCGATATCCTGACCCTGCTTATGCCAGCCATTGACCCAGCCGATCAGCGCCATGTCGGCGATGGAGTAGCGGCCGGCAATGAAATCGCGATCGGCGAGCCTCTTGTTCATCACGCCATAGAGCCGGTTCACCTCATCGACGAACCGCGCGATCGCGTACGGGATGTGTTCGCGCGCGTAGCTCTTGAAGTGATGCACCTGCCCGGCCATCGGCCCGACGCCGCCGACCTGCCAGAACAGCCATTGATCGACCTCGACGCGGCCGCGCTCGTCCTTGGGATAGAACTTGCCGGTCTTGCGGGCGAGATACTGCAGGATCGCACCGGACTCGAATACCGAGATCGGCCGCTTACCCGGCCCGTTCGGATCGACCAAGGCCGGGATTCGGTTGTTTGGCGATATCTTGAGAAAGGCGGGATCGAACTGCTCGCCCTTGGCGATGTTCACCGGCTTGACCACGTAAGGCAGCCGGCACTCCTCGAGCATGATGGCGATCTTCTGGCCGTTCGGTGTCGGCCAGTAATAAAGCTCGATTGGCTTGGGACCCTTCGCGCCTTTGATCGCTGCCGATGATCTCGCCGAAGCGGAACGTGCAAGGGATTTGGCCGGGGCCGCTTTGGCTTTGCCCCCGCGCTTGAACGTGCGACGCGCCATACGGTCCTCTCGAAAATCAAGTGTGCCTTATGCACTCTCAGGCGGCGCGCCTGCGACCGCAACAGGCGAACCCTCGCCGCCCCCCGAGCCGCTGTCACAAGTGTTCGCTGCGCCTCTGGACGGCCGCAACTTTTGTTGGATAGAATACCCTCTCAGGTTGTATTTTGGCTCAAAGACAAGCGTCAGACCGATGCTTGCGCGACCGAGCCTGGCCAATGCGGGGGGACCCATGTTCAACGCAAAACGAAGGACTGAAACGACGACCTCCATCGCGCCACCCATCCTGCGTGTCGCATTAGCCGCGCTACTCGCCGGAGCGCTCGCCGCCTCGTGGCCCGTGCTGGCGCAAACATCGACGCCGGCGCCGGGCTCGAGCACCGCAGCAACGCCGAAACCCAAGCGTACACCGACGCCCGGCCAGATTGCCGCGCGCGAACGGCAGAAGAAGTGTGCCGCCGAGTGGAAAGTGGCGAAGGACGCCGGCAAGGTCGAGAATGGAATGAAGTGGCCGCAGTTCTGGAGCGCGTGCAACAAGCGGCTGAAGGGTACTTCGACCTGACCGGGAGAGTTGCGCGGCATCGGAGCCGCGGCGCGCGCCAGTTCGGGTCGAGACCTGAACGCAGTGTTCAGAAACTCGGAGGGCGTCGGTGAGACTTGCAGTCTCCCCGACGCCCTCTGATGTCATCGGAACCGGGTGCACAGACAAACGACTGCTTGCGCTATCGTACCTGATGCACACCGGCCCCCTATGACGCGATCCGCGGCGCGTACGCCGAAGATCGAGAAGAGGCGCTAGACCTAGAGCTTCTTCTTCTTCTTCTTGGCCTTCTTCGCCGTCTTCACTGCTTTCTTCTTACGTTTAGCCATTTGCTGCCCTCCTAGCCATTTAGAATGGCGGGTGTCGCATAAGTGCGGTCGGGGATCGACCTGCACCACAATTGGTTTACACCAGCGCAAGAAAAAAAACAGTGACTCGTTGCTTTTGTGTGCGTAAGCGGCGCGACGACATTGCCGCCGAGCGTAATCGCACGGCAAAGACGCGACACAACGCAGCCGACATCGCTTGCCTTGCTTTTCATCGCCAGCATCAACGAACGAATTCAAAAAAGCGCGGTGGCATAAGCATTTTTTGCATGTCGCCAATGCGCCGCGAATCTTTTCAACGCGCGTTTTCTCCGACTGTCGCAAGGTCTGCGGCGCAGGACTTCGGCTATGCGGAAGGCGTCGGCACGCTGTGAAAAAAAATTGCGCGGAAAACGCCGCGCAATGGCGTCGACAAGCCGAAATCGATCAAAAACGAGCGAATCGGGTGCGAGTGATTCGCCGGCGATGCGAACGTGATGCGCGCGATCGGCGGTCTCGCGGTGCGACGATGACACCTTCGGACATGCTTCGCAGCCTTCAAGCGACGCGCGATGCACCGCGCCGCCGGCACGGCCATGCGTCGATCGTAAACCGCGCGTTACGTCGCGCGCCTTACAAACCGAGCTTCGATTTTAGGAGGTCGTTAACCGCCTGAGGGCTCGCCTTGCCGCCGGACGCCTTCATAACCTGACCGACGAACCACATCATCGCCTTCGGATTGGCTTTCGCCTGTTCCACCTTGTCCGGATTCTTCGCGATGAGGTCGTCGACAATGCCGCCGATGGCGCCGAGATCGGTGACTTGCGCCATGCCGCGGCTCTTCACGAGCTCGCGCGGGTCGCCGCCTTCGGTCCAGAGGATTTCGAACAGGTCCTTGGCGATCTTGCCGGAGATGGTCTTGTCGCCGATCAATTCGATGATGCCGCCGAGCTGCGCCGCCGAGACCGGCGACGAACCGATGGCGAGGCCTTCCTTGTTCAGCCGCCCGGACAGTTCGTTGATTACCCAGTTAGCCGCCAGCTTGGCGTCGCGCCCCTTTGCGACCGTCTCGAAATAGTCGGCGATCTCCCGTTCGGCGACCAGATGGCTGGCGTCATAGGCCGACAGGCCGAGTTCGCTGATGAAGCGCGCCTTCTTCTCGTCCGGCAGTTCCGGCAAATGCTGCGCGAGGTCGGCGATGAACGCATCGTCGAACTCGAGCGGCAGCAGATCCGGATCGGGGAAATAGCGATAGTCGTGCGCCTCTTCCTTGGAACGCATGGAGCGCGTCTCGCCCTTGCCGGGGTCGAACAGGCGGGTCTCCTGGGTGATCGAGCCCCCGTCCTCCAGGATCTCGATCTGCCGGCGCGCCTCGTACTCGATGGCCTGCTGGATGAAGCGGAACGAATTGACGTTCTTGATCTCGCAGCGCGTGCCCAGCTCTTCGCCGGGCCGGCGCACCGACACGTTCACGTCGGCGCGCAGGTTGCCCTTCTCCATGTCCCCGTCACAGGTGCCGAGGTAGATCAGGATGGTGCGCAGCTTCTTCACATAGGCCGCGGCTTCTTCCGACGAGCGCATGTCGGGCTTCGACACGATCTCCATCAGCGCCGTGCCGGCCCGGTTCAGGTCGACGTAGCTTTCCGTCGGCGACAGGTCGTGGATCAGCTTGCCGGCGTCCTGCTCCAGGTGCAGGCGCTCGATCCGCACGGTGAAGGTCGAGCCGTCGTCGCGCTCCACCTCGACCTCGCCCTCGCCCACGATGGGCTGGTCGAACTGGCTGATCTGATAGCCCTGCGGCAGGTCCGGATAGAAGTAGTTCTTCCGGTCGAAGCGGCTCTTGCGGTTGATCTGCGCGCGCAACCCCAGGCCCGTGCGCACCGCCTGCTCGACGCAGAAGCGGTTCAGCACCGGCAGCATGCCGGGCATGGCGGCGTCGACCAGCGACACCTGCTCGTTCGGCCCCGCGCCGAAACCTACGGCCGCGCCCGAGAACAGCTTGGCCTTGGACGCGACCTGGGCGTGGACCTCAAGCCCGAGGACGATTTCCCACGGGCCGGTGAGGCCCTGGATGAGTTTGGAGGTGTCAGTCATGTGGTCCAACAGCCCTAGTTTTTCGCAGTATCAGCGCCAGTCCACCGACCGTGAGCGCCATCAATACAGCGACGATGACGCCGACCTGACCGAACTTTGCGGATGTCCAGTATTCGTAGTCTGCAAAGTAATTTCGGTTGATAGCGTGGACCACGCTTTCATTGACGTAGTAGCCAACCCCGCCGACGACCGAAGCGGCGATGAGAAGCCACCCCGCGACTAGTCGCCAGTGTCGCCTCACCACCACTTCTCCGCCTTGTGGGTGAACCCGGCCGCTTCCTCCAGCTTGCCGGCCAGCGCGAAGATGGTGCTCTCGTCGAGCGCCTTGCCGATCAGCTGCAGGCCGAGCGGCAGGCCGCCCTTGTCGAGGCCGGCGGGCACGCTGATGCCCGGCAGGCCGGCGAGGTTGGCCGTCACCGTGAAGATGTCGTTCAGGTACATGGCCACCGGGTCGATCTGCTTGTCGCCGAGCGCGAACGCGGCGGAGGGCGTCGACGGCGTCAGAATGGCGTCGCAGCGGCCCCAGACATCGTCGAAGTCCATGGCGATGCGGCGGCGGACCTTCAGCGCCTTGACGTAGTAGGCGTCGTAGTAGCCAGCCGAGAGCACGTAGGTGCCGATGGTCAGGCGCCGCTGGACTTCCTTGCCGAAGCCTTCGGCGCGGGTCTGTTCGTAGAGGTCGGTCAGCGACTTGGCGTCGCCGGCGCGGTGGCCGTAGCGCATGCCGTCGTAGCGGGCGAGGTTGGACGAGGCCTCAGCCGGGGCGATGATGTAGTAGCAGGGCAGCGCGTACTTCGTGTGCGGCAGGCTGATGTCGACCAGCTCGCAGCCGGCGTCCTTCAGCCACTCCCGGCCCTTTTCCCACAGCGCCATGATCTCGGCGGGCATGCCGTCGACCACGTATTCCTTCGGCACGCCGATGCGCAGGCCCCTGACCGACCGCTTCACGTCGGCGGCCCAGTCGGGCGTCTCGACGTTCAGGCTGGTGGAATCCTTCGGATCGTGGCTGCACATGGACCGCAGCAGGATGGCGGCGTCCTCCACCGTCTTGGCGATCGGGCCGGCCTGATCGAGCGACGAGGCGAAGGCCACCATGCCGAAGCGCGAGGCGCGGCCGTAGGTCGGCTTGATCCCCACCGTGCCGGTGAAGGCCGCCGGCTGGCGGATCGAACCGCCCGTGTCCGACGCCGTCGCGCCCAGGCACAGGTCGGCCGCCACCGCAGACGCCGAGCCGCCCGACGAGCCGCCGGGTGTCAGGTCCGCGTTGGAGCTCTGGGACTTCCAGGGATTCACTACGGGGCCGAAGAAGCTGGTCTCGTTCGAGCTGCCCATGGCGAACTCGTCCATGTTCAGCTTGCCCAGCATGACCGCGCCGTCGGCCCACAGGTTGGCCGTGACAGTGCTCTCGTAGGTGGGGACGAACTCGCCGATGATCTTCGAACCGGCCGTAGTGCGTACGCCGTCGGTGCAGAACAGGTCCTTGATCCCGAGCGGCGCGCCTTCCAGCGCCCCGCCCTCGCCCTTGGCCAGGCGGGCGTCGGAGGCGCGCGCCATCTCCAGCGCCTTGTCGGGCGTGGGCAGGACGTAGGCGTTCAGGCGCGGGTTGGCCTGCTCGATGGCGCCGATGAAGGCGCCGGTGAGCTCGACGGACGAAAAGTCCTTCGCGCGCAGGCCGTCGATCGCGGCCTTCAGGGTCAGCTTGGTCAGGTCGCTCATGGCCTACTCGACCACCTTGGGCACGACGAAGAAGTTGTCGGCGGACCTAGGCGCATTCTTCAGCACGCGGGCCGGATCGCCGCCCTCCGTCACCACGTCATCGCGCAGCGGCAGGGGCATGGCGACGCAGCTCGTCATCGGCTCGACGCCATCGGTGTTCACCTCGTCCAGTTGCTCGATCCAGGCCAGGATGCCGTTCAGCTCCTGGGCCAGGTGTTCGAGCCGGTCCTCCGGCGTGGCGATGCGGGCGAGGTGCGCGACACGGCGCACGGTCGAGACGTCGATGGCCATAGGCCGCTCCGTGGAAACAGGCCGCGACGGTTAGCCGGGGACGGGTGGATTCACAAGGGCTTCCCCCTCAAGTGCACCGCTGGAAATCCTCGTCCTTCGACAGGCTCAGGATGAGGATTTCCAGACCGCCGACGCATCAATCGCCCTCACCCGGAGCCTGTCGACGGACGAGGGCGACGCAGACCCTGTAAGGACCGCCGCCCGGCTGTGCTCTAACCTCTCGAGACCAACCGGACAGGCGGCATGGATCGGCGCGACGCACTCTTTGCGGACTGGATGAAGGCGCACATCGGCGTGCTTCACCGCATCAGCCGCGCCTTCGCCGAACCCGCCGACCAGCACGACCTGTTGCAGGAGCTGATGCTGGCCGTGTGGCGGGCGGCGGGGTCGTTCCGGGGCGACAGCAGCGCCGTCACCTTCATCTGGCGCGTGGGCCACAATCGCGCCCTGACCTGGCGACGCCGCGAAAGCGGACGCATGAGACGCGACGCGGCCAGCCAGGGTCAGTATGCCCTGCTGGCCGCCAACGCCGCGGGAGATGACGAGGACGCCGCCCTGCTGGAGCGGCTGTACTCCGCAATCCGCCGGCTGCCGCCGCTCGACCGCTCGCTGGTGCTGCTGTCGCTGGAGGGCGTGGCCTATCGCGACATCGGCGCCCTTCACGGCCTTTCCGAAACCAACGTAGGCGCGCGGCTGACCCGCGCCCGCAGGCAGATCACGTCCCTGATCGAAGGAGACGACGATGGACTTTGAACGGCTGGAGCGCGCCTGGCGCTCGAGCGCCAACACGCCCGACGAGGCGGCCGGCGCCTATATGACGGAGGAAATGATGGAAGAGCTGAGGCGTCGCCGCGGGCGTGTGAACCGGATCACCTTCATGGCCGGGGCCGCCCTTGTCCTGTGGACGGGCAAGATCGCCTGGGACTGGTTCGCCAATCCCTTCCCGTTCGATATCTCCCGCGAATGGGGGGCGCTGGCCCTGCTGATCCTGCCGTGGGTCGCGCTGGTGCTGGTCCGCGGCCAGATCGAGCGCCACCTGCGGGCGCATCCCGACCCCTACGCTTCGGCGCCACAGACCCTGCGCGCCCTGATCGACGAGAACGCCGGCGCGCAACGGCGCGTCCGCTTCATGGCCGCGCTCATGGCCCTGGGCGTCGCCGCCCTGGCCGTGAGCCTGTGGCAGCTGATGGACGTCGGCAAGATGACGGCGGGGAACGTCCGCGACGGCGCGATCCTGTTCGGTGTCGTGCTGGGGTCCGTCTGGACCGTGATCGGGGTGAACTACTTCACACGCCTGAAGCCCGAGGGCCTGCGCCTGCAGCGGCTGCTGGCGGAGTACGAATAGAAATCCTTCTCCCGGCGGGAGAACGACCCCGAGCGCCTTCCCCCTCTTTACGCCGTCATCCCGGAAACCGGGCGAGCGCAGCTCGACCGGTTATCCGGAACCCAGCAAACGCAACGCTGGTTGCAGCCGCCAGGGCAGCGTCGATCTCGGAGCTGCTGGGTCCCGGACATTCGCTGCGCGAATTCCGGGATGACGGCCTGGCGTTTGGCTCGGCCCTCCTGACCGAGTACGCGTAGCACTGCCCTGTGATGGAGCCGGCCCTCTCCCGATGGGAGAGGGATCGCGGTCAGCGGGCCGGGGTCACCGAGATGGCTTCGGCCGTCGGGCCGCTCCACTGGACGATCAGCTTCCTGGCGGTCGTCCGGGCGGACCCGGTCTCCGGACCTATCGCGCTCTCGCGCACCTGCAGCACCACGCGACCCGGCGCCTCCTCCGCCACCTCCCAGGCTTCGAAGTCGCCGATGCGGAACACGCGCCAGGGTTCGCTGGGCCCCTGGAACAGGGCGAGGTGGGTGTAGAGGCCGTTCACGGCGGGGTCCCCGCCCGCGGTCGAGAACAGCCGGGCGTTCTGCTCCGGCATGGCGTGGACCTGGGTGACGTAGGCGGCCTGCACCGTGCCCTCGTCCTCCGTCGGCGGCACGCTCAGCGGATCGCCGGCCGGGACCGCGGGCGCCGCCCGGGGCGCCGGGGCCGGGTCGGCGGCCGAAGCGGTGGGCGCAGGCGCCGACGGCGGCAGGGGCACCACATCGGACTCCGGCTGCGCGGGCGCCTTCTCCTGGCAGGCCGCCAGCGCCAGCACCGTGCAGAGGGCTATCGGGAACCGGACGCTTCGGACCATGACGTGTCTCCGCGGGTTGCTGGGCGCACTTTCGCCCTTGTCAGGGCCGCGCGCCAGTCCTACCGCCGCGCCCATGGCCGTTGTCGATCTGCTCGAACTCCCCGCCGCCACCCCGCCTTACACCGGCTGGATGGGTCTGGACCTGGGCGAAAAGACCATCGGCGTGGCCGTGTGCGACGCCACACGGACCATCGCCAGCCCGCTGGAGCTGATCCGCAAGACCAAGTTCACCCAGGAAGCCAACCGGCTGTTCGCGATCATGGACGAGCGGCGGCTGTCCGCGGTCGTCATCGGCCTGCCCGTGAACATGGACGGCACCGAGGGGCCCCGCGCCCAGTCCTGCCGCGCCTTCGCGCGCAACCTGCTCCGGCTGCGCGGGGATCTCGTCATCGCCTTCTGGGACGAGCGGCTGTCGAGCGCGGCGGTGAACCGCATGCTGATCGACGAAGCCGACCTGACCCGGGCGAAGCGCGCCGAGGTCGTGGACCGCGCGGCGGCGGCCTACATTCTCCAGGGCGCGCTGGACCGGGTGGCGGACGCCGAGCGGAACGCCGCGCGTTGAGCGCCATCGTGCCGGGGGGAGCCCGGTCTTCCCGCTCATCACGCCGGCGCAGCGGAAGACCGGTTGCAGACCTCGTAGCTTCATCTAGCGTGCTCCATTCCTTCGGGGGGCCAGATGAATCAGGACGCGAACCCCGAAGCCGAGCCCGTTGAGAAATCCCCGGCGAAGGCGTCGGCGTTCACGCGGGCGCGTTTTCGCCGACCCGCCTATCGGTTCGGCATGGAGCTTGTGATTGTCACCCTGGGGGTAGGCCTGGCTCTGGTGGCCCAGCAGTGGGCCGAGGAGCAGTCCTGGCAAAGGAAGGCTCGGGACGCGACGGAAGCAATCCGTGCGGAAGTCTCCGATCAGTATAGCTGGGCCATAGAGTGGCGGGTCGTTGAGCCCTGCCTGCTGGCCCAGATCGACATTCTTCAGCAACGCCTGCTCGCAAGCGGCGACCGGCTCGACCCGGCGCCCGTCTATTCCGAGCCTGGCTTTGCCTTTTATGTCATTCGGATGCCGAACCGGACTTTCGAGGAAGGCGTCTGGCAGGCGGCCATCAGCGATGGGGTGGTCTCCCATCTCGATCGAGACATGAGACAGGAACTCGACCGCGCCTATACCGCGAACCGCCTGCTTGCCGACCAGACACGCGAGAACAATGCCGCCTATCAGCGGCTGCTGAGTCTGACACGGCCGATCCCCCTCGACGCGGGGGTTCGGTACTCATTGCTTCGGGACCTGGACGAACTTCGCGGGCGGGTGGAACTGATGAGCCATCTGCATGGGCAATCGCTCGACAACTGGACCAAGGCCGGCGTCCTCCCTCCCGTTGAACCGGCAAGGAAGGCACTAGCCTCATCGGGCACCCGGAGATTCTGCGAGGATCACAAACTCCCCCTGCGCTCGGTGACCGAGGCTGAAAGGCCCGTACCCTACTGATGGCGTCGGGCGGCCGGGGGCGCCGGAAGCCAGCCGCACACCCTTTGCGGCCGGGCAGGACGGCCTTCGGCTGACGGCGAAGGACGGGGGCTTTGGCGCACCGGAAATCTCCTTGAGCGCCCGCCCGGTTCAACCTATAGCGACCCTTTGATGAACCCGCCCGCCGACGTTTCCAGCACCATCGACGCGCGGCTGTTCCCGTTCCCGCACAAGCACCTCGTCAGCGTCGCGGACCTCGATCCGCCGGATGTCGACGCCCTGCTCGACCTCGCCGACGCCTTCGTCGACCTGAACCGGCGCGCGTCCAAGAAGCTGGATCTGCTGGAGGGGCGCACCCTGCTCAATCTGTTCTTCGAGAACAGCACGCGCACCCAGGCCTCCTTCGAACTGGCCGGCAAGCGGCTGGGCGCGGACGTCGTGAACATGAGCGTGAGCACCTCGTCGGTCGCCAAGGGTGAAACCCTGATCGACACGGCGATGACGCTGAACGCGATGAAGCCGGACCTGCTGGTGCTGCGCCATTCCGCCTCCGGGGCCGCGGCGCTGCTGGCCCAGAAGGTGGGCTGCAGCGTGATCAACGCCGGCGACGGCTGGCACGAACACCCCACCCAGGCGCTGCTGGACATGCTGTCCATGCGCCGGGCGCTGGGATCCGTCTCCGGCATCACCGTCGCCATCTGCGGCGATGTCCTGCACAGCCGGGTGGCGCGTTCGAATGTGGCGCTGCTGAACCTGATGGGCGCCCGCGTGCGCCTCGTCGGCCCGCCGACGCTGATGCCCGCGGACGCCGACCGCTGGGGCGCCGAGATCTTCCACGACATGCGCGAGGGCATAGCCGGCGTGGACGTCGTCATGATGCTGCGCCTGCAGCTCGAGCGCATGGACGGCGCCTTCGTGCCTTCGACCCGGGAGTACTTCCACTTCTATGGCCTGGACGCCGACAAGCTGGCGCTGGCGGCCCCCGGCGCGAAGGTCATGCACCCGGGCCCGATGAACCGGGGCGTCGAGATCGCCTCGGACGTGGCGGACGACCCCGAAGTCTCGCTGATCGAAGACCAGGTCGAGATGGGCGTCGCGGTGCGGATGGCGGTGCTGGCCTCGCTGGCCGCGCGACTGGAGCAGGCGTGACCGTGGCCAACGCTCCCCACATCGCCCTGGTCAACGCCCGGCTGCTGGACCCCGAAAGCGGCCATGACGGGCCCGGCTGCGTGGTGGTGTCCGACGGCGTCATCGCCGAGGTGCAGAAGGGTCCGCAGCTGGACGCCGGCTCCAGCGAGATGCGCGTGGTGGACTGCGACGGCGCGGCCCTGGCCCCAGGGCTGATCGACGTTCGCGTCCGCACCGGCGAACCGGGCGCCGAGCACAAGGAATCGCTGGCCTCGGTCGGCCAGGCGGCGGCCGCCGGCGGCGTGACCACCCTGGTGCTGCAGCCGGATACGGACCCGCCGGTCGACGAGCCGGCCATGGTCGACTTCATCCTGCGCCGGGCGCGGGACCTGGAGCTGGTCAACTTCCACGTGGCGGGCGCGGCGACGCGGGCCCTGCGCGGCGAGCGCATGGCCGAGATCGGCCTGATGGCGGAGGCCGGCGCGATCTACTTCACCGACGCGGACCGGGTGATCGCCAACTCCAAGGTCATGCGCCGGGTCCTCAGCTATGCGGGCGCTTTCAACGCCCTGGTCGCCCACCGGCCGGCCGATCCCTGGCTCAGCGAAGGCGCGGCGGCGACCGAGGGCGAGCTCGCGGCCCGCCTGGGCCTGCCGTCGGTTCCGGCTGTGGCCGAGCGGATCATGCTGGAACGCGACCTCGCGCTGGTCGAGCTGACGGGAGCCCGCTTCCTGGTCGACCAGGTCTCCACGGCGGATTCGCTCGAAAGCCTTCGCCGGGCCAAGGACAAGGGCCTGGAGGTGTCGGCGAGTTGTTCGATCAACCACCTGTCCTTCAACGAACTGGACGTCGGTGACTACCGAACCTTCGCCAGGCTCGACCCGCCCCTGCGGCCCGAGCAGGACCGCCAGGCGCTGATCGCCGCCGTCGCCGAAGGGCTGGTCGACGTGGTGGTTTCCGCGCACGCCCCGGCCCCGGCCGGCGAGAAGCGCCGCCCGTTCAGCGAGGCCTCCCCCGGAGCGGTCGGGGTCGAGACGCTGCTGCCGGCGCTGCTCAGCCTGCATCATGAGGCGGGCGTGGACCTGCTCGACCTGCTGCGCACCGTCACGCACGGGCCGGCGCAGCTGCTGGGGTTGCCCGGGGGCCGGATCGCGGCGGGCGCGCCGGCCGACCTCGTGCTCATCGACATCGACGCGCCGGTCGCTGTCGACGCGGCGCGCCTGCGGTCGAAATCCAGGAACTCCCCGTTCGATGGCCGCCGCCTGCAGGGCGAGGTCTTGCTGACGCTCGTCGGCGGCCGCATCGTGCATCAGGCGTCGCAGTAAGGGGGAATAGCGGTGCAGGCCTACATCCCGTGGATCGTGGCGGTCCTCGGCGGATACCTGATCGGCTCGATTCCGTTCGGCGTGCTCGTCACGCGGTATGCGGGCGTGGGCGACATCCGCCAGGTCGGCTCCGGCAATATCGGCGCGACCAACGTCCTGCGCACGGGGCGCAAGGACCTGGCGATCGCCACCCTCCTGGGCGACATGATCAAGGGCGCCGCGGCCGTCCTGCTCGCGCGCCTGATCTTCAAGGACGACGGCGTCACCGCCGCGGCCGGGGCGGCGGCGTTCGCGGGCCACATCTTCCCCGTCTGGCTCGGTTTCCGGGGCGGCAAGGGGGTCGCCACCTTCTACGGCGTGATGCTGGCCGCCGCCTGGCCGGCCGGCCTGCTCGCGGCGGGGGCGTGGCTGCTGATCGGGGGCCTGTTCCGCATATCCTCGCTGGCCGCGCTGGTGGCGTCGGCGGCTGCGCCGCTGTTCGTGCTGATGACGGACGGCCCGCTGACCATGATCTATCTGGCGCTGTTCATGGCCGTGCTGATCTTCATCCGCCACCACGAGAACATCCGCCGGCTGCTCAAGGGCGAGGAGCCGCGCATCGGCGCGAAGAAGGCGTGACCGGCGGCCTGTCCGACCAGGAACGGTTCGACCGCCTGCGGCTGGCCCGCACTGACCGGGTGGGGCCGGTCGCCTTTCGCGAACTGCTCAAGCGCTATCGCACCGCCGGCGCGGTCCTCGAGGCCCTGCCCGAGCTTTCGCGCCGGGCCGGGTCCGTGCTGAAGCCCGCGCCGGTCGAAGACGCCGAGCGCGAGCTGGCCGCCGGCGAGGCGGTGGGCGCGGCGCTGCTCGTCATCGGCGACGCCGCCTTTCCGCCCCAGCTCGCCGCCGTGGACCCGCCGCCGCCGGTGCTGTGGACGCTGGGCGATGCCGGCCTGCTGTCGCGCAGGTCGGTCGCCGTGGTCGGCGCGCGCATCGCCTCGGCCTCGGCCCAGCGCTTCGCCCGCGGCCTGGCCAGCGAACTCGGGCAGGCGGGCTATGCGGTCGTCTCCGGCATGGCGCGGGGCGTCGACGCCGCCGCCCACGAAGGCCCCCTGCCCCATGGCACGGCGGCGGTGCTGGGCGGCGGGGTGGACGACGTCTATCCGCAGGAGAACCGCGCCCTCTACGAACGGCTGGCCGAAGACGGCTGCATCGTCTCCGAGAGCCCCGTCGGCCATCGCGCCCAGGCCAGGGACTTTCCGCGCCGCAACCGCATCATCTCCGGCCTGTCGCTGGGCGTGGTGGTGGTCGAGGCGGAGATCCGCTCGGGCTCCCTGATCACCGCCCGGCTCGCGGCGGAACAGGGCCGTGAGGTGTTCTCGGTCCCGGGCTCGCCGCTCGACCCCCGGGCGAAGGGAACGAACGACCTGCTGCGCCAAGGCGCCAACCTGTGCGAGGGCGCCGAGGACGTGCTTCGCGTGCTGAGCACCATGCGCACCATCGCCGACCTGGGCGGGGGTCTCGACGAGGGCGAGGCGCCGGCGCCCGACGCCGATCTCGACGACCTGCGGGAGCGGATCGCCGCCCTGCTCTCGCCCACGGCCGTGCAGCGCGACGAGCTGGTCCGCGCGACCGGCGCGCCGACCGCCCACGTCATGGCCGCGCTCGCCGAACTGGCGCTGGCCGGACGGGCGGAACTGCTGCCCGGCGGGATGGTGTCTTCCTGATCCCTCCCTCGGGTTGAGGCGCCGCCCGCCGCGCCCCACGTTGACAGCCTCCGCGAGCACCCCCACTTTCCCGGCCCCGCAACCCGGGCCGCCCCTGCGGCCAGAGAGCCTTCCCGCCGCATGCACGCCGTCGTCGTCGTCGAGAGCCCCGCCAAGGCCAAGACCATCAACAAGTACCTGGGCAAGGACTACACGGTCCTGGCGTCCTACGGCCACGTCCGCGACCTGCCGCCCAAAGACGGGTCGGTGCGCCCGGACGAAGACTTCGCCATGGACTGGGAGGTCGACGCCAAGGCCAGCAAACGGCTGAGCGAGATCGCCGACGCGGTGAAGAAGGCCGACACGCTGATCCTGGCCACCGACCCCGACCGCGAGGGCGAGGCGATCAGCTGGCACCTGCTGGAGGCGCTGCAGCGCAAGCGCGCGCTGAAGGACGCCAAGGTCCAGCGCGTGACCTTCAACGCCATCACCCGCACCGCCGTGCAGGAGGCGATGGACAATCCGCGCGACATCGACATGGAGCTGGTCGAGGCCTACCTCGCCCGCCGCGCGCTGGACTATCTCGTCGGCTTCAACCTGTCGCCGGTGCTGTGGCGCAAGCTGCCGGGGTCGCGCTCGGCCGGGCGCGTGCAGTCGGTCGCCCTGCGCCTGATCGTCGACCGCGAGGTCGAGATCGAGGCGTTCAGAAGCCAGGAATACTGGACCGTCGAGGCGGACGTGACCGCCGGCTCGCCGCCGTTCGCGGCGCGCCTGGTCAAGCACGACGGCAAGAAGCTGACCAAGTTCGACCTCGCAAACGAAGCGTCGGCCCAGGCCGCCCGCGCCGCCGTCGAGGCGGCCGACCTGAAGATCGCCGCGGTCGAGAAGAAGCCCGGCCGCCGCTCGCCGCCGCCGCCGTTTATGACCTCGACCCTGCAGCAGGAAGCCGCGCGCAAGCTCGGCTTCTCGGCCACCCGCACGATGCAGACGGCCCAGCGCCTCTACGAGGGCCTGGACATCGGCGGCGAGACGACCGGCCTGATCACCTACATGCGGACCGACGGCGTCGACGTGGCGCCCGAGGCCCTGGAGGAGACTCGCGCCCAGATCGGCCGCGAGTTCGGCGCCGCCTACGTCCCGGAGAAGGCGCGGATCTACAAGACCAAGGCCAAGAACGCCCAGGAGGCGCACGAGGCCATCCGTCCGACCAGCATGGCGCGCCGACCCGGCGACCTGCGCCTCGAACCCGACCAAGCGCGGCTCTACGAGCTGATCTGGAAGCGCATGATGGCTTCGCAGATGGAGCAGGCCCGGGTCGAGAAGACGGTCATCGAGATCGAGTCGTCCGACGGCCGGACAGGGCTGCGGGCCACCGGCGAGGTGGTCACCTTCGACGGCTATCTGGCGGTCTACGAGGAAGGCCGCGACGAGCAGCCCGAGGACGAGGAAGGCGGCCGCCTGCCCGCCGTGCAGGACGGCGCGGCCGCGAAGGTCGAGGCCGCACGCGCGGACCAGCACTTCACCGAGCCGCCCCCTCGCTACTCCGAAGCCTCGCTGGTCAAGAAGCTGGAGGAGCTCGGCATCGGCCGGCCGTCCACCTACGCCTCGATCCTGTCGACCCTGCGCGACCGCGAATACGTGCGCATGGACAAGAACCGCTTCTACCCCGAGGACAAGGGCCGGCTGGTCACGGCCTTCCTCGAGAAGTTCTTCGCGCGCTACGTCGAGTACGACTTCACCGCGGCGCTGGAACAGCGGCTGGACCAGGTGTCGGCGGGCGACCTCGACTGGAAGGTTCTGCTGCGTGACTTCTGGACCGAGTTCCGCGCCGCCATCGAGGGCACCGCCGAGTTGCGCATCGGCCAGGTGCTGGACACGCTGAACGAGGCGCTGGGGCCGCACATATTCCCCGAGAAGGAAGACGGCTCGAACCCGCGCGCCTGCCCGACCTGCGGCACGGGCCAACTCTCGATCCGACTCTCCAAGAACGGCGCCTTCATCGGCTGTTCGAACTATCCCGAGTGCCGGTTCACCCGCCCGGTCTCGGCGCCCGACGCGGCCGATGCGGAGAGCGGCGACCGTCAGCTGGGCGTCGATCCGGACAGCGGCCTGCCGGTGCACCTGAAGATCGGCCGCTTCGGGCCCTACGTAGAGCTGGGCGCAACCGGCGGCGAGGAGAAGCCCAAACGCTCGTCCCTGCCCAAGGGCTGGTCGCCGCAGGGCATGGACCTGGAGCGGGCCCTGCGCCTGCTCAGCCTGCCGCGCGAGGTCGGCCCCCACCCCGAGGACGGCAAGATGATCACGGCCGGCCTGGGTCGCTACGGCCCCTTCATCCTCCATAACGGGACATATGCCAATGTGTCGGATATCGAAGAGGTTTTCGACATCGGACTGAATCGCGCCGTCACTCTGCTGGCGGAGAAGCGCGCCGGCGGGAAGGGCCGCCGCGGCGAGGCGACGGCGCTGAAGGACCTGGGCGCGCATCCCGAATCCGGCGAGCCGATCAAGGTGCTGGCCGGCCGCTTCGGACCCTATGTGAAGTGCGGCTCGGTCAACGCCACCCTGCCCCGCGGCAAGGACCCGGCCGAACTGACCCTGGAGGAGGCGATCGCCCTGATCGCCGAGAAGGCCGCCAGGGGGCCCTCGAAGGGCCGCGGGCGCAAGACGGTGCAGAAGGCCGCGGCGAAGAAGCCGGGGGCGAAGAAGACCGCCGCCAAGAAGCCCGCCGCGAATAAGAAGGCCCCGGCGAAGAAGGCCGCCGCCGACTAGGGCCGCTTCAGCGCCAGGAAGACGCTGTCGACCCACTCGCCGTTGATGCAAAAGGTGCGCTCGGCGAAACCCGTGCGCTCGAAACCCAGGCCCTCGAGCAGGCGCAGCGAGCGCTCGTTGCGCGGATCGGCGTCGGCGACCAGTTCGGCGATCTCCGGCCGCGTGGCCCAGACGTGGTCGATCACCGCCGCCGCGGCTTCGCGCGCGTAGCCGCGCCCCCAGGCGTCCGGGTGCAGGATGAAGCCGATCTCGGGCAGGCGGTAGAAGCCGGCCTTGCCGATCACCCGGCCGTCGAGTTCGACGACGAAGTCCTCGCTGAGCTCCGGCGGCGCCGCGACCATGCCGCCCAGCCAGGCGCGCGTGGTGTCGAGGTCAGGATGCGGCGGCGTCGACCAGTAGCGGGTCGCCTCGGGGTGCGAGAGCACCGCATGCATGGCCAGGAGATCGTCGGGGCGAGCGCGGCGAAGGCGCAGCCGCTCCGTGACGATCTCGACGGTCACACCAGTCGGCTCTGCACCACGGCCGCGCGCACGAAGTCGGCGAACAGGGGGTGCGGATCGAAGGGCCGGCTCTTCAGCTCGGGGTGGTACTGCACGCCGATGAACCAGGGGTGGTCGTCCCGCTCCACGGTTTCGGGCAGGACGCCGTCGGGCGACAGGCCGGCGAATTTCAGTCCGGCGGCTTCGATCGCCTCGCGGTAATTGATGTTCACCTCGTAGCGGTGACGGTGCCGCTCACTGATGGCGTTGGAGCCGTAGATCTCGGCGATCTTCGACCCCGGCGTCAGGACGGAATCATAGGCCCCCAGGCGCATGGTGCCGCCCAGGTCGCCGCCCTCGGTGCGCTTCACGCGCTCGTTGCCCTGCACCCACTCGGTCATCAGGCCGACGACGGGCTCGGGCGTCGGGCCGAACTCGGTGGACGATGCGTCCTTGTAGCCGGCCAGGTTCCGCGCCGCTTCGATCACCGCCATCTGCATGCCGAAGCAGATGCCGAAGTAGGGAATGTTGCGCTCCCGGGCGAAGCGGGCCGCCTCGATCTTGCCTTCGGACCCGCGCTCGCCGAAGCCGCCGGGCACCAGCACCGCGTGCGCACCCTGCAGGCGGGCCTCGCATTCGGCGGGATCGCCCTCGAAGGTCTCGCTCTCGACCCAGTCGATGTTGACGCGCACGCCGTTGGCGATGCCTCCGTGGTGCAGCGCCTCGATCAGGGATTTGTAGGCGTCCTTCAGCACCGTGTACTTGCCGACGACGGCGATGGAGACGTCGCCGTCGGGGTTCATGCGGCGCCGCGCGATCTCTTCCCAGCGCGACAGGTCGGGCTCGGGCGCGTCCTTGATGCCGAAGCAGGCCAGGACTTCGCTGTCGAGGCCCTCGCGGTGGTAGTCCAGCGGCACCGCATAGATATCGGAAGAGTCCATCGCCTGGATGACGGCGCTTTCGCGCACGTTACAGAACAGGCCGATCTTGCGGCGCTCCTCGGCCGGGATCGGATGCTCGCAGCGGCACAGCAGCACGTCGGGCTGGATGCCGATGGAGCGCAGCTCCTTGACCGAGTGCTGGGTCGGCTTGGTCTTCATCTCGCCGGCCGTCTTCACGAACGGCATCAGCGTGAGATGCACGAACACCGCGTCGCCACGGGGCAGCTCCTGGCCCAGCTGGCGGATGGCCTCGAAGAAGGGCAGGCCCTCGATGTCGCCGACCGTGCCGCCGATCTCGACCAGGACGAAGTCGACGTCGCCCGGGTCGGCCAGGACGAACTTCTTTATCTCGTCGGTGACGTGCGGGATCACCTGCACGGTCGCGCCGAGATAGTCGCCCCGCCGCTCCTTCTCGAGGATGGTCTGGTAGATGCGGCCGGTGGTGATGTTGTCGGACTTGGCCGCCGAAACCCCGGTGAAGCGCTCGTAGTGGCCGAGGTCGAGGTCCGTCTCGGCGCCGTCGTCGGTCACGAAGACCTCGCCGTGCTGGTACGGCGACATCGTGCCGGGATCGACGTTGAGGTACGGGTCGAGCTTGCGCAGGCGGACCTTATATCCGCGAGCCTGGAGCAACGCGCCGAGAGCGGCGGAAGCGAGGCCTTTTCCCAATGAGGAAACCACGCCGCCGGTGATGAAAACAAAGCGGGCCATGGGCGTTCAACTTACGCCCGATTCGCGGCGGGCGCCGTAGGGTCGTTGATGAATTCGGGAGACGCGGCCGGTTTTCGACCGCGTTCCCATTACTGTTGCGGGGCCGGCGCGGGTGCGGACGGCGGAGTAGCGGCTTCCGGCTCGGGCGCCACGAGGTCGCTCAGCGAAGGCTGGGCGGCCGGAGAGCCCGGGACCTGGGCGTCGGGCGCGGGGGCCGTCGGCTGGGTCTGCGGCCGCAGGGCGTTCGGGTCGAGGCGCTCGATGCCCTGGTCGACGACCGAGCTGCCGCCGCGGGCGACGTTGCCGGCGATCGTCAGGCCGGCCGACACGATGAAGAACATGGTGGCCAGGATGGCGGTCGTGCGGGTCAGCAGGTTGCCCGCGCCCCGCGCCGTCATCAGCCCGCCTCCGCCGCCGCCCATGCCGAGCGCGCCGCCTTCGGAGCGCTGCAGCAGGATCACGCCCGTGAGCGCGATGCAGATGATGATCTGGATGGTCAGGAGGATGTTCAGGAGCATGACGGAACGCAGGTGGGCGCCGCTTGGGCGCGGATCAAGCGCGTGCGTCTATCACCACAGCCCCCGGAGCGCCAGCGCTAGAGCGCGCGGATGATCCCCAGGAAGTCGTCGGCCTTGAGCGAGGCTCCGCCCACGAGCGCGCCGCCAACCTCAGGCGTCTTCAGGATCTCCGCGGCGTTCGAGGGCTTCACCGACCCTCCGTAGAGGATCGGTGCCCGGTCCCCGGCTTCGCCGAAGGCCCGGTTCAGGGACTGACGGATCGCCGCATGCACCTCGGCGATCTCGTCGAGCGAGGGGGTCAGGCCCGAACCGATGGCCCAGACGGGCTCGTAGGCGACGCTGAAGGCGTGGTCGCGCAGCGCCTCGGGAAGCGAGCCGGCTGCCTGGGCCTGCACGACCTCCACCGCCCTGCCCGCCTCGCGCTCGGCAAGGGTTTCGCCGACGCAGACGATCGGCTCCAGCCCGGCGCGCAGCGCCGCCGTCGCCTTCTCGGCGACCAGCGCGTCGGTCTCGCCGTAGCCGGCCCGGCGTTCGGAGTGCCCCAGGATCACCAGGCGCGCGCCGGCGTCGGCCAGCATCTCGGCCGAGATGTCGCCGGTGAAGGCGCCGTTCGTCTCGGGCCGGCAGTCTTGTCCGCCCAGTTCCACGGACGAACCGTCCAGGACTTCCGCCATGCGGGCGACGAGCGTGGACGGGGGGCACAGGGCGACCCTCGCCCGCGCCGGTTCGCCGCCCAGGGCCTGGGCGAGCTTCCGGGCTTCCTCGAGCGCGGCCGCGAGGCCGTTCATTTTCCAGTTTCCGGCGATCAGGGGGCGTGGCGTTGTCATGGGCGGGGTGTTTAGGGGAGCGTTCGCCCTTCGCCAAGCCGCGCATCGCTTGCCCCGCAGGGCGGGGCTCCACTATACCCGCAGCACAGTCGGCGGTTGCGCCGCGTCCCGCTCGCCGCCCAGGAAGGTCTTCGAAGTTCCATGATCGCTACCGCCCGCGCCTTTGCGAAAACCTGGGTGGCCAAGCTGCTGCTGGGCCTTCTGATCATCGGCCTGGCCGTGTTCGGCACCCAGGGGATGCTGAACGTCAGCCTGACCAACGCCGCCATCAAGGCCGGGTCGCGCGAGGTCACGCCGATCGAGTTCCGGCGCATCTTCGACAACTACCGCAAGAACCTGGAGCAGCAGCGCGGCCAGCCCATCCCTCACGAGGAGATGGTGGAGGCCGGCTTCCAGCACCGCCTGGCCCAGGATCTGTCGATCCAGGAGTCCTTCGCCGAGTGGCTGGGCCGCATCCGCCTGCGGCCGGCGGACGCCCTGATCATCGAGCAGATCCGGCAGGCCCCCGTGTTCTTCAACCAGGTGACCGGCGCGTTCGACAAGGACGCCTACACGCGCTTCCTCGCCGAACAGGGCCTGACCGAGAAGAAGTTCGAGCAGACCCTGCGCGACGAACTCGCCACCAACCAGTTCGGCGCCGGCATGGTGATGGGGCTGCGGGTGCCGCGCATCTACGGCGCGCTGCAGACCGCCTACAGCCAGGAAACCCGCGACGTCACCTACCTGACCGTGACGCCCGCGAGCGTGGGCGGGCCGCGCCAGCCGACCGACGAACAGCTGACGACCTTCGTCCGCGAGAACGCCGAACAGCTGCGGCGGCCGGAGTTCCGCCAGTTCACCGTGGCGCTGTTCACGCCCGCGTCGTTCGTGAACCAGATCACGGTGCCGGAAGCCGACATTCGTAGGGTCTATGAGTTCCGCAAGGACTCCATGTCCCAGGCCGAGCGGCGCACCTTCGTCCAGATCCCGGTGAAGGATCCGCAGACCGCCCAGCGGGTGATCGCCGGCCTCAATGGCGGCCAGGACCCGCAGGCCGTCGCCCGGAGCGCCGGCGTCCAGGCCGTCACCTATGACGACCGCCCGCAGTCGGCCGTTCCCGACCGCGCGGTCGCCCAGGCCGCGTTCGCCCTGCAGGCCGGCCAGGTCTCGCAGCCGATCCGCGGCGAACTCGGCATGTCCGTGGTCAAGGTGCTCTCGGTGTCCCCGGGGCGCGCCGTGAGCTTCGAGGAAGCGCGGCCGGAGATCGAGCAGGCGCTCAAGGCCGAAGCCGCCGGCGAGAAGGTCTACGAGGCGGTGCAGAAGTTCGAGGAAGCCCGCCAGTCCGGCGTCGCCATGGTCGAGGCGGCGCGTGCCGCCGGCGCCCAGATCGTCACCCTGCCCCCGGTCACCGAGACCGGCCAGGCGCCCAACGGCCAGCGGCTGCGGGCGCCGCCTGCGGTGTTCGAAGCCGGCTTCGCCCTGCCCGACAAGGGCGAGAGCGACTCCGCCGAAGAAGGCGGCAACGGCGAGTACTTCGCGGTGAAGGTCGAGCAGGTGCTGCCCTCGGGCCTGCCCAACGTGGCCGAGCATCGCGCCGAGCTGTCCCAGCGCTGGGCCCTGCAGGACCTGGCCAAGCGGATGGAAGAGCGGGCCCAGGCGCTGGCCGAACGCATCCGCAAGGGCGAGACGGTCGCGGCCGTCGCGGCCTCCGCCGGAAGCCAGGCGCAGACCGCCACCGGGCTCGAGCGCGGCGAGGCGGAAGGTCTCGGCCCGGCCGCGCTCACCGAGATCTTCCTGCGCAAGCCCACGGAAGTGTTCACCGCCCGCATCGAGCCTTTCGGCTTCGCCGTCGGCAAGGTCGACGCCCTGCGCACGCCGCCGCCGGCGCTCGCGGCGCGCGCCGCCGAGGACCGCCGGCCCGCGGCGACCCAGCAGATCTTCCAGGAGATGGCCGAGCTGGCGCGCAACGCCGCGCGCGACATCGTCAAGCCGAAGATCTACTCCGAGCGGGTCAACACCGCGGTGGGCGCGGCGGAAGACGCGCCGGTCCCGGGCGCGGCCACGGCCCCGGCTCCGGCGGGCAAGAAGGAATGACGGTGGAGCCGGACTTCGGCTCCTTCGAGCAGGCGTACCAGGAAGGCCGGCCGCAGGTGATCAGCCTGCGGCTGGTCGACGACCTGGAAACGCCCATCACCGCCTACCTGAAACTGGGCCGCAGCGAGCCCTACGCCTTTCTCTACGAGTCGGTGGAGGGCGGCGCCTGGCGGGGGCGGTATTCGATCATCACCCTGGAGCCCGACCTGGTCTGGCGCTGCCGGGGCGCCGAATCCGAGATCGCGGAGGGACGGTTACGGGTCGCGCAGGGCGACTTCACGCCCTGTCATGGGTCTCCGCTCGAGAGCCTCAGGGCGCTGATCGACCGCTCCGCCGTCGATTTCCCCGACGACCTGCCGCCGATGGCCGCGGGGCTCTTCGGCGTCCTCGGCTACGACATGGTGCGCCTGGCCGAACCGCTCGGGCCAGCCAACCCCGACCCGCTGGATCTGCCCGACGCGATCATGGTGCGCCCGTCGGTGGTGGCGGTGTTCGATTCGGTCGGCCAGGAGATCACCCTGGCGACGCCGGTGCGGCCGTCCGACGCCTCGGCGAAGGAGGCCTGGGACGGGGCGCACGCGCGGCTGGAGCGGGTGCGCGAGGCGCTGCGCCGCCCCCTGCCCGCCGCAGCCCTGCCGCAGCCCGCCCCGCAGCCCGGCTTCACCCCCGCCTTCACCGCGGAGGCCTACGGCGAGCTGGTCGAGCGGGCGAAGGCCTACATCGCCGCCGGCGACATCTTCCAGGTGGTGCCGAGCCAGCGGTTCGAGGCGCCCTTCAGCGGCGATCCTTTCGCCTTCTACCGGTCGCTGCGGCGGACCAACCCGTCGCCCTTCCTGTTCTATCTGAACTTCCCGGAGTTCCAGCTGGCGGGCTCCAGCCCGGAGATCCTCGTGCGGCTGCGCGGCGGCGAGATCACTGTGCGCCCGATCGCCGGCACCCGCCCCCGCGGACGCACGCCGGCCGAGGACGCGGCCAACGAGCGCGACCTGCTGGCCGACCCCAAGGAGACGGCCGAGCACCTGATGCTGCTGGACCTCGGACGCAACGACGTGGCGCGGGCCGCGCGCCCGGCCAGCGTGAAGGTGACCGAGAGCTTCACCGTCGAGCGCTACAGCCACGTCATGCACATCGTCTCCAACGTCACCGGCCAGGCGCCGGACGACGTCGATCCGGTCGACGTGCTGCTGGCCGCCCTGCCCGCGGGCACGGTGTCGGGGGCTCCCAAGGTGCGCGCGATGGAGATCATCGACGAGCTCGAGCCGATGAAGCGCGGCGTCGCCTACGCCGGGGCCGCCGGATACATCTCGGCCAAGGGCGAGATCGACACCTGCATCGTGCTGCGCGCGGCCCTGTTCAAGGACGGCCGCATCTACAGCCAGGCCGGCGGCGGGGTGGTCGCCGACTCGGACCCGCGCGCCGAGTACGAGGAGACGCTGCACAAGTCCGGCGCGGCCCGGCGCGCGGCCCAGGAGGCCTGGCGGTTCGGCTGAGCTCTTTCTCGAAACAGTTTCGCCGGCCCCCCGTTAGCCAAGGGAGCCCCCAACGCGAAACTTTCGAGGAAGGAATGCCCATGCCGGTCAAGCTGAAGCCGCTCGACGAACAGGTCATCGTCATCACCGGAGCCAGTTCGGGCATCGGGCTCGCCACGGCGCGCCGCGCCGCCGACGCGGGCGCGCGGGTCGTACTCGTCGCGCGAAACGAGGAGGCGCTCGCCAAGGCCTGCGAGGAGATCACCGCCGAGGGCGGCGAGGCCATCTGGGTCGCGGCCGATGTCGGCGTGCGCGAGGAGGTCCGGCGCGTGGTCGAAACGGTGAGCGAGCGCTTCGGCGGCTTCGACACATGGGTCAACGACGCGGGCGTGGGCGTCTATGCACGCCTGGAGGAGATCACCGACGAGGACCACGAGCGGCTGTTCCAGACCAACTACTGGGGCGTGGTCTATGGCTCGACCGAAGCGCTCAAGGTGCTGAAGGCGCGTGGCGGCGCGCTGATCAACGTCGGCTCCATCGCCTCGCAGATGCCCTCGCCCCTGCTCAGCGCCTACACGGCATCCAAGCACGCTGTGAAGGGCTTTACCGACGCGCTCAGGCTCGAGCTGATCAAGGAGAAGGCGCCGGTATCCGTCACCCTGATCAAGCCGAGCGGCATCAACTCGCCCTTCGGCGCGCACGCCAGGAACTACATGGACGAACGTTCGGTCGTGCCGCCGCCTGTCTATTCACCGGAGGTGGTCGCCGACGCCATTCTGCATGCGGCCGAGCGCCCGACGCGGATGATTACGGTCGGTGGCGGCGGCCGCCTGATGACCATGTTCGACCACATGGCGCCGCTGCTCAGCGATCGCCTCTACGCGTGGAGCTTTCCGCTGCTGGCCAAGGACGAGACCCGGCCCAAGCGCGGCGGTCCCGACAACCTGCACCAGGCCGCCAGCGAGGCCCGGGTGCACGGGGACCAGCGTTTCGTCCGCAAGTCGAGCCTCTACACCGCCGCCCAGACGCATCCGCGTATCACCGCCGGGGTTCTGGCATTGGCGGGCCTGGGCGCAGCGGCGCTGGCCGGACGGGCCGTGGCGCGCCGCTCCGGCAGGCTCGCGGCCTAGTTCGCGGCGGCCTCAGCCTGCGGCGCCGCGGCCGTCTCCATGCCCGGCCCGAGGATCACCGCCCCGGCCAGCATCAGCGCCGTCATCGCCGCCAGCAGCGCCGCGGCCAGGGCCGGCAGGCTGCGCTCGGCGCGCGTGCGCGGGGCCAGCTTCGTCCGGGCCTCGGTCAGTCGGTCGGTGATGGCGATGACGGTCATGGCGGCGACTCCCCCTGCCGCCATTTCGCGTCCTCATGGTTAACGGGACCTTGCCGGCCTAGTCGCTGGAGGCCGCCTCGGCCGGCTCTTCCCGAGCGCGGGCCCCGCTGAGCTCGGGCTGGTAGAGGCCGGTCGCCACGCGCCCGATGATCCCTTCCGGCCGGAAGCGCGGGCCATATCGGGCGCAGGGGTCGGGCTTGGGAATGGCGCGAACCTCCCGTCCGGGCGGAGCGAAGGCGTCGCCCACCATGTCGCCGAACGGTTCGGCCAGCTGCACCGCGTCGCCGATGCGCGACAGCGACGGGTTCTCGGTGCCGACCACGGTTGCGTCGCGCGCCCAGGCCAGGGCCGCGACCTGCTCGCCCTGGGCGTTGATCAGCTCGGCCTCGGCGGCCAGCCCGCCGAGCGTGCCGGGCGTACGCACGCCGATGGGTCCGGGAATGAAGTGGTTGGCCGCCGCCGACACGACCGAGCCGACGCGGCCGGTCGGCGTGATGCGGGTGGCGGCGATGCGGACGCGGGCGACGTCCTGCCCGTCCTCGTCGACGACGGTGAACCGTTCGCTCAGCTCGTAGCAGACCTGCCGCTCAAGCTCGAGCAGGAGGAAGGCGCGCTCGCCCTCGTCGAGGTCGGAGGCGGCGTCGGTCGCCAGCACCGCCGGCTCGATGCGCAGGCGCTCGACCTGCGCCGCGGCCGCGTCGTCACGGCGCTGGCGGATCGAGGCGCGCAGGGAGTCCTCCTGCGCCTCCAGCCCTTCATAGCTGGTCAGGAAGCCGGCGGTCTGCTCGGGCGCGGTGGCGCAGGCCGCGACGGACACGAGGCAGGCCGCGCAGGCGGCTGCGCGGAGAAGGCTAGGCGGCATGGGGTGCTCCGGAGGGTAAGCGGCGTTCGCGGTTGATTACGAAGGGAAAGAAGCCGCGGATCAGTCCGGTTGCCGGGCGCCGCGATTTTCGCCGGAAGGGCGCGGGCCGCGGGCCAGGCCCCGGGATCTACCCGCTTGCCCTTTGGGACAGGAAGCGGCCGGCTACGGGCGACCATTCCCGCTGTTATTTGCTGTTATTCCGCTGTTCCGGGATCAGCGGGGCGGGAAATCCCTGCGCGACAAACGTGGCTTATCAATGCGATATCCAGATCACCTGTCAGCGCTCGACAGCTTCTAGCTGACGAACAGCGCTTTCATTGAACTTTCTGTTGTCAAAGACCGTCTCCGCCCACGCGGCGGAGGCGGTGAATCCCACACTGGTTCGGGACGCCGGCGCAAGCCGGCGCTGGCGGGGGAAACTGGAGACACGACAATCGGGAAATATGTATCGTGTCCCCGTATTCCCTCCACTTTCTGAAAGACAACACTATAGCCGCGTATAGGCGGTCAGGATCGTTGTGCACAATCTGATCTGAGAGCGGTGGCATGGGATCCAGTTAGAAGAATAGACTGTAGAAGGAATTCAGCACTCTGGTCCAATGAGGCGGGAGCCTTCCACATTTTTGCAGATCGTCAAGTACGAGGAACACCTGGCGCGGCTCCTTAAGAGTAAGAGATTCTAGCACAGAAATTTTAGAATCCTGCGGCAGTGCTTCAGCCTCGGCTCTGAACCATTGATAGAAGTCTTGGAGTGACGTCATCTACGACCTCCAGAAGGTAGCGGTCTGACCGAACTCGGGCTGATCGGCAGGGTCGTTGTGGCCTGAGTACCTCCCCCGGCGCCAAACTGAGGATACGACGTCGTAAGCGGTTCAGGAAGGTGGGGACACACACCACTTTCAGACCGCCTGTTCCGCTTCTCCACCGGTCTGGCGCGGAAGGTGGCGCGGACAGTATTGTGTGTCGCCACCTTCCCGAGCCATGTTGTGCTGAGGACGGACCCGCGCGATGAAATACGAATGGTGTGAAGCATGGGTAGAGGAGCTGGCCGAGCCGCCCTATGTCCTTCTCCTGCTTAAAGAAAGAGGAGGAGATTTTGTCGTGTATGACCCGGCGGAACGCAGATTTCCATTTCGAGCAGCAAATCTCGGAGACGTTGAAGATTGGCTGAGCGAAGATGAATTTGATCGGATAGACAACGGTCGAATTACTATCCCTCGCACAGATTAGATTGGGAAGTGGTGATGCACACTGCTTTTCGCGCGCCACCCCCTTGAGAAGGCTGGTTTATGAGCGGCCAGGGTCGCCCCTGTTCCCCGCTTGGCTCCCCGCCCGTCCACGCCTAGAAGCGGAGCCATGATCCTGGTCGTCGATAACTACGACAGCTTTACCTACAACCTCGTCCACTACCTGGCGGAACTGGGCGCGAAAACGCACGTCGTGCGCAACGATGACCTGACCACGGACGAGGCCTGGGCGCTGAAGCCCGAGGCGATCCTGCTGTCGCCCGGTCCATGCGCGCCGGATCAGGCGGGCATCTGCCTGCCGCTGATCGATACGGCGCCGCTGGACATGCCGATCCTGGGCGTCTGCCTGGGCCATCAGTCGATAGGCCAGGCCTTCGGCGGCGACGTGATCCGCGCCAAAACCCTGATGCACGGCAAGACCTCGCCGATCCTGCACGAAGGGCGTGGCGTGTTCGGCGGCCTGCCGTCGCCCTTCACCGCCACCCGCTATCACTCGTTGGCCGTGCGTCGCGAGACGTTACCGGACGTGCTGGAGGTCACCGCCTGGACCGAGGACGGCGAGATCATGGGCCTGTCGCACCGCACCCGCCCCATCCACGGCGTCCAGTTCCATCCAGAATCGATCGCCACCGAGCATGGCCACGACCTGATCGCCAACTTCCTGGACCTGGCCGGCGTGAAGCGGCTCGCGACCGTCTGAGATGGCGGACGGATTCAAGCCTCTTCTGGCTAAGCTGGTCGATGGCCGCGTGCTGTCGGCGGATGAAGCGCACGCCTTCTTCGCCGCCTGCCTGCGCGGCGAACCGACCCCGGCCCAGGTCTCGGCCGCCGTCACCGCCCTGCGCATCCGGGGCGAGACGGTGGACGAAATCGTCGCCTTCGCCAGCGCCATGCGCGAGGCGGCCCTAACGCTGGACCACCCGTTCGACGAGGTGATCGACACCTGCGGCACCGGCGGCGACGGGGCGCACACCTATAACATCTCGACCGCCGCGGCCTTCGTGCTGGCCGGCGCGGGGCTGAAGGTCGCCAAGCACGGAAATCGGGCGATGAGCTCGAAATCCGGCAGTTCGGACGTGCTGTCGGTGCTGGGCGTCAACTTGGCCGCCAGCCCGGCGCAGCAAGCGCGGGCGCTGGATCAGGCGGGCATCGCATTCCTGTTCGCGCCGACCTATCACGGCGCTATGCGTCATGTCGGACCGGTGCGGGCCGAGATCGGTTTCCGCACGGTTTTCAATCTTTTGGGCCCACTTTGTAACCCGGCGAATGCGACGCATCAGGTCATGGGCGTCTATGATCCCGCCCTGCTGGAGCCGCTGGTCGAGGTTCTGGGGCGTCTGGGCGCCCGGCGCGCCTGGACGGTGCATGGTCAGGGCCTGGACGAACTGACCACCACGGGTCCGACCGAAGTCGCGGAATGGAAGGACGGCGTCGTGCGCCGTTTCACCCTCACGCCCGGCGATGCGGGCCTGCCGACGGCCACGCTGGCCGACCTGCGCGGCGGCGACGCCGAGGAGAATGCGGCCGCCCTCACCGCCCTGCTGGCCGGCGCGCGCGGTCCGTATCGCGACATCGTCGTGCTGAACTCCGCCGCGGCCCTGGTGGTCGCGGATCGGGCGCCGGACCTGAAGGCCGGGGCCGAATTGGCCGCTTCCGTTATCGACGATGGTCGGGCGGCCGCCGCCCTGGCGACGCTGGCCCGCATCTCTAACACGCCCATTGAACCGGACGAGGCCGCATGACCGACGTTCTGGCGCAGATCGCCGACTACAAACGCGTGGACGTGGCGGCGCGCAAGGCCGCGACCCCTCATGACGCGATCGAGACGCTGGCCCAGGCGGCCTCTGCGCCGCGTGGTTTCAGGGCCGCGCTGGCGCGTACGGCAGAGGACACCGGCCGCCCCGCCCTGATCGCCGA
>JAEZEZ010000068.1 GCA_023432855.1 Pseudomonadota bacterium | reverse complement strand
CGAGACAGAGGCGCACATGGCCAAGATCAAGGTCGCCAATCCCATCGTCGACATCGACGGCGACGAAATGACCCGCATCATCTGGCAGATGATCAAGGACAAGCTGGTCTTCCCGTTCCTGGACCTGGAACTGGACTACTACGACCTGGGCATGGAGAGCCGTGACGCCACGGACGACCAGATCACCATCGACGCCGCCCACGCGATCCAGAAGCACGGCGTCGGCGTCAAGTGCGCCACCATCACCCCGGACGAGGCCCGGGTGAAGGAATTCGGCCTGAAGAAGATGTGGAAGTCGCCCAACGGCACCATCCGCAACATCCTGGGCGGCGTCGTCTTCCGCGAGCCGATCATCTGCCGCAACGTCCCGCGCCTGATCCCCGGCTGGACCCAGCCGATCGTCGTCGGCCGCCACGCCTTCGCCGACCAGTACAAGGCCACCGACTTCACCGTTCCCGGCCCCGGCCGCCTGACCATCAAGTTCGAGGGCGAGGACGGAAACACCATCGAGCACGAGGTGTTCAGCTTCCCCGGCGCCGGCGTCGCCATGGGCATGTACAACCTCGACGACTCGATCACCGAGTTCGCCCGCGCCAGCTTCGCCTACGGTCTGCAGCGCAACTTCCCAGTCTATCTGTCGACCAAGAACACGATCCTCAAGGCCTACGACGGGCGTTTCAAGGACATCTTCCAGGAGGTGTTCGACAAGGAGTTCGCCGCCGAGTTCAAGGAGCGCGGCCTGACCTACGAGCACCGCCTGATCGACGACATGGTGGCCGCAGCCATCAAGTGGTCGGGTGGCTTCGTCTGGGCGTGCAAGAACTACGACGGCGACGTGCAGTCCGACGTCGTCGCCCAAGGCTTCGGCTCGCTCGGCCTGATGACCTCGGTGCTGATGACGCCCGACGGCAAGATCGTGGAGTCCGAGGCCGCCCACGGCACGGTGACGCGCCACTACCGCCAGCACCAGAAGGGCGAGTCCACCTCCACCAACTCCATCGCCTCGATCTACGCCTGGACCCGGGGCCTCAAGCACCGCGCCAAGCTGGACGGCAACGAGGCGCTGACCCGCTTCGCCGAGACCCTGGAGCAGGTGACGGTGTCCACCGTCGAGAGCGGCTTCATGACCAAGGATCTGGCGCTGCTCGTCGGGGACCAGCAGGGCTGGCTGACGACCGAGGGCTTCCTCGACAAGGTGGCGGAGAACCTGGAAGCGGCAATGGCGGAAGCCGCCTAGCTTCGCCTCCGACTGAGACAGGCAAGGCCCTGCCGGCGACGGCGGGGCCTTTTTCTTTGCCTCTCCCTTGGGAGAGGACGAGGACCGGCCGTACAGCGGGCGGTCCTCGGGTGAGGCGTCGGCGGCTCGCACCACCGCCTCACCCGCTCCCCTGCTTCGCAGGGCTCGCGTCCTCTCCTGAAGGAGAGGCAAGGGTCATGCGGCGACGGGGGGTTCGGCGTCGAAGTCCGCGAGCTGGGCCGCAAGGGCGCGCTGGAAGGCGGGTCGCGCCTCGCACCGCGCCAGATAGGCGGCCAGGTTCGGCCAGCGCTGAAGCATCTCCGCTTCCGGGATGCGCAGCACCGTCGCCATCATCAGGTCGCCGCAGGTGAAGCTGTCCTCGAGCCAGTCCTTCTCGCCCAGCCACCTGGACAGCGAGGTCAGGCGCATGGACGCGAGCTCGCCGAACGACTTCTCGGCGCCCTCCGCCCATGGCTCGTCACCGTGGAACAGCCGCGTGCCGACCATGGCGCCCAACGGCGGCTCGATGGAGTTCAGCGCCGCGATCAGCCAGGCGCGGGCCCGGTCGCGACCGCGTTCGTCGGCCGGCATGAGGCGTTCGGAACGTTCGGCGATGTTCAGCACGATGGCGCCGCTCTCGAACAGCTCCAGTTCCCCATCCTGCATCGCCGGCACCTGGCCGAAAGGCTGCAAGCGGCGATACTCGGGCGTTTCCTTCTCGTCGAAGGTCAGCGGGCGGCTCTGGTAAGGGATGCCGGCCTCTTCCAGCGCCCAGCGGACGCGCAGGTCGCGGACCTGGCCGCGGGCGAAGTCGGGAACCCAGCGGAAGGCGGTGACGGTGATCATGGCGCTCACTCCGGACGGGGGCCGAACAAGCCGAACATGGCGCCCTGGGGGTCGAGCCCGTGCAGGGCGAATCCGCCCGGCACCGCGTCGGGCCCCCACAGGATGGAGCCGCCGGCCTGCTTGATGCGCTCGGCCGCCCGGCCGATGTGCTCGACATGGAAGTAGTAGAGCCAGAAGGGAGCCGGGACGTTCTCTGGCCGGTTCATCATGCCGCCTACCCAGGCGTCGCCGCGGGCGAAGATCTGGTAGGTCCCCATCTCGCCCATATCCATGGCGTCCGCCTTGGACCAGCCGAACAGGCCCGAATAGAAGTCGAAGGCCGCCTGCCAGTCGTCGGCATAGAGTTCGCACCACGCGGCGGAGCCGGGCGCCCCCATCTCGGTTTTCGGCGGTTCGGAGCCGGACGCGTCGCGGAACAGCACGAAAGGCGCGCCCTGGGGATCGGCGACCACCGCGAAACGGCCGACGTTCGGGATGTCCTGCGGGCCCATCATGGTCTTGCCGCCCGCCTTGCCGACCCGGTCTGCGAAGGCGTCGACATCCGTGCAGGCGATGTAGCCCATCCAGCCCGGGCCGGCCCCCGGGCACTCCGCGAAGTTCACGGCCATCACCCCGCCCACCTGGACGTCGCCTGTGTGCAGCAGGTCGTAGCGCATGCCCGGTACGCCCGCGTCCTTCCACGTCCACCCGACCACCTTGCCGTAGAAGGCCAGGGCCGCATCGGCGTCGGTGGTGATGAGTTCGTGCCAGACGAACTGGCCGGTGTGGTCTGACATGGGCTTCTCCCGTGAGGTGCGGCGGCGGGCGCGACGGAACGCCGCCTTGACGATGCGTTGATATCAACGCATCTATGGGAGAGTCAAATGACCGACGCACCGCCCTTCTCGACGACGATCCACGTCCGCGACACCTGCCTTTGCCTGCATGCGCAGAGAGCCGGCCGGGCGCTGGCGCGCCGTTTCGACGAGGCGTTGCGCCCGGTCGGCCTGACCAGCGGCCAGTTCTCCCTGCTGACATCGCTGAACCGTCCGGAGCCGCCGCCGATGACCGCCGTGGCCGAGGTGCTGGCCATGGACCGCACCACCCTGACCGCGAACCTGAAACCGCTGGTGCGACGGGGCCTCGTGCAGGTCGACACCAACCCCGCCGACCGGCGCAGCCGGCTGCTCAGCCTGACCTCCGCGGGCCGGGCGCTGCTGGGCCGCGCCACGCCCATCTGGACCTCGACGCACGAGGAACTCGACCGACTGCTGGAGCCCGGCGCCGCCGACGTCCTGCGCCGCGGGCTGCGCGCGCTCTCCTGAGACCGCGCCCCTCTCGGGCGAGGCCGTTTGGCGCAACCCCTGCGCCGTGCGATGGTTAAGGCTGTGCTTCCCGGGAGCCGCGCATGGGACGTTTTCTCTCTCAGCTGCTGTCGCTCGCCATCGCAGCGCTGGTGATCAGCTTTGTCGTGGCGCCCTACTACGCCTTCTTCGCGCTGCGCTCGGCCGCCCAGTCCAACGACGCCGCCGAACTGGCCGAGCTGATCGACTACGGCAAGGTCCGGGGCAGCCTGCGCGGCCAGCTGGAACCCAACTCGGGACCGCCGGGCCCGCCGCCAAACGTGTGGCAGGATCCCATCGGGGCCCTGCGCCGCTCGCTGGAGCCCATGGGTCCGACACCGAACGCCGACGCCTACCTGACGCCTTACGCCCTGGCCGCCCTCACGGAGGGCCAGGGGCGGGCGGCGCGCAACGCCACGCCCGAGGACCTGGCCGGCGACAAGAAGGTGGTGGCGGCCCCCTACCCTGCCTACCGCTACTGGGGCGTGGGTCTCGCCCGCCTGGCCGTGAAGGACGCCGAGCACGGCGATACTTTGCTGACCTTCGAGCGCCAGGGCTGGTTCGAGTGGAAGCTTACCCATATCGGCCTTCCCCCGGTCAGCGACGGCACGACCGTGCGCCGACCGCAGGCCACGCCGCCGCGTCCGGCGGAGAGACCGGTCCCGTAACGCAGTTCTTGTTTTGTTCGTCCTGCGCGGTTAGGCTTCCTCTCCTTCAGGAGAGGACGCGAGCCCTTCGCAGCTCCGCCAGGAGCGGCGAAGGGGAGCGGGTGAGCCCTCTCCGCAGCGCCGGAGAGACGGCATGGAGCCGCATCCGAATACGATCAGGGCGCGCGCTCTACGATCCGGGGCGACCAGCGCCGAACGACTTCTGTGGAGCCGGTTGAGGTCCAGGCGCCTGGGCGGACTGAAGTGGCGGCGCCAGTATGCGATCGGCCCCTACTTCGCAGACTTCGCGTGCCTGGAGCACCGCCTGATCGTCGAGCTGGATGGCAGTCAGCATGGCGAAACGCCGGCGGCGGATCAGCGCCGCACCGAATGGCTCGGCTTCCAGGGCTGGCGGGTGATCAGGGTCTGGAACACCGACCTGTTCGAGGATCCGGACGCCGTTTGCGAGGCGGTCCTGAACGCCGTGACGACGAGGGAGCTGTCACCCGTCGTGGCGGCGGATAGGCCTCACCCGCTCCCCCTTCGGCCGGGGCCGAAGGGGCTCGCGTCCTCTCCTGAAGGAGAGGCAGGGCTTGTACGTTCTCGCGCCCGCGCCATGCTTTGGGATCGACTGCGGGCCAAGCGTCTCGGAGGCGTGAAATGGCGGCGCTGGTCCACCAGCGCGTCCATTCCAGCCGACTTCTTCACCCACGCTCACCGTCTGGCGGTCGTTCTCGATGACGGTAGCGGACCGGATGCCGCCAGAGTAGCCAGGATCAAGACTGCGCGCTGGCGCGTGCTGCGCGTGCATCCGGCCGAGGTTCCGTTCGCCATCACCCGCATCTGCTCGGCCTTGAGGGCGGCCAGCGGCGTGCCGGATCAGGGGGTGTGCGAAGATCCTTCGCCCTTCGTCTTCGATCCGCCTTCAGTCATGCTGCCCGAGCCCTGTGCGGCCTAACCCCGCCTACCGTTGAACGGACCCCCCGCCATGCTCGACCCCGCCAGCACCGTCCTCATGCCCATCGACATGCAGCGGGCGTTCGACAGGCCGCCGTGGCCGCGCCGGTGGAACGGGAAGGTGGACGAGAACGGGACGGCGCTGCTGGCGGCGTGGCGTGCGGCGGGGGCGCCGATCATCCATGTGCGCCACGACTCTGTGGAGCCCGGATCGACACTCGCCCCAGGGGAGCCGGGGAACGCCTTTCGGCCGGGGTTCGAGCCCCGAGACGGCGAGCCGGTCGTCTCCAAGAGCGTCAACGCCGCCTTCATCGGCACCGATCTCGACCTGCGGCTGCGCCGCCTTGGCGCCAGGACGCTGGTCCTGTTCGGCATCTCCACCGACATGTGCGTGTCGACCACCACCCGGGTGGCCTCGAACCTGGGCTGGAAGGTGATCCTGGCCGAGGACGCGTGCGACTGCTTCGATCTGCCCGACGGCAAAGGCGGCGTCATTGCAGCCGAGGACGTGCACCGCGCCCACGTGGCCACCCTTGGCTACGAGTTCGCCGCCGTCCGCACGACGGCGGAACTGCTCGCGGAGATCGGCGCCCGCGCGGCGGCCTGAGGCCCTACCCCGCCAGCGCCGCCTTCACTGCGTCGACGCCCGCCTGGGCCTTGCCGGCGTCAGGGGCGCCGCCCTGGGCGAAGTCGGGTTTGCCGCCGGCGCCCTGGCCGCCCATGGCCAGTACCGCCGCGCGCGCCAGGTCGGCGGCGTTGAAGCGGCCGACGAGGTCCGGCGTCACGGCCACGGTCACGGCCGCCTTGCCGTCAGCGGCGCCGACCAGCGCCACCACGCCCGACCCGACCTGCTTGCGGAAGTCCTCGGCGACCGGGCGAAGGCCCTTGCCGTCGACGCCGTCGAGCACACGGCCGATGAACTTCACGCCGCCCACGTCCTCGGGCCCCGCGGCCGCGCCGCCGCCCCCGCCCAGCGCCAGTTGGCGCTTGGCGTCCGCCAGCGCCTTCTCCAGCGCCTTGCGCTCGTTGACCAGCGCCTCGACCCGGGCGCCGACTTCGGAGGGCTGGACCTTGAAACGGTCGGCCAGCTCGCGGGCCAGCCGGTCGCGCTCCAGCAGGTACTGGCGCGCGGCTTCGCCGGTCAGCGCCTCGATGCGCCGCACGCCGGCGGCGATGCCGCCCTCGCTGACGATCTTGAACAGGGCGATGTCGCCGGTGCGCGACACGTGGGTGCCGCCGCAGAGCTCGACCGAGTAGGCGCCCTCCCCGCCATCCAGCGGCCGACCGAGCGTGAGCACGCGCACGCGGTCGCCGTATTTCTCCCCGAACAGCGCCATGGCGCCGGCCTCAATGGCCTCCTGGGGCGCCATGACCTTGATTTCGGCCTCGGCGTTCTGGCGCACGACGGCGTTTACCTCGTCCTCGATGCGAGCGATCTGATCGGGCGTCACGGGGGCGCCGTGGCTGAAGTCGAAGCGGATGCGGTCGCCATCCACCATCTGGCCCTTCTGGGTCACATGCTCGCCCAGGACATTGCGGAGCGCCGTGTGGAGCAGGTGGGTGGCGGAGTGGTTGGACCGCGTCGCACGGCGGTTCTCCGCGTCCACGGTAAAGGTCAGAACGTCATTGATGCACAGCTGGCCCTCGTCGATCTCGAGGGTGTGCACGTGCAGGTCGCCGGCGTGCTTCTGGGTGTCGACGATGCGGCCGCGCCCGGTCGCCCAGACGGCCACGCCCTTGTCGCCGGCCTGGCCGCCGCTTTCGGCGTAGAAGGGCGTCCGGTCGGTCAGCACCTCGACCACCTGACCCTGTCCGGCCCGGTCGGCGGGCGCGCCATCGCGCATCAGGGCCAGGGCCCGGCCCTGGCCGTGCAGGCCGTCGCCTTCGTAGCCCAGGAATTCCGTTGCGCCGTGGCGTTCACGCAGCTTCAGCCACTCGGCGGCGTCAGCCTGCTGGCCGGAGCCCTTCCAGTTCTCCTTGCCGCGCTTGCGCTGCTCCGCCATGGCGGCCTCGAAGCCTTCGACGTCCACGGCGAGGCCACGGCGGCGGGCCTCGTCCTGGGTCAGGTCGAGCGGGAAGCCGTAGGTGTCGTAGAGGGTGAAGGCGGTCTGGCCCGGGATGGTCCCGCCTTCGCCCAGCTTGCCGGTGGCGTCCTCCAGCAGCGCCATGCCGCGGCCCAGCGTGGCGCGGAAGCGTTCCTCTTCCTGGCGCAGTGTTTCGGTGACGAAGGCCTGGGCCCGCCGAAGGTCGGGGTAGGCGTCGCCCATCTGGGCCGACAGCGCGGGCACCAGCCGGTGCATGAGCGGCTCGGACGCGCCCAGCAGATAGGCGTGGCGCATGGCGCGGCGCATGATCCGGCGCAGTACGTAGCCGCGGCCCTCGTTCGAGGGCGTGACGCCGTCGGCGATGAGGAAGCAGGACGAACGCAGGTGGTCGGCGATGACCCGGTGGCTGGGCGCCTGGTCGCCTTCGGCCTTCATGCCGGTCAGCTCTTCGGAGGCCGCGATCAGCGCCCGGAACAGGTCGGTGTCGTAGTTGGAAGTGACGCCCTGCATGACGGCGGCCACCCGCTCGAGGCCGGCGCCGGTGTCGATGGAGGGCTTGGGCAGGTTGGTGCGCGATCCGTCGGCGTGCTGCTCGAACTGCATGAACACGAGGTTCCAGATCTCGACCCACCGGTCGCCGTCCGCATCGGGGCTTCCCGGAGGGCCGCCGAACACCTTGTCGCCGTGGTCGTAGAAGATCTCGGTGCAGGGGCCGCACGGGCCCGTGTCGCCCATGGACCAGAAGTTGTCGGAGCCGGCGATGCGGACGATGCGGCTCTCGGGCAGGCCGGCGATCTTCTTCCACAGGTCGAAGGCCTCATCGTCGTCGATGTAGACGGTGGCCATGAGGCGATCGGCGGGAATCCCGAACTCCTTGGTCACCAGCGTCCAGGCCAGCTCGATCGCGCGCTCCTTGAAGTAGTCGCCAAACGAGAAGTTGCCGAGCATCTCGAAGAAGGTGTGGTGGCGCGCGGTGTAGCCCACCGAGTCCAGGTCGTTGTGCTTGCCGCCCGCGCGCAGGCAGCGCTGGACGTCGGCCGCCCGCACGTAGCTGCGCTTCTCCGCGCCCAGGAACACGTCCTTGAACTGGACCATGCCCGAGTTGGTGAACAGCAGGGTCGGGTCGTTGGCCGGCACGAGCGGCGCGGAAGGCACGATCTCGTGGCCCTTGCCGCGGAAGAATTCGAGGAAATCGCTGCGGATGCGCGCGGTGGTATAGGTACTGGACGTGGTCATGTCGGCGGCTGCAAGCGGGCGCCGCGTCCGGCGCGCCGGTTCCTCGACGGAAGACGGATGGCCAGACCGGTCGACCCGGGGGAAGCGACCAGAATAACAAACGCCCCGGTTCAGGTGTCGGCGTCGTCCGGGTCGTAGCGGGTCGCGGCGCGGATGCGCTCGCCGTCGAAGCCCCGGCGCATCAGCAGTTCGGCCGCCTTGCGGCGCTGGTTGAGGTCCGCCGGCCCTGCTGGGCCGAAGCGGCGGCGCACCAGGTCCCTGGCCACGTCGGTCCAGTCGCCCTCGAACGTGGCGAGCGCGGCGGCGATGGCCTCGCCGTCCAGGCCATGGGTGCCCAGCTCGGCGCGGATGTGCAGCGGGCCATAACCGGTGCCTGCGCGACTGCGCACCAGCGACTCGGCGAAGCGCCGGTCGTCCTGCCAGCCGGCCGAGGCCAGCCTGTCGATCGCGGCCTCGGCCTCGCCGGCTTCGACGCCGCGCGCGGCCAGCTTGCGCTTGAGTTCGCGGCGCGAATGCTCGCGGCGCGTCAGCAGCCCCAGTGCCCGCTGGGTCGGGCTGGGCTGCGCGCGTGGCTTGCGCCGGGGCGGCGAGGATTCGTTCATCGATCCGGTCCCTGCGCAGCCAGACGACGCGCCGCCCCGTTGCCCTGGCGTGCGCGGGCGGCCGCCCCATCCCCAAGCGCCGTGGCGGTCTTGGCGGTCTTGGCGGTCTTGGCGGTCTTGGCGG
>JAEZEZ010000037.1 GCA_023432855.1 Pseudomonadota bacterium | reverse complement strand
GTGATCTTCGAGCCCATCGTGTGCACGATCCTCCATCCGCCGAACAATGTGCCGAGAGCCATGACGGCCTGGCAGCAGATGACGACCCAGAGCGGCACGTAGAAGGTCGGCCCGAGCAGGCCCTGAGAGTAGAGCAGCACGGCGATCAGGCCCATCGTCTTCTGGGCGTCGTTGCCGCCGTGTCCGAGCGAATACAGCGAGGCAGACAGGAACTGGAGGGACCGGAACGTCCTGTCGGCGGTCAGCGGCGTTGCGCGCAGGAAGGCCCACGAAACGATGAGCACGAACAGGAGCGCCAGAACGAAGCCGATGAACGGCGATGCCACGATGGCGAGCAGAGTGGGAGCCAGGCCGCTCCAGACGACGGCCCCGATTCCGGCTTTCGAGATGGCTGCGCCGAGAATTCCTCCGATGAGAGCGTGCGAGGAGCTTGAAGGAATCCCGCCGATCCAGGTGATCACGTTCCAGCAGATCGCGCCCATGAGGGCGCCGAACACCACCTGTGCGTCGATGACATCGGCAGAGACGATTCCGCTTCCGATGGTCTGCGCCACATGGGTGCCGAAGAACAGGAAGGCGATGAAGTTGAAGAAGGCGGCCCAGGCCACCGCGAAGTGGGGCGGCAGGACGCGCGTCGCCACGATGGTGGCGATGGAGTTGGCCGCGTCGTGCTGGCCGTTCAGGAAGTCGAACAGCAGGGCCACCCCGATGAGGATGACCAGCACCGCGAAGGGACTGGAAAGGTCCACGCCGGCGCGCCCCTACGCGTGCTCGGTGAGGATGCCGCTGACGCGGATGGCCACGTCCTCGAACCGGTCCATGACCTTCTCGAGGTGGTCGTAGATCTCGGCCCCGGCGATGAAGCCCAGCGGGTCCTGGCGGCTGGCCTGGAACAGGGCCTTCATGCCGGCGTCGTACATCTCGTCGGAATCGTTCTCCAGCCGGGTGACCCGGTGGGTCAGCTCGGCCAGGTCGGTCTGGTTCTTCTTCAGCCCGTCGAGCAGGCCCACGGCCTTCTGGGTGGTCAGGGCCGCCTCGACGATGACGTCGCCCATCGAGCGCATCTGCGGCGAGAAATCCCTCTGTTCGTAGAGGATTATGGCCTTGGCGGTCTTCTGCATCTGGTCGATGGCGTCGTCCATCGAGTTGATCAGGCCGCGGATGTCGGAGCGGTCGAAGGGGGTGATGAAGCTGCGCCGCACCGCGTGGATCACCTCCATGGTGATGGCGTCGGCGGCGTCCTCGCGCTCCATGATCAGCCGGCAGTTGGCCTCCACGGCCTCGCCCCCCTCGAGCAGCGCCCTGAGCGCCTGGGCCCCCTCCACCAGGATGGCGGCGTGGTTGTCGAAGTGGCCGTAGAAGGCCTCCTCCTTGGGCAGCAGGGCCTGGAACCAAGTCAGCATGGGGCGTGGGCCTCCGGTCGGCGGGAACGGGCGCAGGCTCTAGGGCCGTGTGACGGTTCTGTAAACGCACGATGACGGCGAAGGGGTCGGATCGGCAGGAAAATACCGGCTACGACAGTGAAACTGACCACATCTAAAGTCCGATCCGACCTCGTTGAGAGGTCGCTCGGAACCATTCGCCTGCTGAAACGAGCATGGCCAGCTACCTCCCCCCCCCCCAAAACCCTGCACCCATGCACATTACCCGTCCTTAACTGGCTCCCTGCCCCCGGCGGGTGCCTACTCCCGCCCGGGAGGGCTCCGCCATGACCGACAACACATCCCGCCGGGCGTTCCTGGCGTCGGCGGCCGCCATGGGGGCCTCGCTGGCGTGGGGGCGGGCTGAGGCTCGGCCTTCGCGGGTCAAATGGACCGAGCGGCGGGAGCTCTATCCCCAGGGGGTGGCGTCGGGGGATCCGGGGGCGGACAGCGTGGTGCTGTGGACGCGGCGGCCGGCGACCGCCGATGTCATAGCGCCAATTCTGACCGTCGAGGTGGCCGAGGACGAGGGGTTCCGGCGGGTGGTCGCCACAGCCCGGGCCGAGCCGAAGGCCGAGGGCGACTGGACCAGCCGGGTGCTGGCGGCGGGGCTTCGGCCTGCCTCCGTCTATTTCTATCGCTTCACCGACCAGACGGGCGCGGGCTCGCGCATCGGGCGGACGGTGACGGCGCCGGCGGCGGATGCGGACCGGGCGGTGCGCTTTGCCTTCGTCTCGTGCCAGAGCCCCAACGAGGGGGCGCAGAACGCCTGGCGGCGGATGATCTTCGAGGATGAGCGGCGGCCGGCGGACGAGCGGCTGGATTTCGTGCTGCACCTGGGGGACTTCATCTACGAGGTGACGGTCTATCCCGAGGACCAGCCGAACGGGCGCTATGGCCGGCGCATCCGCGACTTCGTGCGCTATCCGAACGGCGAGAAGATCGGCAATTTCCACATCCCGACGACGCTCGGGGACTACCGCCTGTGCTGGCAGGCGACGCTGAACGATCCGGACATCCAGGACGCGCGGGCGCGCTGGCCGTTCGTGTGCATCTGGGACAACCACGAGTTCTCGTGGGTGGCCTATCAGTCGGTGCAGGTGTTCGGCGGCAAGCCGCGGGCGGCGCAGCGGCTGAAGGTGGCGGCCAACCAGGCCTGGTTCGAATACCAGCCGGCGCGGGTCGGGCGGCTGCCGGACGGGGGGCGCGACCTGTTCGTGGCGCCGCCGGTCGAGGACGTGCTGCCGACGGAGTACGACGAGCACGGCCTGGGGCTGGAGCCGTCGAACCTGGCGGCGATCTCGTCGCTGAAGCTGTGGCGTGCCTTGCGGTTCGGGCGGCACCTGGAGCTGCTGCTGACCGACAACCACTCGTTCAAGATGCCGAGCGCGGCGCTGGACGACCGCACCGACCCGCTGGGGGTGGAGGGCTATCGCTATGCGCCGGGCGAGGCCATCGCGGTGCTGGACGCGGGGCGGACGTGGGACGGCGGCCGGCCGCCGGAGGTGATCCGCTTCAACGGCAAGGAGATCCCCAACTGGCGCAAGGACGGCGAGCCGCAGACCATGCTGGGGCGCGATCAGAAGGCGTGGCTGAAGGAACGGCTGGGGGCGTCGGGCGCGACGTGGAAGATCTGGGGCAACTCCCAGGCCTCGCTGGAGTGGCGCACCGACCCGCAGCACACGCCTGAGGGCAAGGGCGCGTGGCCGGCCGACGGCGGCTATGGCGTGCTGGCGACCACCGACTGGTCGGGCTACCGGGCCGAGCGGGGCGAGATCCTGGACTTCGTGCGCGCGCGGGGGATCACCGGGTTCGGGGCGGTGGCCGGCGACCGGCACGCCTTCTTCGCCGGGCTGATGTCGAAGGACCTGCCGCCGCGCGCGTTCGAGCCCGCGGGGTTCGAGTTCGTCACCGGCTCGATCTCGTCGGTGGGCCAGGGCGAGGTGCTGCCGCGCATCATCAAGGCCGACGACCCGCTGCGGCCGATCTACCTGTACGACCCGCCGGGCGGGGCGGCGCCCGTGCCCGCCGCGGACTTCGCCTGCCTGCACGGGGTGCGCGCGGCGTTCGCGCTGCAGGCGACGCATGACCGGGAAGCGGCGCTGGCCGTGCGCAACCCGCAGGTGTCGCCGCACCTGAAGTTCCTGGATAGCGGCGGCCATGGCTATGGCCTGGTCACCTGCACGGCGCAGGGCCTGAGCTGCGAGTTCGTGGGGATCCCCCACCCCCTGGAACGGGCCCGGACGCCGGACGGCGGGCCGATCACCTACCGCGTGCGCCACCACGTGCCGCTATGGCGCGCCGGCGAGGCGCCGCGCCTCGAGCAGACCGTGCTCGAGGGCGAGGTGGGGATGTTTACTTAGGCGCCCGGCGCCCTCGTCCTTCGACAGGCTCAGGATGAGGGCTACTGGGATGGCGCCGAGAAATCCTCATCCTGAGCTTGTCGAAGGACGAGGACTTCCCCCCTACCGCGCGAACTTCTGGAACTTGATGCGGTGGGGGATGAGGCTGTCGGCGCCGAGGCGGCGTTTCTTGTCTTCCTCGTAGGCTTCGAAGTTGCCCTCGAACCATTCGACGTGGCTGTCGCCCTCGAAGGCCAGGATGTGGGTGGCGAGGCGGTCGAGGAACCAGCGGTCGTGGCTGATGACCACGGCGCAGCCGGGGAAGTCCTCGAGCGCGCTTTCCAGCGCCTGCAGGGTCTCGACGTCGAGGTCGTTGGTCGGTTCGTCGAGCAGGATGACGTTGCCGCCGGAGGCCAGGGTCTTGGCCAGGTGGACGCGGTTGCGCTCGCCGCCCGAGAGCAGGCCGACCTTCTTCTGCTGGTCCCCGCCCTTGAAGTTGAACGAGCCGACGTAGGCGCGCGAGGGCACCTCGCGGCCGCCGACCTTCATCACGTCGAGCCCGCCGGAGATCTCCTCCCACACGGTCTTGTTGGGGTCGAGCGCGTCGCGGCTCTGGTCGACGTAGGCGAGCTTGACCGTCTCGCCGACGCGGATCTCGCCGCCGTCGGGGGTCTCCTGGCCGGTGATGATCTTGAACAGGGTCGACTTGCCGGCGCCGTTGGGGCCGATGACGCCGACGATGCCGCCGGGCGGCAGCTTGAAGTCGATGTCGTTGAACAGGACCTTGTCGCCGTAGGCCTTGGTCAGGTCGTGGGCCTCGATGACGTTGTTGCCGAGCCGCGGGCCGGGCGGGATCTGGATCTGGGCGAAGGTCTGCTTCTCGCGCTCGGCGCGGTTCTGCAGCTCCTCGAAGGCGGCCAGACGGGCCTTGGACTTCGAGCGGCGGGCGCTGGGCGACGAGCGCACCCACTCCAGCTCCTTCTGCATGAAGCGGGCCTTGCCCTCGGCTTCGCGCTCCTCCTGGGCCATGCGCTTGGCCTTCTGCTCCAGCCAGGCCGAGTAGTTGCCCTCGTAGGGGATGCCCTTGCCGCGATCGAGCTCGAGCGTCCACTTGGTGACCTGGTCGAGGAAGTAGCGGTCGTGGGTGACCAGGATGACGCAGCCGGGGAAGGCCTCCAGGTGGTGCTGGAGCCAGGCCACGCTCTCGGCGTCGAGGTGGTTGGTCGGCTCGTCCAGCAGCAGCATGTCGGGCTTCGACAGCAGCAGGCGGGCCAGCGCCACGCGGCGGCGCTCGCCGCCCGACAGCTTCGTCACGTCGGCGTCGTTGGGCGGACAGCGCAGGGCGTCCATGGCCATCTCGATGCGGCTGTCGATGTCCCACAGGTCGCCGGCGTCGAGCTTCTCCTGCAGCGCGGTCATCTCCTCCATCAGCTCGTCGGTGTAGTTCTCGCCCAGTTCGGCGGCGACGGCGTTGAAGCGGTCGAAGGTCTTCTTCTCGTCGCACCAGGCGATGACGTTGCCCCAGACGTCGAGGGACGGGTCGAGCTGGGGCTCCTGCTCGAGGTAGCCCATCTTGGTGCCCTCGGCGGCCTTGGCCTCGCCCGAGAACTCGGTGTCGATGCCGGCCATGATCTTCAGCAGGGTCGACTTGCCCGAGCCGTTGACGCCGACGACGCCGATCTTGGCGTCCGGGTAGAACGACAGCCAGATGTTCTCGAACACCTTCTTGCCGCCGGGATAGGCCTTGGTCAGGCCCTGCATGGAGAAGATGTACTGCTGTGCCATGGGCGCGCGCGCTCGCTCGGGTAGGGGCGTCTGGAATGACGGGAAATCGGGCCCGGGATGTAGCCATTGGACGCCCCGGAAGCAACGGGGGCGGGGTGCGGCGAGGGCCCGCCCTCGTCCTTCGACAGGCTCAGGATGAGGGCTAATGAGCGGGCGCATTCGAAATCCTCATCCTGAGCTTGTCGAAGGACGGGGATTTCGCCGCGCGGCGTCCGCCGGAACCGCGACGCCAGCGCAGCCGTTCATCCGGCCCCGACGCGCCTGGACCGGAGCCCCGCTTGAGCACGCTCGCCGCCAACCTCGTGGGCACGGCCGCCGCCGTCGCCTCCATCACCTCGTTCGCGCCCCAGGTGCTGAAGATCGCGCGCGAGCGCGACGCCACGGCGGTGTCGCTGCGCACCTACCTGCTGACCTGCACATGCTTCGCGCTGTGGGTGGTCTACGGGGTGATGACCCTGGCCTGGCCAATCATCGTGGCCAATTCGCTGGCCGGGATGATGGCGTTTTCGGTGCTGGTCATGAAGTGGCGGTTCCGCAATGGCGACCCTGCGCAACAGTAGAGATTCGTTAGCCCTCTTTCCCCTCCCGGGCGTATTGCGGCTGACATAATAACGGTGGTATCTGGTTACGGCGGCCGCAGGACTCGCGGCATGCGTGTTTCTCGAGGGGAAATCCAGACGATGCCGATCCACACGTTCTCGGGCGCGGGCGAAGCCGTGCGCGCAACCGGCGGCCGCTCGCCGCGGGCGCTCATGCTCGGCACCGCGCTGGGCTGCTCCCTGGCCATCGCCGCCGTCGCGGCGCCCGAGCGGGCGCTGGCGCTCGACGAGTGCGGCGCGGCCGTGGGCGGGGTCGCCACCTGCGACTCCACCGGCAACCCCTACCCGACCGGCATCGACTACGTCGGCGCGGCCGGCACGGACCTGACGGTCATCGTCGAGGCGGACGTGGTGGTGAACGCCACGGGCGACGGGCTGACCGTCAACACCTCGGCCGGCGGCGACGCCACGGCAGACGTGGCGACGGGCGCGACGATCACCTCGGACGCCGACGCCATCGACGTGCGGGCCTATGGGGCGGACGCCGACGTCTACGTCTACAACGGCGCCGAGCTGACGGCGGACAGCGACGGCGTGGTGGCCTTCGCCGACGATGACATCGTGGTCGACAACAGCGGCGACATCACCGCCGGTGGGGCCGGCATCATCGCCTATTCCGTCGCCAACACCGGCGACGTGCTCGTCACCAACACCGGCGACATCAGCGTCGACGGGACCTGGGGCTACGGCGACGTAGCGATCTGGGTCCGCGGCGACAACGCGGGCGTGACGTCCAACGGGACCCTGGATGTCTACAACGCCGACGGCGACGCCTGGGGCATCCTGTCCGCCGGCGCGACCTCCAGCACGGTGCTGGTCGAAGGCGCGATCAATGTCGAGGCCCTGGACAGCGCCTACGGCGTCCTGGCGACTTCCGATGTGCTGACGGGCACCACCCAGGTCAGCGTTGTCGGCGGAATCACGGTCGTGGGCGGCGACTACGCCTATGGCATCTCCGCTTCGGGCGGCGTGGTGGACGTCTACGCGACCGCAGACATCACCGCGACCTCGGACAGCGCCGCGATCGGCATCAACGTCTACGCCGGCGACGGCGACGCCTCGGTCACGCAGGACGGCGACATCGCAGCGCAGGGCGGCAACGCCGCGGTCGGCATCAACATCGAGACCGACGACGGAAGCGTCACCGCGGACGTCACGGGCGACATCGACGCCACGTCGGTAGGCGGCTTCTTCGCGACCGGGATCGATGTCTACGCCGTCGGCAACGCCGATGTGAACATGACCGGCGACATCTCCGCGATCGGCGCCGCGTTCACCACTGGTATGGATGTCGAGGCCTTCGGCTACGCCTACATCGATCTCTACGGCGACGTGACCGTCAGCACCGGCGGCCTGTTGGCCATCGGCATCGATGCGGCGGCCATCCTGGGCACGACCGTTGTCGTCGAGGGTGACATCTCCTCGACCTCCGCCGGCGCAGCCGGGGGCATTGTCGCCACCAGCTTTGGGAACACCGTGGTGGCGGTCACGGGCGACATCACCGCCGACGGAGACGGCGCCGCATATGGCATCTACGCATACGGGGCATTGGCCGCGGTCGGCCTGACCGGCTCGATCACGGCCACCAGCGACGCGGGTCAGGCCTTCGGCATCGACATCGACGGGGCGACCCTTGCCCTGGTGGACGTGGTCGGCGACATCACCGTGGATGCGGCGGCCAACGCGTACGGCATCTACATCGACGCCGCCTACATCAGCGTCGAGGTCGAAGGGAACGTCCTCGCGACTTCGGACGTGAACGCGTTCGGCATCGACCTCAACGCGTCGGACGACCTCGAGCTGGAGGTGACCGGCGACGTCACCGCCGACGCCGCGGATACGGCCACCGCAATCGACGTCGTGTCTTCCTCGGGCTACGCCCTGGTCGACATCGAGGGCGACATCACCGCGACGGCGGGGACGGGCTACGCCCTCGGCCTGGAAGTCTATGCCGACGAGTTCGCCCTGGTCGGCGTCTATGGCGACACGACGGTCAACGCCGCCGGCGAGGCCACGGGCATCGACGTCTATGCGTTCGGCGACTACGCCACCGTGGACGTGAACGGGAACGTCTCGGCCACCAGCACCGGCTCGAACGCCTACGGCCTCGACATCGAGGCCCTGTTCGACGCCGACCTGACCATGACCGGGGACGTCACGGCCATCGCCGACGACTACGCCTCCGGCATCGACATCGTGTCGAACGCCGGCGCGGTCAGCGTCGACCTGACGGGCAACATCGTCGCGGACAGCAACCTCAGCGACGCCTATGGCGTCGCCGCCATCGGAGCGACGGGGGCCGACATTTCGGTGGCCGGCAACATCACCACGGACGGCGTCTTCGAGGTCAACGGGATCAATGTCGAGACCGGCGTGGGCGACGCCACGGTCGCGGTCACCGGCGACATCGACACCTACTCGTCGCTGGGCCGCGCCATCGGCATCTACGTCCAGGCCGACGACAACGCCACGGTCACCGTCACCGGCAACATGATCAGCTTCGGCGACGACGACGCCTACGGCGCCTACGTGATCTCCGACGACGCCTCGGTCACCTTCACCATGACCGGCGACATCACCGCCACCAGCAGCAGCGGCCGCGTTTACGGGATCGACCTCTACTCGGCGAGCGACTCCACCCTCACCATGACCGGCGACATCGGCGCCTACGCCTACGACTCGGCCAAGGGCATCGAGATCGACACCGGCCCGCTGGGCGACGCCAGCGTCACCCTTACCGGCGACATCACCGCCAACAGCAGCGACTACGACGCCTTCGGCATGGCCATCTACGGCGACTACAGCGCCACGGTGACCATGACCGGAAACATCGACGCGCGCGCCTATGGCGGCGCCCTGTTCGGCGGCGGCAGCGCCTACGGCATGCTGGTCGAGAGCGACTATGGCGGCATCGACATCGACTTCTCGGGCGGCCTGCTGGCCTCCAGCGCCAACTACGACGCCTACGGCATCGACGCCTTCGCCGCCGGCGACGTGTCGATCACCACGGCGGGCGACATGTCGATCAGCGCCGCGGACTTCGCCGCCGGCATCTATGCCGAGAGCACCGCGGGCGACGTGGCCGTCGAGGTCACGGGCAACATCTACTCGTCCGGCGGGACGAGCGCCTACGGCGTCTATGTCCAGGCCTTCAGCGCCGGCGGAGACGGTTCGGTGACCATCACCGGCAACGTCATCGCCAATTCGCCGGGGATCCTGGCCTACGCCGTGGACATCAACGCGACGGGTGACGCCACCATGGTGCTGGACGGCTACGCCTACGCCGGCGGCGCCCTGTTCAACACCGGCCTCGACATCGACAGCGGCACGGGCTTCGCCTCCACCACGGTGACCGGTGACATCACGGTCAACGCGCCCGCCGGCTACGCCATCGGCATCAGCTCCTACGGCGGCCTCGGCGTCCTGATCGATGTCGAGGGCGACGTGGACGTGTACGGCTACGACAGCGCCACCGGCTTCGACGCCTACACCTTTGCCGGCACGGTGAACGCCAGCCTGGTCGGCTCCATCACCGCCGAGTCGGCGAACACGGCCTACGGCATCGAGGCGATCGCCGGCGACGACGTCTATGTCGACGTGGCGGGCGACATCACGGCCATCGGCGGCGTCAACGGCGAGGCCATTCACGTCGAGGCGGGCGACTTCTCGGCCATCTTCATCGACAGCGGCGAAATCTACGGCAGCGACGTGGCCATCCACGCCACCACCCTGATCGGGACCTACCTGTCGACGGCCGGGACGATCTGGTCCGGCACGGGCCTGGCCATCGACATCGATGGCGGCGAGGCGGCGATCTACAACTCGGGCGAGATCTACGGCTTCGTCGACCTGACCGCGAACGACGACTACCTGTACAACTCCGGCCTCTGGGAGACCTACGGCACGTCCGACTTCGGCGGCCTGGGCCTGGACGCCGACATCGTGGTCAACACCGGCGAGATCGGCTTCAGCCGCAACACCGGCGCGCCCGAGATCACCACCCTGCTCGACCTCGAATACCTCGACAACTACGGGGTCATCTCGGGCGTCGACGGCCAGGTGGACGACTACCTCTACCTGCCGGCCACCGCCTTCTTCGGCGGCGCCGGCTCGGAGCTGCACCTGGACGTGGAGCTGGGCGGGCCCGGCTCGACCGCCGACGTGCTGGTGGTCGGCACGGCCGCGGGCTCGACCGAGATCGTGCCCAACGACGTGCTGGCCGCCTCGCCCGGCGTGCTGAACTTCGGCGGCATCCTCGTGGTGGAGACCGGCGGCACGACCGCCTCGGCCTTCACCATGGACAACGTCGACAAGGGCTTCGTCGAGTACGAGCTGATCCTGGACGGGAACGACTGGTTCATCGTCGGCCTGCCCGACAACGAAGCCTTCGAACTGCTGGTGGCCGCCGAGGCGTCCTCCGAGTTCTGGCGCCGTTCGGCCGATGCGGTAACGGCCCGCTGGCAGGAAATCCGCGACGCCTCCGGCGCGGGCGGCTCCATGAGCGCCGGCCCCGGCGACGGCTACGGCCGCGTCGATGGCTGGGAGCTGTGGATGCAGGCCCACGGCGGTGACGAGGGCTTCGACAGCGTCCAGGCCTTCGACATCGGCGGCTTCACCTTCGTCGAGAACCTGGGCCACGACAGCGACTGGCGCGGCTTCCAGT
>JAEZEZ010000095.1 GCA_023432855.1 Pseudomonadota bacterium | reverse complement strand
CCATCCAGCCGACCGTCGCGCCCACCCCGGCGCCGGCCGCCGAGCCCATCCGCCCGGCCGCCCGCGCCGCCGAGCCGGAAGCCCGGCCCGCCGCTCCGACCTTCGGCCGCGCCGAGCCCGACATCTTCGCGACCCCGGAAGTCCGCGCGCCGGCGGTCGAGGACGTCCGTCCCGCCGCCCAAGCCCAGGAAAGCCGGCCGATCGCGCGCATCGTCGATCCGATGGTGGCCTACGACGAGGACGACTCCCAGGGCGACCTCTACCTCGACACCCCGGTCTCGCGCCCCGGCGCCCGCACGGCCCAGCCGTCGGCCCGCGCGCCCGAGCCCGAGGCCCAGGACGAGCCCCGCAAGGGCGGCTGGCGCAGCCTGTTCGGCGGCGGACGCCCCCGCTACGAGGAAAAGCCCCAGCCGCAGCAGTTCGGCCGCGCCCGTCCCGAACTGCGCACCACCCAGCAGGCCGAGCCCGAGCCCACGCTGGAAGCGCCGGAAGCCGCCCAGGACGACCTGGAGATCCCGTCCTTCCTGCGGCGTCTCGCCAACTGACGACGCGGCGCTGAAACGGTTAGAGGCCGGGGGCTCGCGTCCCCGGCCTTTTCCTTTGCCCGCAAGGCGCGGCGGGCTGTCGCAGAACCGAAACAAAGCGAAACGCGACTTTAGTTGAGGCTGGCCGGCCTTAACCGTATCGGTTCGGCTTCTCATGCCGTCCGCGGGGGCGCGGGCGTTGAAGGAATTCGTTTTTGTACACGTCGGTTTCAGAAGTTCACGAGCACACGCTCGCAGGCCCGGCCATCTGCGCCGGCGTCGGCGTGCACACGGGCAAGCGCACGCGCCTGTCCATCCGCCCGGCCGCGGCCGGGACGGGCATCGTGTTCGTGCGCACCGACGTGAAGGACAAGGACAACCGCGTCCCGGTCTCGGGCGAGGCCGTGGTCAAGACCCAGCTCGGCACCGTCATCGCCAATGACGCCGGCGTCACCGTCTCGACGATCGAGCACCTGATGTCGGCCATGTGCGTGCTGGGCATCGACAACGCGGTGATCGAGCTCGACGGCCCCGAGGTCCCGATCATGGACGGCTCGGCCCTGCCGTTCGTGCAGCTGCTCGACCGCGCCGGCTTCCGCCGCCAGGAAGCCCCCCAGCGCTACATCGAGGTGCTCGAGCCGATCGTGGTCGAGGAAGCCGGCGGCAAGTCCGCCGCCCTGCTGCCCTGCGACCGCTTCGAGATGTTCTTCGAGATCGAGTTCGACAGCGAGGTCATCGGCCGCCAGAGCGTCGACCTCGTCATCGACGAGGAAACCTACCGCCGCGAGATCATGTCGGCCCGCACCTTCGGCTTCGTCGAGGAAGTCGAGGCGCTCCGCGCCATGGGCCTGGCCCGCGGCGGTTCGCTCGAGAACGCGGTGGTCATCGACGGCGACCGGGTGCTCAATCCCGAGGGCCTGCGCTACCCGGACGAGTTCGTGCGCCACAAGGCGTTGGACGCGGTGGGCGACCTCTACGTCCTGGGCATGCCGCTGCTGGCCCGCTTCGAAGGCCGCAAGGCCGGCCACGGCATCAACAACGCCCTCGTCCGCGCCCTGCTGGCCCGCCCCGAAGCCTGGCGCGTCGTCACCTTCGAACAGGAACTGGCCCAGGCGGGCTAGGCGTCAGCCGCTACCCCTGCATTCCCATTGATCATCCCTTCCCTCCGTGGAGGGAAGGAGGGCCCCGCGCATCGGAGGCGCAGCAGCGCCGGAGATCCTTGCGCGGGAGGAAGAGTGGCATGCGCGAAGCGCACCTTCTTCCATCGTCGCAGGCGGGCGCTGGCGCGCCCGTTCCCTTTCTTCCTCCAGCGTGGGCCTGCGCGGCTGAGGCCGCTCCGGCACGCTGGGACCTCGTTGGCGCTTCGCGCCGCCCTTCGGGTCCCTCCCGAGAGGGAAGGAAGAGGCCTCCCCCCGCCCCAATACCGCCCAACGCCCGCGCTTCACTGCGTCCCGGGCCCGTCCCGCAGCGCCGTTGGCGCGCTTCGCCGCGTCGTGTAGAAGCGAAGTCCGGCCGGGATGGGGATTCCGCGTCGTCGCGTTTTCGAGAGGTCCGACCGTTGCTTCTGAAACTCTCCAGCCGTGGGGCGCTCATGGCCGCGCTCGTCGCCGCCATGGCCATCGCCGGATGCGCCGGCGCCAAGAAGAAGCCCGAACTGGCCTACGTCGAACGGCCCGTGGACCAGCTCTACGCCACCGGCGCGCGCCGCCTCGACCAGCGCCGCTGGTCCGAGGCCGTCGACTACTTCGAGGAAGTCGAGCGCCAGCACCCGTATTCTGAGTGGTCGCGCCGCGCGATCCTGATGAGCGCCTACGCCTACTACGAGGCCAACCAGTACACCGACGCCATCGCCGCCGCCGATCGCTTCATCCAGCTCTATCCGGGCAGCCCGTCGGCCGCCTACGCCTACTACCTGAAGGCCATCTGCTACTTCGAGCAGATCATGGACGTGCAGCGCGACCAGGGCGCCACGGCCAGCGCCCTGCAGACCCTGCGCGACGTCGCCCGCCGCTATCCCCAGAGCGACTACGCCCGCGACGCGCGCGTGAAGATCGACATGGTCCACGACCAGCTGGCCGGAAAGGAAATGGCCGTCGGCCGCTGGTACCTGCGCCAGAACCAGCCGCTGGCCGCCGCCGGCCGCTTCAAGAAGGTGGTCGACGACTACCAGACCACCAGCCACACGCCCGAGGCCCTCTACCGCCTGGTCGAGACCTACCTGACCATGGGCCTGGTGGACGAGGCGCGCCGCAACGCCGCCGTGCTCGGCCACAACTACCCGGGCGACCGCTGGTACCAGGACGCCTTCCGCCTGATGGAGCGCCGCGGCCAGCCGATGGCCAACCGTCCGATCCCGGCCTCGGCGACCACCTCGGTCAGCGCCGATCCCGACGCCTCGCCGTCGTCCCAGTCGCCCGCGCCGGAAGGCCTGACGACGCCGCCGGCGAACGACGCCGCCGCCGAGGCGGCCGCCGCCGACGCCGAAGCCGCCTCGCCCGCCGAGGCCGCCAACCCGGACAACGACCGCAAGAAGAAGAGCTGGTGGCGGCGCGTCATCCCCGGCATGTGAGCCGGGCCGCAGAATCCCGCTAGGCTCCGGTCCATGCTGATCGGCCTGGCCATTCGCGACGTGGTGCTGGTGGACAGCCTGGACCTCGCGTTCGGGCCGGGCCTCACCGTGCTCACCGGCGAGACCGGCGCCGGCAAATCCATCATCCTCGACGCCCTGGGCCTCGCCACCGGCCAGCGCGCCGACGCAGGGCTCGTGCGCGCGGGCGCCGAGCGCGCGGTGGCCTCCGCCGCCTTCGCCCTGCCGCCGGCCCACCCCGCCTGGGCGCTGCTCGAGGACAAGGGGCTGGCCTTCGACCGCGGCGAGGACCTGGTGCTTCGCCGCCAGCTCGGCGCCGACGGCCGCAGCCGCGCTTTCGTCAACGACCAGCCCACCGGCGTGGGCGTGCTGCGCGAACTGGGCGAGGCGCTGATCGAGGTGCACGGCCAGCACGAGACCGTGGGTCTGCTCGACCAGAAGACCCACCGCGGCGTGCTCGACGCCTACGGCCGCCTCGGCCCCGCCGCCGCCGCCGTGCGCGAGGCCTGGCAGGCCTGGCGCGACGCCCGCGCCGAAGCCCAGCGCCTGCGGGAAGACGCCGGCCGCGCCGCCGCCGAGACCGAGGAGCTGACCCTGCGCCTGTCCGAGCTCGACCGGCTCGACCCGCGCGAGGGCGAGGAAGCGTCGCTGGCCGAGGAGCGCGCCCTGCTGGGCGCCGCCGAAAAGGCCCTGGCCGACATCGACCAGGCGCGCGAGAGCCTGGGCGGCGACGGCCTGTCGCAACGGCTGGCCCAGGCGTTCCGGGCGCTGGACCGGGCGCGCGAGCGGGCGGTGCAGGCGGGCGCCGGCGAGGACAACGCCGTGGTCCGCCGCCTGGCCGCCGCCTGCGAGGCGCTCGACCGCACCATCGTCGAGGCCACCGAGGCCCTGGCCGCCGTCGATTCCGCCGCCGACGCCTTCGAGTTCGAGCCCGACCGTCTGGAGAAGGCCGAGGAGCGGCTGTTCGCCCTGCGCGCCATGGCGCGCAAACTGAGCGTGACGGTCGACGTCCTGCCGGCCGAGCGCGTGCGCATGGCCCGGGCGCTCCGCCTGATCGAGGATACCGAGGGCGTGCTGAAGGAGGCCGACGCCCGCGCCGCCGCCGCCGAGACCGCCTACCGCGCCGCCGCCGACGCCCTGACGGCCGGCCGCCGCGCCGCCGGCGACCGCCTGGCCGAGGC